>NZ_JBFUFK010000016.1:5086-132395 GCF_056403475.1 Rhizobium sp. P2_G9 | reverse complement strand
GATTCAATGCTGGCAAATTCGAATGATTTTGCGCTACACTCTGCCGGCATCGGGGATTCCTTTGAACCTGAGTTAAGTCGTTCTGGTAAAACAACTTTCTCAGATTCTCAGCCCCGATGCACCAACATAGTGTGAGATATTCGGGCTAGAGACAACCGTGCGAACGCCGACTGCGGCAACCTGTTGATCGGCGGCGGGACGGACACTTTGTGCGTCCTTTCTTAAGTGGATCGGTGGCTAAATGCTTGAATTGCGATGACAGTTCAGCAACCCTGAACCACGAATGCTTGCGTCTAATGGACGTCGAATAGCTGATCGACCCGGGCGGCGCTGACGTAACCACTGCCACTTGTGTAAGCGGCTACGATCGCCACGCTCCCATCAGTCTACGCCGCCGCAACGCGACTTGTCCTAAAAGTCAGTTTACACTGTCACTGAACTCTTTTGCGGCCGCAAAACTCTCACGGGCAGTACGAATTGCTAAGTCGTACAAATGTACGCGGTCGACCAGTCCGCCCTGAAAAGCGCGCAACAGGAAGGCGCCGAAGACGCGTTGCCGCTCAGGATCACGCGAGAACCAATCTTCGGCAGCCACCTGTTTGAAAATACTCTGCACCATCCGGAACTCGTCGGGACGGATCGTTGTGTGCTGTTCTTCTGTATACATGCCCCACTCCCTGCTCGTCGCCTGCATTTTAAAGGAGATTTTCACCGCCTGCTACAGAAACAAGCCGCTCCGGCCCGTCTGTACGCTATCGATCAATCACACTTTTCGCTTACTACCAAAAGCGATCTGCGTGAGCAGACCGACGGTGACGTCTCGCCGTGAGGCCATATGTCGTTGTCGCAGCTAAGGTGGCTCGCCCTACACTGGTGTTCCGAGGGTTGCTTGGATAGGCCGAACCGATCCTCATCACCGGAGGATCGCCGTGGTAGCTATTCAGAAGGTTTTGTCGGAATCGGTCTTGGGAAGAATGCTATTGCTGTTGCTGTGCCGAGGCGGAGCGGGACGGAGAGATCCGCTTTGTCGGCGAGGTGGAAACGACGGATGGCGGAATGCGTCGCGCAATCCAGCGCAAACGTTCAAGTTTGATCGGGTGCAGTTCTGATACGAGGCGGGGCTCACAGCTTTTAACATGCATCGTCTTATCATTTCACTTAGCCACGAAAATCCGAAACCCGCGCCACCTGAACCCTCTTCGAAGCGCGTCTCTGTCACGTCAATACCGTTGGTGTACACCATCGGGACGCTCAATGACTACCTTGCCGTTTCGCGTGGTCGGGCCGGGCTTGATTTCGTTGGCCATGGGACAGGTTCCGCCCTTTCAAGACAGCTGGTCGATTCCCTCGAACCCCGCATATGCCGAGGTTCGCAGCCAGCGGTGCAAACTTCGAACGAGTACGGGGTTGCCGCTCAAGAAAAAGCTGCCCCTTTCCTTCTCGCGCTCGATGTTGGAGCGGCCCTCGATGATAGCTCCTAGTGAAACAACGTCGGTCTCGACGTAAAGGTCGACGTCTCGGCCGGGGTCGAGCGAGCATAGCTCGGGGAAGCTTGCGCCCGATTCGACCACAAGCCAGTAATGGGAATACCTTGGCGGGGGATCATCGCGGAAATGGAAGCGGATCACGGCGCGCCGTCGCGGCAGCTTCGCTATGACGATCAGTCGCCGCACGGCCCACATGATGGTGGAAGCATCCGCACCACTGAGCGCGGTCTCCGCGTCGATGTTGCGTTGCGCCCATTCCGCGAGCGCGTTCATGGCCGGTTCGAGGTTAATCGCCTTCTCGGTGCGGAAATAGTCAATAGTGCCCGCGGCCTTGTCTTCAATGCGCTCGACTAGACCCAACACTTCCATTTCTTTCAGCCGCTTCGACAGGATGGCGCTGGAGATGTTGCCAACCCCTTTGCGAATGTCGTTGAAGCGGGTCGAGCCGTTCCAGATTTCCGCAAGGATCTGGATGGTCCAGCGTGGTTCCAGGATCTCACAAGCAAGCGAGATCGGGCAGATTAGTCCGTAAGGTCGTTGAGCCATGACCGCCCCCGGCCTCGCATGTTAGTCCTTACGAGCGCTTAAGACCAGTTCACAATCTGAAGCGGAACGCTTCCGAAACTGCTCTTGGGCCTGCTCGCATTTTGCGGTCACAATGATCGACATTCGAGGGACCCCACACCTGGAGGGAGGAAAGACATGTCGGCCAAGATCTTGCAAATCAACTACAAGCTTAACGGGCCGAGGGCCGAATACGAGACGGAAAATCGGCCTTATGCTCAACCCATCGCAGACTTGCCTGGCCTGCGCTGGAAGGTCTGGATCATAAACGAGGGCAAAAGCGAAGCCGGCGGAATCTACCTTTTCGACGATGACACTGCGGTGAAAGCCTTTATGGATGGGCCAATCATTGCAGAGATGAAAGGTGATCCGACACTAAGCATCAAGGCGTTCGACGTGATTCCGGACCTCACCGCCATCACACGTGGTCCCTTGAAATAAATTTCTCGAAGCCACCTTTGGACTAGCAGGAAACGACTTCCTTATCTCGGGAGGGCTAGCAGGCGTATCATGGGCGAGGAAACGACTGCTGCAGGGTTTGGCAACCCGAGCCTCGACTGTGCGCAATCGTGAAGAGTTTCGGGCGCCGGCAGGTGCACGAAAGTCCCCGAGGAAGGAACCCGCGGACCACAGGCGGAGGTAGGATCCGGCAAATCCGCCCTTGCAGAGAAACTCGACGCCGAACTCAATGCGCGATCGGCTGGCAGTGCTGCCAACTTCCCGATGGATGGGTATCATTTTGACGACATGGTGCTCGTGCCCGGTGGATTGCGGCAGCGCAAAGGCGCTCCCGAAACGTTCCATGCTGCCGGGTTCGCGCATATGATCGGCCGTCTACGGGGAAATGCGGAGCCCGAAATAGCCGTGCCGGTGTTCGACAGGAGCATCGAGATCGCCAGTGTTGGTTTCCAGCATGAATTGATCCACCACGCCGTTTCTCGCTTACCAGCAGTTCGCGTAAATTTGTCATATGTCTCGCGGCTTTCAGAGCCGCGACGTGGATCAGCGCGAAGCAGAAATACGGTTCAAATCGAAGCGAAAATCAACAGTCAGTCGCAGAGCGATGAGGAGGGAAACTTATGCCTTCCTGCCGCTCGAGGCATTTGTTGCCAGGACTCCGCATTGAGACTGCGCCGTGACCTCACCTGTAATCACCGGCACCCCGCATTCACGTTAAATTCAGGGTTGCTGAACTATGATCGCTCGTCCGATTTGTATCCCAGTGTCGAATGGGTAGTTCATGAGCGTTGAAGAAATCAACAACCCGATTGCGCCCTCTCAGTTCGAGCAGGTGCGGAAGGTTTATGAGGCGATCATAGCTCTGCCCTGGTTTTTTGACTGCGAAGACACGCGCCAGGACTGTGCCGACCTGGTGATGTGCCGTTACCGCTCGGGTATGACCGATCCTGATCGGCTACTGGCAGAATGCATCGAAGAAGCCCGGCGCCGCTTCGAACTGAAATAGTCTTTCCGACAATGCAGGGCCCGATTTCTTGTGCGCTATCTAAGCGGCATACGGGTGCAGACTTCTCTTGAACATTCCCCTGCGGTAGCATCCGCCGAAACGGTCAGGTGAAATGGCATCACAGCTTGATATGTTTACCGTCGGCGAGCGGCCGCGCGTCATCAAACTTGAGACGCCTCGGAAGCCGCGGCCATCGCCCACGCATCTTTCCGAAGAGGAAATGCTGCGTGCCCTCGAAGCGACGGGTCGGTATCGGATTCTGAGGAAGCTGGATCCGCGCCAGATCGCCGATTTCCGCCGACCGGGTTTCCCGTTGATCGGCGCGATCGTCGACACCGAGACCACAGGTCTCGACCCTCGCCAGCACGAAATCATCGAAATCGGCTTGGTAGCCTTCACGTTCAATGATACGGGCGACGTCGGCGACGTCATCGGCGTTTATGGTGGCCTGCAGCAACCAATAGCTCCAATCCCGCCCGAGATCACGCAACTGACTGGGATCACCGACGAGATGGTTGCCGGCCAGGTCTTCGATATTGGTGCGGTGCGAGCCATCGTCGAACCGGCCGATCTGATCATCGCCCACAATGCGGGTTTCGACAGGCCGTTCTGTGAAGCCCTCAACGACCTTTTCGCGCGGAAAGCATGGGCGTGCTCGGTTTCCGAGATCGACTGGAGCAGTCGCGGTTATGAAGGAACCAAGCTCGGCTATCTGATCGGGCAGAGCGGCTATTTCCACGACGGACATCGCGCTGTCGACGATTGCTTCGCGTTGCTTGAGGTGCTCGTCGGCGTGCAAGACGGCGCCGAGCGTTCTGCGTTTGCCGAGCTCTATCAGGCGAGCCAACGCTCGCGCGTCCGCATCTTCGCGGAAAACTCACCTTTCGATCTCAAAGATCATCTCAAGGCACGGGGATATCGCTGGGCCGATGGCAGCGATGGCCGCCCCAAATCCTGGTGGATCGAGATCGCCGAAGAGAACCTGGATGAGGAGCTTCACTTTCTGAGGACGGAAATCTACCGCTGGCCGGATGCCGATCCTCCACTCCAGCGGCTGACAGCCTTCGACCGCTTCAGAGCGCGAAAATAGCTTGTCGGTCTCGGCGGCGTCGCGATGATCGTCGGCTGTTGCGAACATGACTATATCTCGTAGCGGTGGCATACAGCCACACAAGATATCTTCCACCCTCGATCATAATGGCAGGATGAAACGATGCTGAAGACCGATACCCGCCAAGCGAATTGGCGTCGTGCTAATCCCGGCAAGTATGACGCTCATCTTGCCGTGCAACGAGCGGTAAAAGCGGGGGAGCTCGAAAAGCAAACGTGCGAAGTCTGCGGCGCCGAAGCAGTGGATGCGCATCACGATCAGTATGACGAGCCGTTGAGGGTGCGATGGTTATGCCGGCTTCATCACACGCGGCTTCACCACTACGGCGAAGACATGTTTCCGATCAGCAATGGTCTTTAGAATTGGCTTGATGCAGTAGATGGTTATTCCGCCCCGTAGCGAAGGGCGCTCCCCGAAACGATTGAGCGTCCTGTTCTTCTTCAGCCAGCCGGCCTGTCGTTGATGTCGAAGACCGCGGCATTGTCCTGGACTTCGCGCAGCCCCTTGTAGGATGCGTGCCGCAGATTGCCATCATGGGTCCATCCGCGAAACTCGATCTCAACGATCAATGTCGGCTCTGCAAAGACCAGGTTCTTGCCCTTGAGCGGCACCGCCGGCCGCTTGGTCTTCAATTTGTCGAGTATCGTGCGCAGCTCTTCCGCATCCTTGGCGTTGAAGCCCGTGCCGACCGAGCCGACATAGACCCAGTCATGCCCCTTGCGGCCGGCAAGCAGCAGGCTGCCGATGCCGCCGCGGGCGGCGGTCGACTGCTCGTAGCCAACGATCATGAAGCTTTCGCTCTGAACGCATTTGATCTTCAGCCAGTCGCCGGTGCGGCCAGAGCGATAGGGCCGGTCCCGTTGCTTGGCGATGATCCCCTCAAGCCTCAGCGAGCAGGCATGTGCCAGGAGCACGGCGCCATCGCCATGGACTTCGTCCGACAGCTGGATTGCACCAGTGGCGCCATCAAGAAAATCTTCCAGCAGATGCCGGCGGACGGAGAGCTCGGTTCCGGTCAGATCGTGACCGTCAAAATAGAGGAGATCGAAAGCGAAGAGCACCGCTTCCTCTGATGAGCGCTTGCCGCCGCGTCCACCCAGCGAGCGCTGCAGCGCTCCGAAATCCGAACGCCCCTCTTCGTCGAGCACGACGGCTTCTCCATCGAGGATCGCGGTTCCGACGCCGAGCTTTTTTGCCGCGTCGGCGATTGCCGGAAACCTGTGCGTCMAGTCGTGGCCGCCGCGTGTGATGATCCGAACGCCCTTCGGTTCGACATGGATGGCGAGACGATAGCCGTCCCATTTCACCTCGAAGGACCAGTCTGGACCTTTCGGCGGCACTTTTTCCAAGCGCGCCAGGCATGGCTCGATGCGCTCAGGCATCGGATCGAATGGGAGGTTGGGCTGCGCCGGATCGCGCGGGCGCGTCGGTCTGGACTTGAGAAACTGCTCGTCCTGCAGCAGCGGCTTGGCGCGACGGCTCATCGGCCGGCCCGCTTCTCGGCCGCGACCGACTTCTTCAAGGCGTCCATAATGTTGACGACATTGCTGGGTTTCGACGACTGCTGAGGTTTAGCCTTGGTCTGGGCAGGTTTCTTCAGCGCCTTCTTCTTGGTCGCGATGATGTCGAGCAGCCGCTCCTGGATCGGATCGACGACCATTTTAGGGCTCCAATCCTTCGTCTGCTTTCTGATCAGTTGCTGAACCAGCGGCATCATTTCCGGTTCGGCGTTCTCGTCGCCGATCGCCTCGAAATAGCTGTCTTCATCGCGGACCTCATCCCCATAGCGAAGCGTCCATAATACGATGCCTTTGCCGCAGGGCTCAAGCATGACGGCGCGCTCGCGGCGCGAGATCACCAGCCGGGAAATCCCGACCATCTTCTGCGCTTCCATGGCGTCGCGGATGACGGAAAACGCTTCCTGTCCGACTGGATCGTTTGGGGAAAGGTAATAGGGCGTTTCGAGCCAGATCCACTCGATGCTATCGCGTGGCGTGAATGTCGAGATATCGATCGTCCTGGTCTCAAGGGCGACGTTTTCGAGCTCCTCGTCTTCGAGAATGACGTATTCGTCCTCGCCACGCTGGTAGCCCTTGACCTCGTCTTCTTCCTTGACCTCGTTGCCGGTGACGGAGTCGACGTAATGGCTGACGACGCGGTTCTGGGTTTTACGATTGAGCGTGTGGAAGCGGACTTTTTCGCTCTCGGATGTGGCAGGCATCATCTCAACCGGACAAGTGACGAGCGAGAGTTTAAGATAGCCTTTCCAATAGGGACGCAGAGCCATGGCGGCATCCTCCCCTTAACCGGCGCGCCGGGCTGGTGTCGCGGCCTGCTTCGATTTTGCGGCAGTCTTTGCGGTCTTCTCGCGCCGCGCGCCTTGGTTGGCGTTCGCGGCCGTGCGCTTCGGCTTCGTCTCCCTGGCGGCCACTCCGGCACTTTCGCGCAGTGCCTGCAAGAGGTCGCTGGGCTTCGACGCAATCGGTGCCTTCTTCTTCGGGAGCGCGCGGCCTTCGATCTTGGCTTTCACCAGTTCGGCGACGGCAGCCTCATAGCGGTCGTCGAAGGTGCTTGCGTCAAAACTGCCTTTCTTCGTGGCGATGATGTGTTCGGCGAGTTCGAGCATTTCGCCTTCGATCTTCAGATCCGGCATGTCTTCGAACGCTTTTTCCGACGAGCGGACCTCATAGTTGAAGTTCAGCGTCGAGGCGATCAGCCCCTTGCCGTGCGGCCGGATCAGGACAGTGCGCATCCGCCGGAAGAGGACGGTTCGGGCAATGCCAGCGACTTTCTCCTCCTTCATCCCATCACGCAGCAGCAGGTAGGCCTCCTTGCCCATCTTGTCGGGCGCCAGGTAATAGGGCTTGTCGAAATAGGTAGTGTCGATCTGCGAACAGGGGATGAAGGCCTCGATCTTCAAGGTCTTGTCGCTCTCTGGAATGACCGCAGCCACTTCCTCGGGTTCGAGCACGACATATTGGCCGTTCTCGACCTCGTAGCCCTTGACCTGGTCCCCGCGCTCGACCGGATCGCCGGTTTCGGTGTCGATGAATTCCCGTTTCACCCGATTGCCGGTCGTGCGGTTGAGCGTATTGAAGGCAATCCGTTCGGACGAGGACGCAGCCGTATAGAGCGCCACCGGACAGGAGACTTCTCCGAACTTGATGAAGCCTTTCCAATTGGCTCTCGGGCTTACCATACGCTCATACTCCAGACGCAACTCAGGCGATTCAAGCGAATCAGCCGCGAATCGTTCCGATTCGAAACGAATCATTTTTCAATGACTTAGCGCCATCTGACTGCAAGTTGTGCGAGTCCCGCTTAGGCTTATGATTCCATGAGTCATTTAGCATCAGCGCGCGCTTTTTGGGTGCGACAACCTCCAAGGAGTCCTGCCGTCAGCAAGCGTGAAATGATCGACACGAGCACTGGAAAATGGCCTGTCCCCCGCGACACGAAGGGCAGGGTCAAGAAGAGCGTCGATGTCTCGCGATCGCTCTCCGCCGACATGCGCAACGACGCGAACAGGAGGCAAGGCCTGGCACACGCCATGTTTCGACACCAAGCCTTCCGGCGTTGCCAGCCGTGTGAAAAAATTCCCAATTCTGTCATCGGATTGAATCCCCTCATAGATTCCTTCGAAGTCGCCCGTTCGTTCAACTTGAGCGCGCCAGGTGCGCATTGACTCGTTTTCGCTTTTAGAACAAATAAAGAACATATCACTCTTACCAAAGTCAAAAACGGGTTGCCCTACAGGAGATCATGACGACAGCCACCGCGCCTTCGAATGCCGTTGTCGCCGAGCTACGCGAGAAGATCGCCAGCCTGGAAGGGGCGGGCATGCGTGCTCGCACGGTCCTGCCGTTCGGTGTGGATGCGATTGACGCGCAGCTGCCCGGCGGAGGGCTTGCTTATGGGGCGCTGCATGAAGTCGCCGGTGGTGGCAATGGTGCGATCGATGGCGCGGCCGCCGCCCTCTTCATTGGCGGCATCGCGGCCCGCACCACCGGCAAGGTCGTCTGGTGCCTCACACGCTTCGATCTCTTCTTTCCAGCCCTGGCCCAAGTCGGCCTTCACCCCGACCGCGTCATCTTTGTCGAGTGCGACAAGGAGGAGACGGTGCTGGCAAGCTTCGAGGAGGCGCTGCGTTATGGCGGGCTTGGAGCCGTGGTCGCCGAACTGGTGCGCCTGCCGATGACGGCCTCGCGCCGGCTGCAGCTTGCGGCGGAGAAGTCGGGCACGTTGGGCCTGGTGATCCGCCGCTGGCGGCGGCAGACGGAAGCTTCCGATTTCGGCATGCCGACGGCCGCGGTGACCCGTTGGCGCATCTCGGTGCTGCCGTCCGAGCCGCTTCCCGTGCCGGGCATGGGCCGGGCGCGCTGGCTCGCGGAACTGATGCGGGTCAGGGCAGGCGAGGGAGGAGAATTCATCATCGGAGCATGTGATGGCCAGGGTCGTATCTGTCTTTCTTCCGACACTGCCGACCGACCGGATCAGGCGGGCCGATCCTTCGCTGTCTCCTGACACGCCGCTGGTGGTCATCGCCAGGAGCGGTTCGAAGCGATGGGTTGCGGCAGCCGATCTGGCAGCGGCCAGGCTCGGCCTTCGTATCGGTATGCCGGCGGCGAAGGCGCAGGCCTTAGTCCAGGGGCTCATTATGGTTGACGCCGACCCGGCGGCAGATCTCGCAGCCCTGGAACGGCTGACGCTCTGGGTACTGTCGCAATATTCCCCTGTCACAGCCATGGACCCTCCGGACGGTATCGTCCTGGACACAGAAGGCGCCGATCATCTTCACGGTGGCGAGGAAATGATGCTGTCGGGCCTCGTCAATCGCTTACGCGGCCGCGGTCTCGCAGCGCGAGCGGCGATCGCCGACAGCTGGGGTGCCGCACATGCGCTGGCTCGGACCATAGGTCGCGAGACGATCATCGTCCCGCGCGGTGAGACAGCAAAAGCCGTCACCCGATTGCCGCTGTCGTCGCTGCGTTTGACGGCTGAGATCGTTGCAAGCCTCCGCACTCTCGGCTTCGCTACCGTCGGCGATCTTGCCGACACGCCACGGGCGCCGCTGACCCAGCGCTTCGGTCCGGAGGTAGGACGGCGTCTCGACCAGATGTTCGGCCGTCTCGCCGAGCCGATCGATCCGATCCGACGGGTCGATATCGTCGAGGTGCACAAATCCTTTGCCGAACCGATCGGCGCACCGGAAACGATCGAGAAATATGTGGGCCGTCTCGTCCGGCAACTCTGCCAGGCGCTCGAGAAGCGGGGACTTGGTGTGCGGCGCGCCGATCTCATCGTGAACCGCGTCGACAACACGCTTCAGTCGCTACGGGCGGGCACGGCCAAGCCCGTTCGCGACATCGCCTGGCTGACGAAACTGTTCCGCGATCGGATCGAGAGGATCGAGCCTGGCTTCGGCATCGAGAAACTGAGCCTGGCGGCCATCATCGCCGAGCCGCTGACGGAAACTCAGTCCTCATCCTCGCTCATTGAGGAGCAGGTGACCGATGTGACGCCGCTGATCGATGTACTCGGCAATCGTGGCGGCCAGCGGATTTTCCGGGTCGCGCCGGTGGCAAGCGACGTCCCGGAGCGCAGCGTCCAGCGGATCGCGCCGACCGCCGACGAGGGTGGCGCCACCTGGCCGCTCCATTGGCCACGGCCGTCGCGGCTTCTGACGCGACCGGAGGCAATTGAGGTGATTGCGCTTTTGCCCGACCATCCACCGGTTTCCTTTACCTGGCGTGGCAAGCGGCGAAAGGTGAGGCGTGCTGACGGCCCGGAGCGGATCTTGGGCGAATGGTGGCAACGCAGCTCCGAATGGATCGCGGTCCGCGACTATTTTGTTGTCGAGGATGAGGTGGGCGAGCGCTTCTGGATTTTCCGCTCCGGCGATGGCGTCGATGCGGACACCGGCTCCCACAAATGGTTCCTGCACGGAGTGTTTGCCTAAATGCGCTACGCCGAGCTTCAGGTCACCACGCATTTCTCGTTCCTGCGCGGCGCGAGCTCGGCGGAAGAGCTGTTTGTCACCGCCAAACTCCTGGGCACTGAAGCGCTCGGCGTCGTCGACCGCAACAGCCTCGCCGGCATCGTTCGGGCGCTCGAAGCGTCGCGCGTCACGGGCCTCAGGCTCGTCGTTGGCTGCCGGCTCGATCTGCAGGACGGCATGTCGATCCTCGTCTATCCCACCGATCGCGCTGCCTATTCCCGATTGACGCGGCTGCTGACCCTGGGCAAGGGCAGGGGAGGGAAAGCCAACTGCATCCTGCACCTCGGCGACGTCGCGATCTATGCCGAAGGGCTGATCGGCATTCTCGTGCCTGACATGCCGGACGAGACCTGCGCCGTGCAGCTCCGGAAAATGGCGGAACTCTTTGGCGACCGGGCCTATGTCTCCCTCTGCCTGCGTCGGCGCCCCAACGATCAACTGCGGCTGCATGAGCTGTCAAACCTAGCGGCGAAGCATCGGGTGAAGACCGTCGTCACCAATGACGTGCTGTTTCACGAGGCCGGCCGGCGCCAGCTGCAGGACGTGGTCACCTGCATCCGCACCGGCACCACCATTGACGATGTCGGCTTCGAGCGCGAGCGGCATGCCGACCGCTACCTCAAACCGCCGGAAGAAATGGCGCGTCTGTTTCCCCGATATCCGGAAGCGCTGGCACGGACGGTGGAGATCGTCGAGCGTTGCAAATTCTCGCTCGAGGAGTTGGTCTATCAATACCCCGAGGAAGCACTGATCCCGGGCATGACCGCGCAGCAATCGCTGGAGCATTACACCTGGGAAGGCGTCAGGACGCGCTACCCCGAGGGGTTGCCAGTGCATGTCGAGAAGACCATTCGTCATGAGCTCGCTCTCATCGAAACGATGAAATACGCGCCTTATTTTTTGACCGTCTTCTCGATCGTCCGCTATGCACGATCGCAGGGCATTCTCTGCCAGGGCAGGGGATCGGCCGCGAACTCCGCCGTCTGCTATGTGCTCGGCATCACCTCGATTGATCCCGAAACCAACGATCTCCTGTTCGAGCGGTTCGTTTCTCAGGAGCGCGACGAGCCGCCCGACATCGATGTCGACTTCGAGCATGAGCGGCGCGAGGAAGTGATCCAATGGATCTACAAGACCTATGGCCATGACAAGGCGGCCCTCTGCTCGACCGTCACCCGCTATCGCGCCAAGGGCGCCATTCGCGATGTCGGCAAGGCGCTTGGCCTGCCCGAAGACCTGATCAAGGCGCTCTCCTCCGGTCTCTGGTCCTGGTCGGAAACCGTCGGAGAGCAACAGGTGCGCGACCTCGGTCTCAATCCGGAGGATCGGCGACTTGCCCTGACGCTCACACTTGCCGGGCAACTGATGGGGGCGCCGAGGCATCTCGGCCAGCATCCCGGTGGTTTCGTGCTCACCCATGACAGGCTCGACGATCTTGTGCCGATCGAGCCTGCAACCATGGTCGACCGGCAGGTGATCGAATGGGACAAGGACGACATCGAGGCGCTGAAGTTCATGAAGGTCGACGTGCTGGCGCTCGGCATGCTGACCTGCATGGCCAAGGCCTTCGCGCTGATCAGAGAGCACAAGCATCAGGATCTCGATCTGGCGACCATTCCGCAGGAGGACCCGGCAACCTACGCGATGATCCGCAAGGCCGACACGCTCGGCACATTCCAGATCGAAAGCCGGGCGCAGATGTCGATGTTGCCGCGCATGAAGCCTAGGACTTTCTACGACCTCGTCATCCAGGTGGCGATCGTCCGCCCCGGGCCGATCCAGGGCGACATGGTCCATCCCTATCTTCGCCGGCGCGAAGGCAAGGAGAAGGTCGAGTACCCGACGCCCGAACTGGAGGCGGTGCTCCACAAGACGCTCGGTGTGCCGCTGTTTCAGGAGTCAGCGATGAAGGTGGCGATGGTATGTGCGGGGTTTACAGGTGGCGAGGCCGACCAGCTGCGGAAATCGATGGCGACCTTCAAGTTCACCGGCGGCGTCTCGCGCTTCAAGGACAAGCTTGTATCCGGCATGGTCAAGAATGGCTATTCACAGGAATTCGCCGAGAAGACATTCTCCCAGCTTGAGGGTTTCGGCTCCTATGGATTTCCCGAAAGCCATGCCGCCTCCTTCGCGCTGATCGCCTATGCCTCCAACTATGTGAAATGCCATTTCCCGGACGTCTTCTGCGCGGCACTGCTGAACTCGCAGCCGATGGGCTTTTATGCGCCGGCGCAAATCGTCCGTGATGCACGCGCGCATGGTGTCGAGGTCCGTCCCGTCTGCATCAACCGGTCGCGCTGGGACTGCACGCTCGAGCGGATCGATGATACCGACCAACACGCGGTGCGCCTCGGCATGCGAATGGTCCGCGGATTGGCGACGGCGGATGCGGCGCGGATCATCGCGGCTCGCGCCGATGAGCCCTTCGTATCAGCTGATGATATGTGGCGGCGGTCGGGCGTGCCGGTTGCCTCGCTCGTCGAGCTTGCCGAAGCCGATGCCTTCCTGCCTTCATTGCGGCTCGAGCGCCGCGACGCGCTTTGGGCGATCAAGGCGCTGCGAGACGAGCCGCTGCCTCTCTTCACCGCCGCGGCCGAACGCGAGGCGCGGGCCATTGCCGAGCAGCAGGAACCAGCGGTTGAGCTCAGGCAAATGACCGACGGCCACAACGTCATCGAGGACTATAGTCATACCGGCCTGACGCTCCGGCAGCATCCTATGACCTTCCTGCGCATCGACCTCGCCAGCCGCCGGATAATCACCTGCGCCGAGGCAATGACGGCGCGTGACGGTCGATGGCTGATGACGGCCGGCCTCGTGCTGGTGCGCCAGCGGCCGGGTTCGGCGAAAGGGGTGATGTTTATCACCATCGAGGACGAGACCGGCATTGCCAATGTCGTGGTCTGGCCAAAGCTCTTTGAGCGCTCGCGCAGCGTGGTGCTCGGCGCCAGCATGATGGCGATCAACGGCCGAATTCAGCGCGAAGGGGAGGTGGTTCATCTCGTTGCCCAGCAGCTCTTTGATCTCTCGGCCGATCTGTCGAGCCTGGCCGGGCGCGGCGGTGCGTTCCATCTCCCGACCGGCCGTGGAGATGAGTTTGCCGATGGCTCGCTTCGAAGTCCGGAATCACGCGAGATAGTGCCTCCGGGGGTTCGGGCAAGAGATATATTCGTGCCGGATCTTCATATCGACACGTTGAAGATCAAGAGCCGGAATTTTCAGTAGCAGCCTTGAAGAACTCTGGTTCGGGTGTGCGGTTCTTTACTAACCCCGGATTGTCCGCAAACAGATCATTCCGTCGGAGGATGCATGGCCTCACTTCGAAACTGTTGCGAACCCAATTGCCCATTAAAGGCGGCAGCGTCGCTGAAGTGGCACCTGTCCAGCGGGACAAGGGTAGAGATTTCCAAGGGGCGAGGAAGTAGTAGGAAGGGAAGTTAGGCCGAAGAGGAAGTAAGGCGGAAGAAGGGGGAGTTCTCCTTGGCGGAAGCGGTAGGGGATCGCGGGCATGTAGATGAAAGACCACCGAGTCGACAGGTCATTTCGCGATGGGTCATGGAGCGTTTGGCGCGGATGGCGCGACGTCCGGATTGTCAGGCCGTCTCTATTCGCTTGAACGCTCAGGTTGTTCATCCGAAGGCAGCGGAAGTGAACACGGCACGATCGCGACGTCGAATGCACCAAACGAAGAGGGAGTGTGTGTGTGTGTGAGCTGCCCATGCCTTGAGCGGTCGATCTGTATGGGCGACGTGCCCCCTCTCCGGGTTGGGCAGGATACCTTCAGTAAGAGCTTCGAATGCCTGGGATAAGTGGTTCTCAATGAATGCACTAACAGCGCGAAACCTATAAGCCGCGGCTACACCCCTGCGCGGTGATCAGATTTGGTGAAATCTTGCGCTAGTGCGTTGACTTCCGGCACGAAATACAAGATATGCTAGCTTGGTCTCGAGCGAGCGAATATTTGTTGCGTTGATGCAACAGCACGTATTTCTTATGTGAATCGCTACGGGGAAGTACCCTAAAACGCTATATTGATTGCGGACAAAATTCTGGCGTCGCTAGAATGGGTGCCGCGATTGATATGGAGTAGCCAAATGGCCCATCATCAACGCGAGGGGACGAATACCGTCTCCGCAATTTCTAACAACATTCGTGAAGTTGACTTCGACGACAACGTGGCAATCGTGCCCATAGCGACCTGGGCGCGAACGCGCCGGCAGTTCGTGAAGGCCCCTCACATATGGGCGTCGACAGTCTCGCCTGGAGAGTCCGAAGTTCGGGAGGCTGGTTCGTTTCTTCCGTGGCACCACGGTTCTTTTTTCAACGTCGAGATTGAGTTCGACAGCGAAAAGATGGGTTTTTTGAACCGGGATTACTTTTTGGGTGTTTTTGGCCAGTGGCATCGCGAAGCTCGCAGCCTCTTCCCTTGGGAGCATACCGCGACGCGTCTGGAGCGTTATTCGACAAGTCGAAAGCGCTGGCGGATCGTCCGGGCGGATCGATATCATTCGTTGGCCACAGCATCGTGTGTTTCAGGGAGTTGGCAAGCGCGGCAAGCCAACGTGGTGCCCGAAGATGACTTGGACCTGTTCTACGATGTCGTCCGCCGGTGGTGGGTCGCTCACTCGCCGGGCTGGCTTCAGCCGGAGGGCATTAAGTTTGTGGATTCCATGGTCTCGCACAAGGGCGTCTACAATCGTCATATGTCGATCGTGAACTCCCTGGAAGAACTCGTCCGTCCCGTCGATGGTCGCCCCGATACTATGGGTTGTCGGATGATCTGGACCTCGGCCCGGCTAGCAGCTTCGTATCGGGAACGGAAGAACTTTCCTGGTCACCAGCCTGATCGCTGCTCTGAGTTTCCATACGGTTGGGAACTGAAGGAATATCTGGTGTCTAAGGGTCGCGACCCTAATTGGGTCCTCACTCTGGCAGCGTTATAGACGTGACGTCGACCTCTCTCAGAAGTGGTGCGCTATCGACGTGCTCTCCATGAACCGTTGCCGGGCGCGGACGTGCCCGGCAACGCCTATAGTCGTGCGGATGCGCAAATTGGGTGAAAACATGCTCGATGAACTACATACTGCCGAAGTACCGCTGTATATCACGGAGGTAGATTTCTCTTTTCAGCCGACACCAACCGCCGCCATGGTCGGCTCTCAGCATGATGATAATCATGGGGAGGGGGTGAACAAGCGGAAGCTCCGCAAAACGGAACTGAAAGATGAAGTGCGGCGCCTTTACGATGCCGCGTCTTTTTTGATCTGGGAAACAGGCTTGTTCTTCAATGCCCACCTGACGATCAACGCTGGCTGTCTCGGTTTTACAGAGTGGCTGGACTTTAGTCAGAAGATAACGGACTTCAACAAGGAAATGAACCGCTGTCTGTTCGGCGGAGATGTGACAGTATCGCGGCGGGCCGCCGCTGGTGCAGCGATGCAGCGCGTAAGCCGGCGTTCGCTCGAGGTCGTGCCGCATGCGCATTACTGGCTGTCCGTGCTAGAATATGGACGGGACATGGGTGGTCATGCACACCAGCTCTGCGTTGTTCCGAAAGCGGCCGTCGCTCCATTCAGAGCAAAAACCGTTGAATGGTGGACGAAGCATAGTCCTGGGCCAGTCCAGCCCCAAGCGATCGTCATTCGGATCGAACATCCACCAAGCCTGGCCCAGAAAGCATCTCTACAACGCCAGCTGTTTCGTTATTTGACTAAGACGGCTTCGGCGAACTGGGGATTTCCGCGCGACAACGGTACGTTTTTGTCGATACGTGACATCTTCAAGCCGTTCCCGAATGAATGCGATACTGTCCTTGTGCCCGTGCATCAACTAGCTCAGATCAGCCACAGATTGAGTTCGAAAGTGCAAAACGAGCTGGGGTTTAGATCGTTTTACCGGCTTCGCTGTTATGGAGAGGTGTATGATGCTTGGGAGGCGGAACCTTTTAACCGCCAGGAGCGGTGCCGCAACGCAGAGGTTATTGGCAGCATAACTGTCTAGCCTAATTTTCCGAAATTCAATTTCGGAAAATTAGGTGGACGATTTGGCGAGCCACGCCCGGAAAAGCATAGCGTTTCCAGGCGGTTATGACATTAGAATTCCACTGGAGATCTCGCTACGCGTCGAACGCATATTCGAGGTCTTCCGGTGGTTTTTCGAGCGTAATTGTAAAGAGCTCATTTGCGTTTTGGACAACTGGCTTTTCCGGGGCCAGGCGGGCGCGGCGCAGCAGCTTGATAAATTCCTCAAGGCCTTTCCGCGCTTGAGCTTCTTTTTGGCCATCAATGTAGATCGTGCCCTTGTTGGGGTAGAAATTAAATTGACCAACTTTGATTTGATAGGCGGTCTTTTTGACAAATCTGATTTTTTGGCGGGCCAGCGTGGTAGTCGCTTCTTCCATTGTGCATCGTGTGTTTTCTTGCATCTGAAACCTCATTTTAAAAGCCGCCAAGACAATCTTCATCAATCCCAATACTGGCGGGCAAGGGGATAAGAGAGAGGGAAGGTAGGTAAGTCGGTCAGTCAGTGAGTCGGTCAGTCAGTGAGTTGGTCAGATGGTTGGTTTCAGGCGAATTCTTGTTCTATATGGCTTATCGCACGTCAGGTTGACGAGGATGATCTTGTGCAGGTGTCATAGCGTTTGATGGTGCCGCAGCGGGGCGTCGGATGCACGTTCAAGTGCAAGTGACACCGTCACCGTTCATCCGGATATAAATGAGAAAAATCCAGCTTTGGATCGATAGCGCCGATTGCCGCCGCAAGTTGTTCCAGGGTAGAACCCTTTGTGTAGCGAGCAGTTTCACCCTGCGAGCTGTGCCCGGTTAGATGATCAATCACCATGGTAGGGACGTTTGCCTGATGCATGAACGTCGTCGCTGTATGACGCAAGGAGTGAAAATCCACTTTGGGCCGGTAAACACCGATGTCGCGACGATATCTGGTGAACCACTTGGTGAAAGCATGGCCAAGCTTTTTATCCGCTCCCCCGGGTTTGAGTGCCGGAAAAATTGAGCGTGAGCCTTTTGTGCCAAAGGAAGCGACATATTCGAGAAAGCCAAGTTTGATGAGTTCTGGATGGATTGGCACGCGGCGGACAGCATTTGAATTTTTGACCTGTCGCGACGCGTTGTCGTTGACATCGAAAAAATAAACATCGTCTTGGCTGCGCAGGTCGTCGGTGCGAAGCTGGCAAATTTCTTCGAGGCGCATTCCGCTGTAAAGGCCTATAAGCGGCACCCAAAACTTTTCGTCCCGAACAATGAGGTGCCCCTCTTGCGTGCGCCTCCCTTCCGATAGACAACCCGACCATATTGGCGATGCAAACAGTGCCTTCAGATCAACCATTTCCCATTGGTTGCGTTCGTCTTTTGCGCGCTTCGTGGCGGTGAACTTAAAATCGGAGAAAATGTTTGCTTCGGCTTCGCCCGTAGCTATTGCCTCAGCCCACAAAGCTGAAAGTGCTGAGAAGTGCCGCTTTATAGTCTTTTGCGTTAAGTACGATGCTCTGTTCCCTTCCGGTAGCTTTTCGAAACGCACAACGATCTCGTTTGGCTCCATTCCCTTAAACACTGCGGCCTTGCTGTAATTTGATGGCAGGCGCTCCGCAGTGCGGCGGAAATTGCCGGCATCGGAACGCGAATAGTCTCGGAGGGGTCTGTCGCCACAGATCTTGACGAAGAGCTCATAAGAAGCCTCGGCCTGGTTTGCCGTTTGCTGAGTCCAATTGCCGCGCTGAACCTGGTCTTCCACAACGTGGGGGTATGCCGATGACATTACGCGATGGTTTGCGTGTACTGAAGCAGGTTTCACGGCGTCGGCCCGGTGAGAGGGCGCGGACTCTGGCTCCAGCACATGCTTGAGAAGTTTGTCCCTAGGCTCGAAACTATAGTCGCCTTCGTATCTCGCCCGAAGAGCCTGAGCCAAGTCAATGCCAGCGCGATGGACTGCCTCTTTGCATTGATGGCGCTCACGGTCGCTCATCGCAGCCCAATCCAAGCCTGCGAGTTTGGCCGCGATACGAGCGGTGAGCTGACCCGTTTCCAGGGTGTTGCTCCCGAGTGTTTTCCTCATTTCCTCTGATACATTGAGCCAATATGCTCCACGAGCAACACGGCCTTCCTCCGTGAGCCATGCGCCGTTGGCGCGGGCAGCATGTTCCTTCTCAAGAACATGATTGTAGAAACTTTGGGCGAGACGTGCCAGTTGGTCCTGTGTCAGCATGGGAGAAGTCCGGGCGATTTCGAAAATGTGTTCGGACAGCCAATATAGCTGGTCGGCAAAAATCCGCGCCGTTTTTGCGTCACAATTTCCAAGACTCCGAACCATTTCGCGCCGCTTAAGCAATCGTCTCAATTCGATAGGTACGACACGACGGAACTGATAGGATCGTCCACGGCGAACGACATTAGAGATTGATCCCAAACTAGCCTGCCTGCTACCCTAAGTAGCATTGTAGCAGTGGATTGTAGCGTCATGCTATCAACCGCCTGCCTGGCGAGAAGCTTTTTTAATGATTCCATGGGGTTAGGAAGAAATTGGCTGGGGAACCTGGATTCGAACCAAGATTAACGGAGTCAGAGTCCGTCGTTCTACCATTGAACTATTCCCCAACGGCCGCCTGAGGCGGCGTGGACGATGCGGGGAGGGCAAGCTTTGCCGGCCTGTCCTGGTGAGACAGTCTCTCTGCGTCGTGGGCGCCTTCTAGCATATTTGCGCTTTCGATCAAGAGAGAAAATCGTGACGGAATAGTGAATGTGGTTTTCGGGCTTTTGGCGGAACTTTTAGCGCGGACGTGGAGTTGTTGTCTTGGCGGAAGTGCCGCCGGATCGGGAGTTACGTCGATGGACACGTCCTTTGTCGTCATCAATCTCTCAAGCTGCATCGTGGCCGTGCTGATCCTGCTCGCGGGATTTGCCCACTGAATTCAGGTCGGTCCCGATCGCGATTGCTCCGGCCGTGGACCGGCAAGAACCGTAAAGATTTCAATCCCGGCCGAAAAAGAATTTGGCGATTTAATGACAAGCTGTTACATTCGCGCCAACATTGAACAATGAGGCGCCTGCTGCGGCCTTTGGGTCTTGCGCGGCGTGATGGATCAGAAACGTGAGTGACCCCGAATCCGGCGTAAAGCCGACCGTTCCGGGGGCGTCTGAAGCAGGGCAAAAGCAGGGATCGCAGCGATCCCGGCGTGGTAAACGGAAGCGCAGGAAGGCTGTTGCCGCTGCGTCTCCGCCTGTGAGTTCCAGCCCGGAATCCCATTCCGGCGGATCGGTGCCCCGAGATTCCAGCGAGGCCAAAAGCCCCGAGCGTAGGAAGCGGCGCCGCAAGCGATCCCGCGGCAGCGCGGACACGCGTCCTGCCGAGCAGCAGGCGCAAAACCCGGCGCAGCGCAAATCTCCGCCTCAGGCAAATCCCAAAAGCAAGCACGATCAGCATCATCGCAGGCTGCAGGCACGTTCCCTGCCGCAGAACGAGGCGCGCAAGCCGGCGGAGCCGGAGCCGCCGCGGCCGCAGCCTCCGGTCCGGGCGCCTGAGCCGGCGGCTCCGCAGGCGAACCGGCGCTATGATACGCCCGAAGGTCTTTACGCGGCGCTTGATTTGGGCACTAACAATTGCCGTCTGCTCGTGGCGCAGCCGACGCGGCCGGGCCAGTTCCGGGTCGTCGACGCCTTTTCCAGGATCGTGCGGCTGGGCGAGGGGCTTGGGGCGAGCGGCATGCTGTCGACTGATGCCATGGATCGCGCCATCGAGGCGCTGAAGGTTTGCGCCGCCAAGCTTGCTTCGAAGAATGTCCGACGCGCACGGCTGATCGCCACCGAGGCCTGTCGTTCGGCCGGCAATGGCGACGAATTCCTGTCGCGCGTCAGGGTGGAATCCGGGCTAGACCTCGAAGTCATCAATCGCGAGACCGAGGCACGCCTCGCCGTGTCCGGCTGCGCCTCGCTGATCGGCCGGGAAGCGCGTTCGGCCGTGCTGTTCGATATCGGCGGCGGCTCGTCGGAAATTGCGGTGCTGCAGATCAACGGCCAGCGCTCGCCGCGGCTCGCCAACCATATCACCCATTGGACCTCATTGCCCGTAGGCGTGGTGACGCTGTCGGAGCGGCATGGCGGCCGGCATGTGACGCCGGAGATTTTCGAAGCGATGGTCGACGAAGTGGCGGGGATGCTGGAGCGCTTCGAATCGCCTGCCGCCGATGACCTCAACGGCGATGACAGCGGTTTTCACATGATCGGCACGTCGGGAACGGTGACGACGCTGGCCGGCGTGTTTCTCAACCTGCCGCGCTATGACCGCCGGCAGGTGGATGGGCTGTGGATGAGCGCCGACGAGGTCACCGCCATGCAGGACAAACTGGTCGGGCTCGATTTCGCCGCGCGTGCCGCCAATCCTTGCATCGGGCCGGACCGCGCCGATCTGGTGCTCGCCGGCTGCGCCATTCTCGAAGCCATCCGCCGCCGCTTTCCGGCCGACCGCATGCGCGTTGCCGACCGCGGCCTGCGCGAAGGCCTGCTCACCGAAATGATGGCCGATGACGGCGTCTGGCGGCGGCAGAAGCCACGCTCGCCCTATCACAGGAGCTGACCATGACGAAGCCGCCTTCCGGCAGCCGGGGCACCGGCCGCAAGCTCACCCAGCACGTCACCAAGAAGAACCTCAAGGAAAGCTCGCGGCGCTGGCTCGAGCGGCATATCAACGACCCCTATGTGCAGCGCTCGCGCCAGGAAGGCTATCGCTCGCGTGCCGTCTACAAGCTGCTCGAGATCGACGAGAAACATCATATCCTGCGCGGTGCGCGGCGGATCATCGATCTTGGCGCGGCACCTGGCGGCTGGTCGCAGATCGCCGCCCAGGTGACGAAGTCGGACAATGACAATATCCGCGTGGCGGCGATCGATTTCCTCGAAATGGATGCGATCTCCGGCGTGCATTTCATCCAGATGGATTTTCTGGACGATGAAGCGCCGAAGCGGCTGATGGAGGCGCTCGGCGGAGCGCCGGATGTGGTGCTGTCGGACATGGCGGCGCCGACCACCGGCCACCAGCGCACCGACCATATACGCACCATGCATCTTTGCGAGGTTGCAGCGCATTTTGCCATTGAAGTTCTGCGCGAAGGCGGGCATTTTCTCGCCAAGACTTTCCAGGGCGGCGCCGAACGCGACCTGCTGACCATGCTGAAGCAGAATTTCAAGCAGGTCGTGCATGTCAAGCCGGGTGCGTCGCGGGCGGAGTCGGTCGAGATGTTCATTCTCGCCAAGGGATTCAAGGGACGCAAGGCCGATATGGCCGATCAGCAGGCCGAGGCCGGCGATCAGGGGTGATGCATGCTGCTCTATCTGACGGTTGGCACCAACAATCTGGAACGGGCGGTCGAATTCTATGATCCGGTGCTCAAGGCATTGGGTTATGAGCGGCGCGTGCTGGATGAGGACGAGGCTGGTTACGCGGCCGCGGGGGACGAACGCTGCCGTTTCTGGGTGACCTATCCCTATGACAAGCAGGAAGCGACCATCGGCAATGGTTCGATGACGGCCTTTCTCGCGCCTAGCCGCGCCGCGGTGCGGGCATTTCATTCCGCCGCCCTGCTCTATGGTGGCGAGGATGAGGGCAAGCCGGGGTTGCGGCCGTATCACAAGACTTTTTACGCCTGCTATGCCCGCGATCCGGACGGCAACAAGATTTCGGCTGTCTGCGAGGCGGCGGAATAGCTTAGGCCTTTTCCAGTTCTTCCTCGATCTTCTCGATCGCATGTCCGCCATGGCCCGAAATGGCGCTGCCGGTATTGCCCGGCAGGCGTGAGATCGGGAAGGCGGCGATGACGTTGAGCACGGCGACGCAGAGGAAGGCGATGTGGAAGGCCGAGATGGTCAGCCCTTCGCTGGTGGTGAAGGAATAGATTTCCAGGATGATGCCGGCAAAGGCGACGCCGAGTGCGCCGGAAATCTGCTGGATCACCGCATTCAGCGCCGTGGCATGGGTCGTCTGATGCTGCTCGATATCGGCAAAGCCGAGAATATTGATGCCGGTGAAGAAGAACGAGCGGACGAAGCCGGCGAAGAACAGCACCGAGATCATTACCAGATAGGGCGTATCTGCGAAGAACAGCGAATTGGCGGCCGTGCCGAAGGCCGACAGGCTTGCGGCGACCAGCAGCGTGCGGCGGAAGCCGAAGCGGGTGAAGACTTTTCGCGCCGCAAATTTGGTGAACAGCGCCCCGCCGGCGGCGATGAAGGTGATCATACCGGAATGAAAGGGCGTGAGCCCGAAGCCCAATTGCAGCATCAAGGGCAGCAGGAAGGGCACCGCGCCCATGGCGATACGGAAGATCGTGCCGGAGGTGACGCAGGTGCGGAAAGTCTGGATCTTGAACAGGTCGAGATCGAGCACCGGATGCGGATGACGGCGGGCGTGACGCACGAAGAGGAACAGGGACACTGCGCCGATCAGGACGGCAGCGACGCCGATTGCCGGCGGCAGCGCTTGCAGGCTGACGACCGAAAGCCCGAAGACAATGCCCGCCGCTCCGATTCCGGAAAGGAAAAAGCCTTTGACATCAGCGGGCGGCGGAGGCGGGCTGTTGATCTCGGGCAGGAAAATCCAGGACAGGATCACGCCGATTATGCCGATCGGCACGTTGATGAGAAAAATCCACTCCCAGCTGAAATAAGTGGTGATGAAGCCGCCGACCGGCGGGCCGACCAGCGGCCCGATGACGCCGGGAATGGTGAACATCGCCATGGCGGAGATCAGGTCGGTCTTCTTGGTCGAGCGCAACAGGATGGCGCGGCCTACGGGCGTCGTCATCGAGCCGCCCAATCCCTGGAAGAAGCGCGCCAGCACAAAAGCGATCAGGCTGTTGGACATGGCGCAGAAGATCGAGCCGGCCATGAAGACGATGATGGCGCTGATGAAGATCCGCTTGGCACCGAACTTGTCGGCCGCCCAGCCCGACAGTGGAATGAAGATGCCCAGCGACACCAGATAGGCCGTCATCGCCAGTTTCAGCGTGATCGGCCCGACATCGAGATCGCGGGCAATCGCCGGCAGCGACGTCGCAATGACCGTGGAGTCCATCTGCTCCATGAACAGAGCGATGGCAAGGATGAACGGGGCGAAGCGGTTCAAGGCGGGAATCCGGAAACGTGCGACTCGTCAAATGCGACGAAATGCGAGGGCATATTCGCGCATTAAATGTGACGAGGGCAAGACCAAGCGCCCGAAATTCGTTCGGCTGACTTACTTTTTCGTCAAATTCAGGTGAACGGACCGCTCCGCTCCCGTCGCTGTGGTTATGCCAGGCGGTAGCGCGCGATGGCGCTATGCTCCATTGATGCGGCTGTAAGCTTGTCGATATCCAGCCGATCGCGCAGCAATTGCAGGAAGCGCACTTCGGTGGGGTCGTAGCGGAGGTCGGCCGTTGCGATTTCGACGGCCAACGCATAGGCCGTATCGTGGAGTCGTGGCGGAAGGGCGTCCTTGATGGTTTCGAGCGCGATCTCCAAGCCTTCGGGGCCAGCCAGGATTTCCTGGATGTCTCGCATGGTGGGGATCAGCATTTCCTCATCAAAACCGTTGAAGACCGGCAGGGAACGCGTCAGCCAGCCAATGCGCTTGAGCTCGGCATCCGGCATCTGGCCGTCCGCGGCCGATACCATGACCATCACGTAAATCAAAGCCGCATGCACGGTGACCTTCTTCGCCATTCCCTCATCCTCATCGAATTCATCTGGCGCTCCAGTTAGAGCGGCGGCCGAGGGAAATCAAGGAGGATGCGGCCACAGGTGTCCTCTTCTCCTCTCGGGTTACCGCATATGACGCGAAGACCCTCTCTGGCCTGCCGGCCATCTCCCCCACAAGGGGGGAGAAGACTCGCGGCACTGGCTCGCCCTAATGAGGCACCAGTGGTGCGGCACTTCGGACTCTTCTCCCCGAGGGAGAAGAGGGAGATCGCCGTTGCCGCTCGCCAAACACAACACCTTTCTCATATACGATTACCGCTGTCCTACATGCCGGTGCTGAATTCGATTGCGGCATCCGGTTTCGCAGGCCATCGTCGCGGTGCGGGAATCGGTTTTCGAAAGCATCATGCAAACGACAAGGATAGCAGCCGCCCAGACCGTAGAAATCCGGAATGACGTCGACGCGGCATTGCGATGCGCAGTCGACCTCATTGCCCGCGCCGAGGCGGCCGGTGTCTCGCTTCTGTGTTTCCCGGAAGGTTTTCTGCAGGGCTATCTCACCGAGATGCAGGCGGCGCATGGGGCGGCGCTCGACCTTGCATCGCCAGCTTTTCGGGGAATTGTCGAGCGCTTGCCGAAAACCGGGCCGATGATCGTCATGGGCATGATTGAGGTCGAGGGCGGGCAATTGTTCAACACCGCCGTGGTCGTGCAGGCCGGCGTTGTCATCGGCCGATACCGGAAGGCGCATCTTCTCGGCAGCGAACGGATTTTCGTGGGCGGAACCGATAGCCCGGTTTTCGATGTCGGCGGCCTGCGCTTCGGGATCAATATCTGCAGCGATACGAATTTTCCCGCCGCCGCACGAGCGATCGCTGACCAGGGTGCATCGCTGATTGTTTGTCCGGCTAACAATATGCTGCGCCGGGATGTGGCCGAGCGTTTCAAGGACAAGCACAATACCATCCGCGGGGAACGATGCCGCGAAACCGGCCTCTGGCTGATCTCCGCCGATGTTACCGGTGAGCGCGAGGACAGTGTCGCCTGGGGACCGACGGCGGTGCTCGATCCTGCCGGCCGGGTGGTGGCGCAACTCCCGTTGGGAGAGCCGGGGCTCCTGGTTTTCGACATGCCCATCCCTGGCTGATCGGACTCGGTTCAGCCGGCCGGCGTCGCCAGTTCCTTCCTCAGCCAGTCGCGGAAATTCTTGACCATGCGGCTCGGCTCCGGCCGTACCAGCAGATGGTAGGAGCCGAGTTCGACCGGCTCGAAGCCGGGCAGTTCGGCAAGCGTGCCGGCGGCGATCTCGGTCTTGGTCATCAGCGCCGGTGCCAGAACCATGCCGAGGCCGGCGACTGCCGCATGCACGGCGGCATCGTCGGTGTCGAATTCATGGGCGATATGGACCGAATTCCTGGGCAGGCCGAGTTTCAACGCCCACATCACCCAGTCCCAGTTTTCCCGGGTGCATTTCAGCGCCGGCACCTTCGAGACATCGCGCGGGCCGCGATAGTCGGAGGCGGCGAGCAAAGCCGGCGACAGCACCGGCCGGCTGAAATCGCCGGCCAGAAGTTCGCCCTCCTTGTTGCCGGGGCCGGCGCGCTCATAGGAGATCGCCATGTCGGCCGAGGCGCCCAGCGTCGCCTTGGTGAGATGCAGCGTCTCCACCCGCACGCGCGCCGTGGGATAGCGATGCTTGAAGCCTTCGAGCGCCGGGATCAGCCAGCGCACGGCAATCGACATCGACACGCGGATGACGATCTCGTCGGCATTGCGGCGCATCGATTCGGCCGAGCGGTCGATCATGGCGATCGCAGCGGCTGCGTCCTCGTGAAAGCGGCGGCCCTCGTCCGTCAGCTCGATGGCATTGTTGCTGCGGATGAACAGGCGGATGCCGAGCTCAGTCTCCAGCTTGCGGACCTGATGACTGACGGCGCTGGCCGTGACGCCGAGTTCGGCGGCGGCGAGTGCTATGGAGCGGTGGCGCGCAACCACGGTGAAGATGCGCACGGCGTTGAGTGACAGGCGATGGTTCTGCATCGAAAAAACTCATGCAGGCTTAGAATTTCTCATTTGATTTGAACGCTAGAACATTAGCAGAAATACGCCGCAAGAGAAGGCGGATGTGATGAATAGATTCTGGACCAGAAATGCCGAGGCAATCGCCTGGGTGGCGACATCGACGGCGGTGTTTTCCTTCATCTTCGCCTCGGGCAAGTTTGCGGCCGGCACGGCGCCGGTGTTCGAGATCAATTTCCTGCGCAATGTCGGCGGCCTCATCACGCTCGCCACAGTCGTGGCGCTGAAGCGAGAAGCGCTCGCCTCCTATGCCAGCCGCCGGCCGATGGTGCATTTTCTTCGTTCCATCTTCGGCGTGTTCGGGGCCGTCGCAGTGGTGCAGGCCTCCGCGAGCATGCCGATCGTCGATGCGACCGCGATGAGCCTGCTCTATGTCGTCTTCGTCGTCATTCTGGGAATGCTGATTTTTCACGAGCGGATCGGGCGCCGCCAGGGAACGGGCATGCTGGTCTGCGCGGCAGGCGCGGTCACCATCATGTTGTCACGCGGCGCCTTCCGCAGCCTCGATGCGGCTTATGTCCTGCCGGCGCTGCTGGCCATCAGCGGTGCGGCACTCTTTTCCTTCGAGGGCATCTTGATCAAGCTGCTCTCGCAATCCGACAAGCCGATGACCGTGCTCCTGCATGTCAACATTTTCGGCCTCCTGCTGCTCGTGGTTCCTGCCTTTCTCGTCTGGCGGCCGATACCGATCACCGATATGCTGTTCTACATGCTGCTTGGACCGCTCGGTATCGGCGCGCAATATTGCACTATCCGCGGCTATCGGATGGCCGATATCTCAGTGGTCGGGCCGGTCGATTATTCCTGGCTGGTTTTTGCGGCAGTGATCGGTTTCATCTTCTTCGGAGAAATTCCGACCGCGGGTGTCATTGCCGGCGCCGTGCTGATCGCCGGCGGCGGCATCGTGCTCGCCACGGTGAGGCCGGCGCCGGAGAAACAGCCGGTGCTGGAGCTGCAGTAAGGAAAATCGTCCTACTGGCTTGCCCAGATGATGCGGGCGATCCAGTCGACATCCTGGATATCGATCGAGCGGCCCGGATGGTCGGGGTTGAGCGACAGGAGTTCGACCATTTTCGGCGTCTGGCGGACCAGCACCTTGGCCATGACCTCGCCCTCCCTGGTGCGGAGGACGACGCGGTCGTTGCGGCGAAGCTGGGCGCCGCGCTCGACGATGATGACATCGCCGTCGCGATACAGCGGCATCATGCTTTCGCCTTGCACTTCGAGCGCGTAGACGCCGGCCTTCTGGGCCGGGAATTCGACGACATCCCAGCCCTGGCCGACCGGAAAGCCGCCATCATCGAAGAAACCACCGGCGCCCGCCTGGGCGAAGCCGAGCAGCGGGATGGTGGCATTCCGCTGCGCAGAGGCGCTTTGCTGGAGCGCTGAGAGCGGGCCTTTGAGCGCGACCATGAAATCCTCGATGGTCGAACCTGTTGCTTCGAGGACCTTGTGGATCGATTCCGTCGACGGCCAGCGCTGCCGGCCATCGGCAGAACTGCGTTTGGATTTGTTGAACGAGGTTGGATCGAGCCCAGCCTTTCGCGCCAGGCCGGATGTGGTCAGGTCGTGGCGGGCCGCCAAGGCGTCGATCGCTTCCCAGATCTTGTCATGCGATAACATGGCGGAATGTCCATTCGGCGTGGTCAAGGTGCGAGAAGCGCCGATTGGACCGATCTTAGCTGGCCTCAATGGTGGAGTAAAGAAACTCAGGAATAAAATCCCATGGATTTTTTGGTTGATTTTCTTTGCTGGCAGGTTGTCGCCTGTGGCAAGACCCTCTCTGGCCTGCCGGCTAGCACCCCACCAGGATGGCAATTGCATATGACGCCAAGACCCCGCCCCAACTTTCGGGGTCGAGCCGCTGGTCTCGACCCGTCCTTCGGACCCCCACAAAGGGGAGGGGCTTAACCCAGCCGAACCCTCGGAGATCCGATTGAGGCACGGAGCACGCCGCGAATCTTCTCCCCCCTCGTGGGGGAGATGGCCGGCAGGCCAGAGAGGGTCTTTGCGTCATATGCAATTGTCCGTCTTCCGCGCCATCATTTTGCAAAGCTCCATCACCCGCCATTCCATTTCAGCATGGCTGCTGCGCGTAAAGGGGATGGGTTTTTCAAATTGTTTAAGTATATATGATTATAAGCACCCTATATGATCGTTCATGGCAGCGCCTGCCGTTGCCGCATCCGCGAGTTTTTTCCGGCGATGTCCCATCAGGTCTGCGAGGCGGCGATTGCAAAGCCGCGTGCCGCGCCCAATTTCCGGATCGTTGCGCTGATCGTGGCGACGGCTTTGTTCATGGAGCAGCTTGACGCCACCGTGCTGGCGACGGCTTTGCCGACCATGGCGCGCGATTTCGATGTCAGCGCCCCGGTGATGAGCATCGCGCTCACCTCCTATCTGCTCAGCCTCGCCGTCTTCATTCCCGCCAGCGGCCCGATCGCCGATAATTTCGGCTCGCGCACCGTGTTCCGCACCGCGATTGCGATCTTCATGGCCGGCTCGCTGTTCTGCGCCGTGGCGCCGAACCTCTTGCTGCTGGTGCTATCTCGACTGCTGCAGGGCATGGGCGGGGCGATGATGATCCCCATCGGGCGTCTCGTGCTGCTGCGCAGCGTCGCCCGCAAGGACATGGTCAGTGCGATGACATGGTTTTTGGTGCCGGCACTGGTCGGCCCGATCGTCGGGCCGCCGCTGGGTGGCTTCATCGTCACCTATCTCGACTGGCGCTGGATCTTCTACATCAACATCCCGATCGGTATTTTGGGAATGATCCTGGTCTCGACCTTCATCGAAGACTTTCGCAACCAGACGAAAGTGCCGTTCGACACGGTCGGCTTCGTGCTCTCGGGTATTGCGCTGGGTTCGCTGCTGTTCGGCTTCGAAATGGCGAGCCATCCGGGCGAGGGGATGTTTTCGATATTCCTTGTCTCGATGGGGCTGGTCTTCGGCATTGCCTATCTCCGCCATGCACGGCGGCATCCGGCGCCGATCATGGATTTCTCGCTGATGAAAGTGCCGAGTTTCGGCACCTCCGTCATTGCCGGCTCGCTGACGCGCATCACCCAGGGCGCGCAGCCCTTTCTGCTGCCGCTGCTCTTCCAGCTTGGTTTCGGCATGTCGGCGGCGAAGGCCGGGCAGATCGTGCTCGCCACCGCCGTCGGGGCCGTGCTGATGAAGGCAGTCGGTGCGAAGATCTTCCGCAAGTTCGGCTTCCGCACCAGCCTGGTCGTCAATGGCGTGGGTGCGAGCCTGGGCTATGGGCTCTGCGCTGCGTTCCGGCCGGATTGGCCGGTGGCGCTGATCTTCCTGGTTCTGGTCACCGGCGCGAGCTTCATGTCGCTGCAGTTCACCGCCTACAATACCGTTGCCTATGACGAGATCGCGCCGGAGCGCATGAGCTCGGCCACCAGCTTCTATACGACGCTGCAGCAATTGATGCTGTCGCTCGGCATTTGTGTCGGTGCGCTGGTGCTCAACAGTTCGATGACCTTCCACGGCAATGTCCATCCGAAGATCGAGGATTTTTCCCTCGCCTTCGTGGTCGTCACTACGATTTCGCTTCTGGCGACGATCTGGAATCTCCGCTTCTCGCCGACCGCCGGTGCAGAACTGAGCGGCCACAGGCGAGCGGCTGCCGCTGTGGAAGCGGCGAACGATGACCAACGGTCGAGATCTGCTGCCTGAGAGAAGACAAAGAGCCGCGTCGATCGTTCGGCGCGGCTCATCTGCAGAACTCTTATGGCAGGAACTCTGGGCGACTATGCCGCCTTCTCTTCGCGGTAAGGATCGAACCTTTCGTAAAAAGTCTCGCCCTTGGCGGCCATGTCGCGCAGCAGCGGCGTCGGTCTGAAATGCTCCCCATAGGCGTCGGCCAGCTGGTCGCACATGGTAACGAAGTTTTTCACGCCCATGCCGTCGATATAGCTGAGCGTCCCGCCGGTATAGGGCGCGAAGCCGAAGCCGAGGATGGAGCCGACATCGGCCTCGCGCGGATCGGTGACGATGCCTTCCTCGACTGTGCGGGCCGCTTCGAGCGCGATCGTTCCGAGGAGCCGGTGCTGCAGCACTTTGACGTCGATCTCTTCGGCCGTCTTCTGCGGATAAAGCTCCGTCAGGCCGGGCCAGAGCGATTTCTTCGCCGGCTTCGGTGGATAATCGTAAAAGCCCTTGGTGTTCTTGCGGCCGAGACGGCCGAGTTCGGTCACCATCTTGTCGACCAGGGCCATGTGCTCTTTCTTGACCGAGGCCTCGCCCAGATCGTGGATTTCGGCCTTCATGATCTTGTAGGAGAGGTCGATCGCCACTTCGTCGTTGAGCGATAGCGGACCCACCGGCATGCCGGCCATCTTCGCCGCGTTCTCGATCATCGCCGGCGGCACGCCTTCGATCAGCATGTCGTAGGCTTCGTTGATATAGCGGAAGACGCAGCGGTTGACATAGAAGCCGCGCGTGTCGTTGACGACAATCGGCGTCTTCTTGATCGCGGCGGCATAGTCGAGCGCCACCGCGATCGCCTTGTCTTCTGTCTTTTCGCCAAGAATGACCTCGACCAGCATCATCTTTTCGACCGGCGAGAAGAAATGCACGCCGATGAACTGGTCGGGACGCTTGGAGTTTTCCGCTAGGCCGGTGATCGGCAGGGTCGAGGTGTTGGAGGCAAAAATCGAGCTTGCCGGCAGGACCGCCTCGACCTGTTCGATCACCGCCTTCTTGACGTTGCGGTCCTCGAACACCGCCTCGATCACCAGGTCGGCGTCGGAGATCTGGCTGTAGTCGGATGTCGGCGTGATCAGCGACAGGAGCTTGTCGCCTTCTTCCTTGGTCGACCTGCCCTTGCCGACGGCATCCTTGACCAGGGTTTCGGAATGCGCCTTGCCCTTGTCGGCCGCCTCCTGGTCGCGGTCGATCAGCATGACCGGAATGCCGGCGCGGGCCGTGACATAGGCGACGGCGGCACCCATGAAGCCGGCGCCGACAATGCCGATCTTGGAGAATTTCGTCGGCGGCACGCCATGCGGACGGCGGGCGCCTTTGCCGAGTTCCTGCATCGAGACGAACAGCGAGCGGATCATCGCGCGCGCTTCGGTCGATTGCAGGATATGGATGAAATAGCGCAGTTCGACCTTGAGCGCCGTATCGAAGGGCAATTGCAGGCCTTCGTAGACGGCTTTCAGGATCGCATGCGCGCCCGGATAATTCATATAGGTCTCGCGGCGCAGGATGGCGTTTGCCGCCGAGAACAGCTGCACGCCCTGCGGCGACCAGATCGCTCCGCCGGGGGCCTTAAAACCCTTCTTGTCCCAGGGGGCGACCGGATCGAGGCCGTTCCTGATCAGGGCCTTGGCCGTCTCGATCAGCTTGTCCGGATCGACCACGTCGTTGAGCAGGCCGAGCGCCTTGGCACGCGACGGCGTCAGGTCCTGGCCGGTGGTCATGATCTGCAACGCGTCCTGGGTGTTGATCAGCCGCGGCAGGCGCTGGGTGCCGCCGGCGCCCGGCAGGATGCCGACCTTGACTTCCGGCAGGCCGATCTTGACCGACTTGGCATTGGAGGCGACGCGGCCATGGCAGGCCAGCGACAATTCCGTGGCGCCGCCCATGCAGGTGCCGTTGATGGCGGACACCCAGGGTTTTCCCGAGGTTTCGAGCTTACGGAACATCCGGCCCATGCGGCCGGCGCCCTCGAACAGCAATCCGGCCAGCTTGTCGGGGTTTTCGACGCGCTCGCGGTCGATCAGGGCGAAGAACCATTTTTGCATGGTGAGATCGGCGCCGCCGGAAAAGCTCGATTTGCCGGAGGTGAAGACCACGCCCTTGACGGCAGCATCCGCCGTCATGTCGTCGATCAAATGATCGAATTCGTCCATCACCTCCATGGTGAAGACGTTCATCGACTTGTCCTTCATATCCCAGGTGACAAGGGCAATGCCGTCCGCGTCGGTGTCGACAGTGAAATTGGTATAGGCCATGTCGATCTCCTCAGACGCGTTCGATGATAGTGGCGGTGCCCATGCCGGCGCCGATGCAGAGCGTCACCAGCGCGGTGGAAAGGCCGCGCCGCTCCAGTTCGTCGAGCACCGTGCCGAGGATCATGGCCCCGGTGGCGCCGAGCGGATGGCCCATAGCGATGGCGCCGCCGTTGACGTTGATCTTGTCATGCGGGATGTCGAAGGCCTGCATATAGCGCAGCACGACGGCGGCGAAGGCTTCGTTGAGTTCGAAGAGATCGATGTCGGTGATTTGCATGCCGGAGCGCTTCAAGAGCTTTTCGGTGACGTCGACCGGACCGGTCAGCATCAAAGCCGGGTCGGAGCCGATGCTGGCAATCGTCTTGATGCGGGCGCGCGGCTTCAGCCCCATGCTCTCGCCGCCGGCTTTCGAGCCGACCAGCACGGCGGCCGCGCCGTCGACGATGCCGGAGGAATTGCCGGCGTGATGGACATAATTGATCTTCTCGACTTCCGGATGGGCCTGGATTGCCACGGCGTCGAAACCGCCCATCTCGCCCATCATGACGAAGGAGGGCTGCAGCGCGGCCAGCGCCTGCATGTCCGTCGTCGGCCTCATATGCTCGTCACGGTCAAGGATGGTGAGGCCGTTGATGTCCTTGATCGTCATCACCGAATTCTTGAAGTAACCACCTTCCCAGGCCTTGGCAGCGCGCTTCTGGCTCTCGACGGCATAGGCGTCGACATCATCGCGGGAAAAGCCATATTTGGTTGCGATCAGGTCGGCGGAGACGCCCTGCGGCATGAAATAAGCCGGCACTGCCACGGAGGGATCGACCGGCCAGGCGCCGCCGGACATGCCGATGCCGACGCGGCTCATCGATTCGACGCCGCCGGCAATGATGATGTCGTCGGCGCCCTGCGCCACCTTGGCGGCGGCGAGGTTGACGGCGTCGAGGCCGGAGGCGCAGAAACGCGAAATCTGCATGCCCGGCGCGCGCGTGTCATAGCCGGCCTCGAAGGCGGCGGCGCGCGGGATCACCGAGCCTGCTTCCATCACCGGATCGACGCAGCCGAAGATGATGTCGTCGACGGTGCTCGTGTTCAACCCGTTGCGATCGCGGATGGCTTCGAGCACACGCGCCGCCAGCCTGACGGACGGCACTTCGTGCAGCGACCCGTCCTTCTTGCCGCGGCCCCTCGGGGTGCGGACATGGTCGTAGATATAGGCTTCGGTCATGGTGCTTCTTCCCTATTCCAATTTCTCGGGCGCCTCCGCTCATTCGAAGAGCGACGACAGCCTCGCCTGAACTTCTTCAACGATAAAGCTTGGGACTTTCTCGATAAATCGGCCTTTCCTGGCTTGTATGTCGATTGTCCTTATTTGATGACAGAGCACGACGCCTGTCGCGCGCGTGCCGGCTCCAGACAACGATACCGCCCAGCCTTTCGCTCTCGCGAACTCGCCGCCGGACGAAATCGGCGCGATCAGCGGCGTTCCCAACTGATTGAAAGCACGTGGTGAAACGATCAGAACATATCGTGCTTTGGACTGTTCGCGACCAATCGTGGGATCGAGGTCGACATGCCAGATTTCGCCGACGTCCATCAGATGATCTCGCGGCCGACGGGTTTCGATTCAAGCCATTCACGCTCTTCTTCCGTCCACKGCGCATCGAGATCGCATTGGGCCATGAGCTCATCCAGCGTATATCTCGGCCGCTTTCTCGGAACAGCGACCAGTTTCCCGTCTTCCACCGTCAGGTCGAGCTTGGCGTTAGCGGCGATGCCGAGACTGTCGAGAAGCGGCTTAGGAATCGCCATCATCACGGAGCCGCCGACCGTTCTGAGGGTTGATGTAGAAGCCATCGGAATCTCCTTACAAAGTTATACCAATATATAACTTAGGTGATGCATCCGCAAACTAAAACGCTTCAGCCGCCAGCGCCATCACATTGTCCGCGCCGCTCTCGATCCGAGCCTTGCGCAGCGCCGTCTCCGGCATCAGGCGGTCCATGTAGAATTTCGCGGTCACCAGCTTGTTGTTGAGGAAATCCGCGCGGCTGTCGCCGGCGTCGAGCTTCTCATAAGCCGTCTTGGCGCTGCGGCCCCACATATAGCCGAGCACGACCAGGCCGAAGAGATGCATGTAGTCGGTGGCGCCGGCGCCGGCATTGTCGGGCTTGGCCATGGCGTTCTGCATGAACCACATGGTCGCGGCTTGGGCGTCGTTGAGGCCCTTCTTGATCGCCTTGGTGAAGGGCGAAAGCCGTTCGTCGCTGCGGTTTTCCTCGCAGAAATCGCCGATCTCCTTGAACGCGGCCATCACGGCCCGGCCACCATTGGCGGCCAGCTTGCGGCCGACGAGGTCCATGGCCTGCACGCCGTTGGCGCCTTCGTAGATCATGGCGATGCGGGCGTCGCGGACATACTGGCTCATGCCGTTTTCCTCGATATAGCCATGGCCGCCGAACAGCTGTTGCGCCTGCACGGCGTTGTCGAAGCCGCGATCGGTCATCACGCCCTTGAGGATCGGCGTCATGATCGACAGGATGTCGTCCGCCTTCTGCCGCTCGGCGGCATCCGGCGAACGGTGGGCGATGTCGGATTGCAGGGCGGTATAGAGCAAGAAGGTGCGACCGGCCTCGTTGATCGAGCGGATCTGCATCAGCGCGCGGCGCACGTCCGGATGGACGATGATCGGATCGGCCTTCTTGTCCGGCACCTTGGGGCCGGTCAGCGAGCGGCCCTGGATGCGCTCGCGGGCATAATGGGCGGCACTCTGATAGGCGGCTTCGGAGACGGCGAGGCCCTGCAGGCCGACGCCGAGACGGGCTTCGTTCATCATTACGAACATGGCCGCAAGGCCGCGATTCTCTTCGCCGATCAGATAGCCCACCGCGTCGTCATGGTTGATGACGCAGGTGGCATTGCCGTGGATGCCCATCTTCTTTTCGATGGCACCGCAGGACACGCCATTGCGCTTGCCCGGCTTGCCATCGGTATCAAGGATGAATTTCGGCACGATGAACAGCGAAATGCCCTTGGTACCCTCCGGTGCGCCCTCGATACGGGCCAGCACCAGGTGGATGATATTGTCGGTCATGTCATGCTCGCCGGCCGAGATGAAGATTTTCTGGCCGGTGATCTTGTAGGTGCCGTCGCCCTGCGGCACCGCCTTGGTGCGCAGCAAGCCGAGATCGGTGCCGCAATGCGGCTCCGTCAGGTTCATGGTGCCCGACCATTTGCCGGAAACCATGTTCGGCAGATAGGCAGCCTTCTGCGCATCCGAACCATGGACGAGGATGGCGGCAATGGCGCCGTTGGTCAGGCCGGGATACATCATCAGCGCCATATTGGCCGAGGACATATATTCGCCGACGGCACTGTGCAGCGTGTAGGGCAGGCCCTGGCCGCCGAAGGCCTCGGGCACGGAGAGACCCGACCAGCCGCCTTCGCAGTATTGGTCATAGCCCTGCTTGAAGCCCTTGGGCGGCGTCACCGAGCCGTCATCGTTACGGATGCAGCCCTCGACGTCGCCGACGCGGTTGAGCGGAAACAGCACTTCCTCAGAGAGCTTCGCCGCTTCGCCGGCAATGGCTTCGATCATATCGGGCGTGGCATCGGCGAAACCGGGGAGATTGTGGTATTTCTCGATGCCGAGGACATCGTTCAGCACGAACAGCGTGTCTTCGACGGGCGCTTTGTAAACCGGCATGCAATCTCTCCTCACCCAAGCCATTTTCGAACAAGGACACTAATACAAAATATTGACGTTTGCGTAAACGTCAGAATGCAGATTGCGGCGATTTGTTCGCTCTTCGGGTTCTTGAAGGGATGATCAAAAGTTTAAAATATTTTAATCGATTTTAATTTCGCAAGTGCGAAATCCTTCTTGCGGAGCATCAATTCTGTGGCATGATCCCTCGACGCCGCTCCCGGCAACCGTCGCCAACCGTCGGAGAAGCCTATGACTTTGAGCTTTCCCCTCACCAATGGTAGAGACGTCGATCTGCTCCTGAAGCACCTTGCGGCGCACAATCTCTCCTGTCCCGGAAACTGCACCCTTGCGGTAAAGATGAATATCGTCGTCGTCATCTCGCAATATGCCTATGCGCTGGCGACGGCAAAAACCGCCTGGTGATCAGTTTCCCTATAGTGACGAAATGATATCGCCGCCGGCCTGCTGCCGAACGGCCGTGACCGCGTCCGGATTTGGCAATCGCGGCTTCCCAGCCCGCACATTACTCAAAAATCACCTATTTTTAACGGCCTTCCGCTTACATTAACGGCTTGTTTACCATGATTTCTTAAAGCTCGTTAATGAAACGCGGTGCGGTGTACGATTTGCGCGCTTCCGGTGGTTTTAGCCARCTCGACAGCCCGGCGAAAGTCCGGCCTGTTACAACGAGGTGACGCATTCTATCCGGAGCACGCTGAAACGACAGCCATCCGAAAGGAATGGGCCGGATCAACCACATCCGGCGGTGGGATCGAGCGGGCTGGTGACATGAACGGATCACGATCAAATACCTCGGGTTACGGCGGCAAGTCCTCTCTGGACCAGCTCAACCGGACCATAGAGGGGCTTGAGGCGCGCATTCAGGGCCTGGTGAGCGAGCGCAAGGCGCCGACCCGCCCCTATCCTTCCGCGGGCAATCCCGTCGATGAAATCCTTGAGCGGCAGAGGGCGCTGAGCGCCCGAGACCGTGTCTCCGCCGCGATAGAGCGCAATCCCCGGCAAGAGCCAGAGCTTCGCCAACGGGAGGAAAGTCGCCCGCAGCGGGCCTGGTCCGAGCCGGAACGCGCAGCACAGCCCACCCAATCGGCAGCGCTTGACGATATTGCCGGCGCATTGGCCGCACTTCGCGTTGAACTGAAGCAAGGCCTCAACACCGATCGCCTGGCTTACGATCTCGGCGAAATCCGCAACGACATGCGCAGTCTCAAGAGTGTCGCGGCCAGTTCGCATGGCGGCGATGAAGTGATCCGCAATGAGCTGATACGGCTGGGCGACAGCATCGACCGGCTCGGCGACACCCGTCACGTCCAGACCAGCGACGATCTGCGGGCCGATCTCGACGACCTGCGCCACATGGTGTCCGGACTTGCCCGCGAGGACAGCCTGCGCCACTTCGAGGGACGCTGGGATCGCACGGAAGCGTCGATCGCCGCGATCGATCCGGAACCGCTGAAACAGGAACTTGTCAATCTTGCCTGGCGGGTCGACGAGATGAAAACCGGCCTCGGCAACGCCAATGCCGGTCCGGCAGTGCGTGCACTCGAGGACAAGCTGATTGCGCTGGCAAGTTCCGTCGAGGCGCTCGGCCGCAGCGTCGAAGCCCGCACGGATATGTCGGAACAGTTCGGCTGGCTTGATGGCCGGCTCGACGAGATCAGCCGCGCCATTGCCGCCAGCACCAGCCAGAGCGCCGCCAGCACCGATAGCGCCGCCTTCCAGCGGCTTGAGAACCGCATCGGCGAACTGACCGCGCATATCGACTTGCTGCAGGCGCCGGATCACGAAAGCGAGATCGTCGGGCAGATCGAAGCTTTGACCGCCCGGATCGACGAACTCGCCAACGAGGATGCGGCGCAAAAGCTCGAAGATCGGATCGGCCAGCTTTCCAAGCTGATCGAGCGCAATTTCCGCGAGGCGCCGCAGGCCCCTGAAGTTTCCACCCATCTCGCCGACATTTCGCGCAAGATCGATGGTCTCAATGCACCCGGCGAAGCCTTGATGGAGCGGCTGGAACTGCTGACCCGCAAGCTCGACGAACTTGAACATCCGGCGGCGGCTGTCGTTTCGGCACCGGCTTTCGACCATGCGGACATGTCCCGACTGGAGAGCCGCCTGAGTGAAATCGCCTTTCGTCTCGACGAGAGTGTCGCAGCGCCTGCCGCCGACACGACTGCGATCCGCAATCTCGAAACCCAGATTGCGTCGCTGTCCGCCCTGCTGAGCACGCCCGGCGCTGCCCCGGTCGTCGCGGCAGGCGATCCCTTCGCCGAACGGATGACGGCGATCGAAGACTATCTCGCTTCCAGCGATGAATTCATCGTCGAGGCCGCACGCCAGGCTGCCGAGGCGGTGGTCGAGGCCTATTCGCGCAGCAGTGTCACGCCGCATGCCGCGATCCCCGCCGATATCTCGGCGCTTGCCGGGCTGGCCGAGGATCTGCGCGCACTCGAGGCGCATACGCGATCGAGCGAAGAGCGGACGGCCGAAACCTTCTCGGCACTGCACCAGACACTGGTGCAGATTGCCAATCGCCTGGACGATCTGGGCGAGCATGGTGTCGCCGCTCCGGCACCGGCCGCGGTTCGCATGGAGCGCGAGGTTCCGCGCGACATCGAACCCGTTGCTGCTGCCGCCAGAATGCCGAAGGCGACGCAGCCGGAATTCGACGAAATTGCCGCGGCCATCGAGGAGCCGCCGGTCCGCTCGGCGCCGAAGAATTCCAAGGTGGATGTCCTGCAGGACGTCGACATGCTGCTCGATGCCGCCGATGCGGACATTTCCGCCGATGCCGCAGCCCAGCCGACCCTTGGCTCGGCAAAGGAAAAGCCTGCTTCCAAGAGCCTGATCGCCGGCCTGGCGGCCAAGCTGATGCCGGGCAAGAAGGAAAAGACCGAGGCGCGCGTCGCTATCGAACCGGCGCCGGCGCTCGACGCAGGCGAGATGATGGTGGCGTCGGAAAGCGAAAGCCTGCTGATGGAGCCCGGCTCCGGCGTGCCGGATGTCAAGAAAATCATGGAGCGCGTGCGTGCCGGGCAGAAGGCCGGCAATGGCGTCAGCAAGGCCGCTCCGGCCGGCCAGGCCGACGTGATCGCCGCCGCCCGTCGTGCCGCTCAGGCGGCTGCGCAGGAGACGGCCGGAAAGAAGTTCACTCAGCCTGCCGCCAAGGGCAAGGATAAAGACAAGTCCGCCAAGCCCGACAAGGAATCGAAGTCGATCTTCGGTGCCGCCGGCGAGAGCCGCCGTCCGATCCTGCTTGCCGCGGCTGCCGTGCTGCTCGTCGTCATGTCCTATCCGCTGGTCTCCAACCTGATCGGCCGGCATCATGCCGCCCCTCCGCCGGTCGCCCAGACCCGCAGCTTGGACATCAAGGCGGATCAGAACGTCAACGCCGACGTCAATGCGGACAAGTCCGCGCCGGTCAAGCCGGATGCGAAGCCCGCTGCGAAGAAGGCGGATATGGGCAAGGAGCGGCTGCTTGCGCCAGCCGACAATGCCGACAACGCGACGTCGCTGCAAAAAACCGACGACATGGCGCCGGCGGAAAAAATCACCATTCCGGCCGCCGATCTCAGCAAGCCGGCCGATGCCGATCCGGCGCTGGCGACCGACAAGGCCAAGCCAGGCGACAACGCCGCGGCCCAGCCGATGATCAAGGACAAGGTCGCGACGGCCGAAACGCAGACGGACACCAAGACCATTCCGGCCGCGACGCCGGAGCTGCCCGCCGGCCTGCAGCCCGCTTCGCTGGTCGAGGCGGTCAAGAAAGCCGATGCGCTCGCCTATTTCGAAATGGGTTCTCGCTATACCGATGGCCGCGGGGGCATGAAGATCGACCTTGCTGCGGCCTCCAAATGGTATCAGCTCGCCGCAGACAAGGGCATTGCGCCCGCTGAATACCGCCTTGCCAGCTTCTACGAGAAGGGCACGGGCGTGGCGCGCGATCTCGACAAGGCGCGGACGCTCTATCTATCGGCCGCGGAAAAAGGCAATGCCAGCGCCATGCACAATCTCGCGGTGCTTTATGCCACGGGCGCCGCCGGCAATCCGGATTTCACGCAAGCCGCCCACTGGTTCGAGGCTGCGGCCGATTTCAATGTCCGCGACAGCCAGTTCAATCTCGCCATCCTTTATGCGCGCGGCAGCGGCGTCAAGCAGGACCTGACCGAGAGCTACAAGTGGTTCGGCATTGCCGCCCGGCAGGGCGACCAGGATGCGGCGCAGAAGCGAGACGAAGTGGCCAATGCGATGAGCGCCGAGCAGCTCAAGACCGCCAAGGCCAAGCTCGACCTCTGGAAGCCGAAGGAGATGAACGACAGCGCCAACAATCCGATGGTGCCGGACGAATGGGCCACAAAGGGCAATACCACGGCGACGATCGACATGAAGCGGGCGATCCGCAACATCCAGGCGATCCTCAACAATAACGGCTTCGACGCCGGCAAGCCGGACGGCGAACTGGGCAAGAAGACGGTGGTGGCGATCAAGGCGTTCCAGAAATCCGTCGGCCTGGAGCCCAACGGCCAGATCGACGATGCGCTGGTCAAGGAACTGCTGAAGCGCAACAAGAAAGCCGCCTGAGAAAGCCGCGACTTACGCTCTTGGGTTTCCAAATTGCGGATAGTCTGTCCGCGTTTGCGAAGTATTTTTTACTGCGCCTTCAGCCTTTGAACTTGCTTTTTCATCCCGTCGAGGATGAGATGGCGGCATTGGCTGAAAAATTGCGCGGGAATGACTGTGAAAGTGCTGAGCCGCTTCTTTCTCGAACGCCCCTTCTGGGTGGTGGCGCTCATCGCTCTTGCCGTAGCGCTGCTGCCTGTTTGCGTCTGGCTCGATCTTCGCAACATTTCGGATCAGAATCTGCGCCGCCAGGCAACGACCCTCAACCACGTCATCACAGCATTTCGATCCTACTACGCCACCAATGTGGTCAATCGTGTCATTGCCGCAAACGGCGTGGCGCATCCGCTCAGCACCTATCATGACACGCCGGGCGGCATTCCGATTCCGGCGACGCTGTCCATCGAGCTCGGCCGGTCGATCGGGGACGAGGAGGGCGATGTCGACTATCGCTTCGTTTCGGAATTCCCGTTCACCAATCGCAAGCCGTACAAGCTCACCGCGTTCGAAACCGCGGCCCTGCACCAGTTCGAAGCCGATCATGGAACGTCGAAAGTCTCGACTGAGATCATCGGTGGCCTGCTCGACCGCAAGATCACCGTGGCGACACCGATCGTCATGGCGAGTGCCTGCGTCGCCTGCCACAACACGCATCCGCAGAGCCCCAAGAAAGATTGGAAGGTTGGCGATGTCAGAGGCATCCAGGCGATAACGGTGCAGCAGCCGCTGGCGTTCAGTGTCCTGTCGTTCCGCTGGCTGTTGAGCTATATGGCGGTTGCCGGCGGTTTTGGCCTCATGTTTGCCATCGGTCAGTTCGGGCTGGCGCGCGAATTCCAGGGGCTGAATGCCGAATTGCAACTGAAGAACGACTTCCTGTCGAAGATTTCCGCCAGCCTTTCCAAATATCTGTCGCCGCAGATCTACCGGACGATATTCCACGGCGAAAAGGACGTTGCGATCTCTACGGAGCGCAAGAAGCTGACGGTGTTCTTTTCCGACATAAAGGATTTCACCGCCACAACCGAGCGGCTGCAGCCGGAAGAACTGACGACGCTGCTCAACGAATATTTCACCGAGATGTCGAGCATTGCCGAGGCGCATGGCGCGACCATCGACAAGTTCATCGGCGACGCCATCGTCGCCTTTTTCGGCGACCCCATCAGCCATGGCGTGGTCGAGGACGCACGCGCCTGTGTCACCATGGCGATCGCCATGCAGCATCGCCTTGCCGATCTGGAGCGCAAGTGGCGGCGGCGTGGTTTCGAACAGCCTTTCCGTGCCCGCATGGGGATCAATACAGGCTATTGCAATGTCGGCAATTTCGGCTCGGAATCGCGCATGGACTATACGATCATTGGCGCGGAGGCCAATCTCGCTGCGCGACTGGAGGGCATCGCCAAGCCGGGCGGCATTGTCATGAGCTATGAAACCTGGGCGCATGTACAGGATCTGGTGGTTGCCGTGCCGCTTGCGCCGACCCGCTTCAAGGGCATTTCACGCGAAGTCATCCCCTACGAGGTGATTTTGCCTGATTTGGCCGACGATGCCGCATTTGTGCTCAAGGAAAATGTCCCCGGTCTGCAGATTGTCGCCAATCTGGGAGCCATGGACGGCTCCGCTCGGCAGGAGGCACGTGCCGCGCTTCGCCGGGTTCTGGACGCGGTGGAGGCAAATGACGCCGTCGGGAAAACGACCCCCGAAGCTTGATGGCGGCGTCAATCGAGCGCGTTAGAGCGTCACGACGTCTCGGCCCCCACCGCCGCCCTTTGCCTGGGCACGCCCAGCCCTGTGTCCGGCGGCTCGCCGGCGGCGGGGCGCTCTTGCTCGATCATGTGCATGCTGCGCCAGCGGCCGAAGCGGTAATAACCGATCGCCAGCACGAGCGAGCAGATCGAGCCCACCGGAAAACTCCACCACAGGGCCTCCGGGCCAAGCGCGCCCTTGAAGCCGTAGGCGAAGCTGGTGCGCACCACCAGCAGCGAGATCGTCAGGATGATCAGCGGCGGCGTCACCGCGCCGGTGGCCCGGACGGTGGCGAAGATCACGATCGTCACGCCGAACAGGACGAAGGACCACGAAGCCAGCGTATTGATATGCGTCGCGGCGTCGATTGCCGCCGTATTGCCGCTGAGGAACAGGCCAAGCACCGGCCGGTCGAAGACGAAGAGCAGCGCCACCAGCGTGCCGGTCATGGCCAGGTTGAATGCGATGCCCGCGCCGGCGATCTTGCCGATCCGATCCCAGCGTTTGGCGCCGACATTCTGCGCTGCCATCGAGGAGACCGCGGCGCCGATCGCCAGCGCCGGCATCTGGATATAGGTCCAGAGCTGGGCGGCAATGCCGTAAGCGGCGGCCGTCTGCGATCCATAGGCGTTGACCAGTCCCATCAGCACCAGCGCCGATACGGAGATGACGATCATCTGCAAGCCCATCGGGATGCCCTTGAAGATGACCAATCGGAGCAGCTTCGGATCGGGGATCAACAGCCTGAGATCGGTGCCGGCAAGCCTGAGCGGATGCTTGCGGACATAAAGCAGGATCAGGATCGCAACCACGCTGACCGTCTGGCCGATCAATGTCGAGGTGGCGGAACCGGCGATGCCGAGCTTAGGGAAGGGGCCGATGCCGTCGATCAGCAGCGGATTGAGCGCTATATCGAGCACCACTGCCAGCGCCATGAAGAAGAACGGCGTGCGGGAATCGCCCGCGCCGCGCAGGATGGTCATGACGAAGCTCAGGAGGTTCATCGCCGGCACGGCAACGAAGATGATGCGGAGATATTGCCGCGCCAGCGGCATGGCGTCGGCGGGCGTGCCGAGCAGTGACAGGATGGTGTCGACGAACAACCAGCCGCCGATGGCGAAGATCGCCGAGACCAGGAAGAAGAACACCGCGCTGGTGCCGACGATGCGTTTGGCCTCCGGCAGGTTGCGGGCGCCGACCGACTGCGCCACGAGAATGGTCGCTGCCATGCCGATGCCGAACATGGTGCCGAGCATCAGAAAGAGCACGAGATTGGCATTCGAGGTGGCGGCCAGCGCCGATTGCCCGAGGAAGCGGCCGACCCAGACAGCATTGACCGAGCCGTTCAGCGATTGCAGGACATTGGCGCCAAGCACCGGCAAGGCGAAGAGCAGAAGCGTGCTTGGAATGGGACCGCTGGTCAGCCGGTTGCCGCTGCCTTTTTGTGGCTTCGCCTGGTCCATGGCCAAATCTTTCACTTCGGAGGGTTCAACTTCGGCTTACATGATGTCCGTCGATTATGGAAAGAGCGAGGAAAGGATTTCTGTTCCTTGGACCGGGCAAATTGCGCGCGCGATGCTGCAACGCACTGGTTTCGTTCATGTTCTAGTCAGCTTGAGGCCAATAGTTATATTTCCGGACCATCGGCGGCTTTGCCCGATTGACACGGAATTTTACCGGGTTGATAGTCGCGTGGCCACGATGCAACAGGAAGGGAATTCCTATGATCACTCGCGCTGCAATCCTTACGACACTCGCACTTTTCGGGTCAGCCGCCGTGCTTGGCCTATCGGCCGGTTCGGCATCCGCGCTGACCATGAAAGAGTGCAGTGCCAAATATAAGCTCGCTCAGCAGAACAACACGCTGAACGGTGTCAAGTGGAACGACTTCCGCAAGTCGCAGTGCGGCGCTGACGCCGAAGCCGAGCCGGAAGTGACCGAAAAGGCCAATGAGAATGCCGAGCCGGCGAAGCCGACCGTAACGGCGCCGTCGGGCGTGAACTTCCCGACCAAGGTCGATGCGAAATACGCCAAGGAATCTGCCGGCAAGGCGCGCATGCACACTTGCGTTGACGCGTATCATGCCAACAAGACCGCCAACACGCTGGGTGGCCTGAAGTGGATTCAGAAGGGCGGCGGTTTCTACTCGCTCTGCAACGCGAAACTGAAGGCGTCATGACATGGGCCTGTTCGATAGTCTCACGGGAATTTTGGAGAATGCCATTGCATCGCATCCGGGCGGCGTAAGCGGGCTGTTGTCCGAGGCGTTCACCGAGATTGGCGGCATGGACGGTATCGTCAACCAGCTCAATCAGGCCGGCCTCGGCTCCAAGGTCAATTCCTGGCTGGGCAAGGGCGACAACGTGCCGCTGACGGCCGACGAGATCAACTCCGTTCTGAGCAGTGGGCAATTGCAGCAGATCGCGGCCAAGCTCGGCGTCTCGGTCGATCAGGTGCCGCACTTGCTCGCCCAGCATCTGCCATCGGCGGTCGACCAGGCCAGCCCGGACGGTGTGCTCGCGTCGCGGTGAAGCGTGCCGGGGCGGCAGAAGTGCCGCCCCTTCAGCACATGTTGTCGCGGTGGATTGCCGTGCCTTCAATCTTCGCACTATCGGGTCGCGGCTGCGAAGTCCGATCCGTTGGCCATTGCGTCGGCAAGCCGGTCGATGGCGGCTGGTCCGCTATGTGTGTTCATCCAGCGCAGCACCCGGCACGCCGCCTTCGGATAGAGATCGTCGCGCTCGGCATGCGCGACCCAGTCTGCGCGCGACGCCGGCAGGTCGGCCGCCGGTGCGGCGGTGCATCGATCGGCCGCGCCCTCCGGCTTGAGATAACGCGGGTCGCCGGACACGACCACTGCCAGGCCCTCGTCGAACCACTGCGGCACGGCTCGCTCGAATGTCTTCCATCGGCCGGTTCGACGATGCAGCTCGATATGCGAAAGTTCGTGAGCCGCGATCACCGGGTTGTCGCCCGCCTGGCGCAAGCACGAGTGCGATGTCGAACATCGCCATGCCGCGCGATCCGCCGCCCATCTTGCGGTAGCAATCGTCGCTGGCGCAGACAAGGATACGCGAATCCCCCGCCGCTCGCCGTAGAATGAGGACACTTTGTCGCGGGCCTCTGTGATGAATTGTTCCGTCTGCCTTCGTTCGACCTGCTGCATGGTGCGGTCGATGTAGATATTGTCGCCAAGCGAAGTGAAACCGTAGCAGGAAGGGCAGGCCACGGCCGCGGCAGCAGGATAGGCCAAGACCACCGTGATGAGTGCTGCGAGCAGCAGGCCGGCAAGGCCGAAATGACGCGCATGACATTCCTCCGAAGCGTCTGGACTGTCTGACCGCGGTCCGATCGAGGCAGTCGGAACTTGCTCTTTGGTCAAGTTGTGGCGAGGAAGTTTGTGTTGTTGCTGTCTTGGCTCATCGTCGGCGCTATATCGCTTAGCCGCCCGTATACAAGAGAGGACCAAGGGAAGGTTGTCGATGTCTTTACCCACGATCGTCGAAGAGACCAAAGCCTATGAGACCTGGCTGCGCCAGCAGTGCCCGGTTGTCAAACAGGGTCTGGATGAGAAGCATGAGAAGATGGCGAGGAACAGTTTCCGGTTCTTCCGCGCCACGTGCTACCGGTTCGCCAGGCAACTTCCCCTTCTTCTGTCTGCACTTGCTGACGCGCCTCAGGTTCCGAGTGTCGGCGACGCGCATATTGAAAACTGGGGTACATGGCGGGATGCGGAAGGTCGCCTTGTCTGGGGCGTCAATGATTTCGACGAAGCCGCTATCCTGCCCTATACCTACGATCTGGTACGGCTCGCCACCAGCGCGCGTCTGGCCAAGACCCTGCCGATCGGCGATGACGAGGCTATAGATGCGATCCTGACCGGCTATCACAGTGGCCTCGACCAGCCCCAGCCATTTGTGGTGGGCGCGGCGGATTGGTTTCAAGGGCTGCTCTACGATATGCACGAAGAAGCAAGTTCTTTCGACGACGAACTCGCGGAAGCGCAAAAGACGAAGAATGTCCCCGAGGATGTCGTGGCACTGCTGACAGCCCTGCTTCCCGGCGAGACCGAGGACATCGATATCCGCACCTGGCAGAAGGGAGGAGGCTCGCTTGGCCGGCCGCGTTATCTCGCTATCGGCCTGTGGTGCGGCGGCAAAGTCCTGCGGGAGGCCAAGGCGCTCGTGCCGTCCGCCTGGGACCCGGCAGGCAGCAATGACGGCGCCCTGTTCATGGAGCTGGCGAGAGGCCGCTACCGGGCGCCGGATCCTTTCCTCGAGGTCCGGCCGGGATATATCGTGCGGCGTATCGCTTTCGATTCCCACAAGATCGATCTGACGGACAGCCGAGCCGCGAAATACAATGGCAAACTTCTCGAGAAGATGGGCGCCGACCTGGCTGCGATCCATCTCTCCGGTAATCGCGGACGGCAGCCTATCGTCGAAGATCTTGCAGCAAAGCATCCGAACTGGCTGCACGATGCGGCCCAGACGGCCGAGCATGCCGTCAAGGAGGATTACAAAGTCTGGAAGGCGTATTACGATGCCGCGCCGGCATCAAAAGGCTAGGTGAGGCTTCCTTCTGCACCTTGGCTATATCCCATCAGGCGATGCGCCTGGGTTTTCAGCTGCCTTCTATTTACTGCACCCTGTCAATGCTGCGAGAGTCTGGCTTGCAATCCCTTTTGCAACAACTGGGATAACGCGACCGGATAAGTGAGGAGGAAGACTGCAGTGAAAAGCTGGATTTTCATGGACAAAGGCGACGCCGGCGGCTGGGTCGAGCATTCTGAAAACGATTTGCCGCCAGAACCTGTACTGATCGACGTCCTGCATTCGGCGATCAATTACAAGGATGCGCTATCGATTACCCGTTCGGCGCCGATTTCGCGCAAATTTCCAATGGTGCCCGGCATTGATCTGGTTGGCGCGGTGCGTGAGGATGCGTCCGGCACTTTCAAGGTCGGCAACCGCGTTATCGCCACCGGCTTCGGCCTCGGCGAGACGCAATGGGGCGCCTATTCGACGCGGGCGCGGCTGAAACCCGAATGGCTGGTGAAACTGCCGGATGATCTTTCGAGCCGCGATGCTGCAGCGGTCGGCACGGCCGGCGTGACCGCGGCGCTGGCGCTGGACGCGCTCGAAGCCTATGGATTGCCGCTCGGCTCGGGCGAGATCGTCGTCTCCGGCGCCACCGGCGGCGTCGGCAGTTTTGCGCTGCGCTTGCTGGATGCCGCGGGTTATCACGCGGTCGCGATGACCGCCCGCCCGGAGGAAGAAGACTATCTGCGGGCGCAGGGCGCGAGGGATATCGTCGCGCGCGCCGAGTTCGAGCAGGACCCAAAACCGCTCGCCAAGGAGCGCTGGACGGCCGGCATCGACGTTGCCGGCGGCAAGATCCTGGCAAACATTCTTTCGACGACGAAATATGGCGGCTCGGTCGCCGCCTGCGGTCTCGCCGCGACCATGGACCTGCCGACATCGGTGGCGCCGTTCATCCTGCGCGGCGTCAACCTGCTCGGCGTGGATTCCGTCATGGCGTCGCAGGCAAAACGCGCCGCCGCCTGGAAACGCCTGGGCGCTGCCGTCGCCAAGCGTCCGCTTGATGATATGATCTTCGAACATAAGTTCGATGAGGTAGCCGATCTCGCCAAGGGCCTGCTCGCGTCGAAGAGCAAGGGGCGGATCGTATTGAGCTGGTAGATGGTGATTGGACTGGCGACTGTACCGGTTGCGCAAGTCCTCTCCCCGTTATTACGGCGGCGCAATCGCATATGACGCCAAGACCCCRCCCCAAACCCAGCCGCACCCACTGCGCCCCAATTGAGCCGAGCGGGTGCCGCGAGTCTTCTCCCCCCGCTGTGGGGGAGATGGCCGGCAGGCCAGAGAGGGTCTTTTCCAAATACGGCAGGGCCGCCATCCCAATCTGTCCTAAACATCGGATATAGAACAGGATGCCAACCTTCCCGAAAGATGGCATGATCGTCCTCAATGGTGCATGGAGGAGTGCAATTCATGCTCAGTCCCGGTACGGAACTGGTCGATCGGCTGCTGGCGATATCGCGGGCGTTTTCCGGCTATACCGATGTCGGCGCCGCCTTCCGGGCGACGGCGACCGAGATCGGCCGGCTGCTGCCGCACGACCATATGGACATCGCCGTGCTGCTCAAGGACGGCCGCAGTCATGTCTGCTATGAGACCGGCTGCTTCACCAGCTGGAGCGAATCCGTGCTGCATCCGTTGCAGATCGAAATGAGCCCGATCCGGGCGGTGCTGCGCGGCGAGGTCGACCATCTCCTCAGCGGCGATGCGCTGAAGGACCCCCGCTTCCACTTCGCCGGCGCTGCCGATGGCCCAATCTTTGCCGCTGAGCTCAGGAGCCGCGTCGTGGTGCCACTAAAGGCGCGTGGCAATATCGTCGGCGCGCTGAATGTCAGCCGGCATGCGCCCGATTGCTATTGTGACATCGATGTCGAGACGGCGCGGCACTGCGCCGAGTTCATCGCGCCCTATATTTTCGCGCTCAGCCAGGCCGAGGAGGCGCGCCGGGCGCTGATCGCCGAGAGCGAGGCACGCAATCGCGAGGAACTGCTGCGCATAGGTGCGTCTCGACTTACAGAAGGTATGGAGCGCGAACGGCGGCGGATTGCCATGGATCTGCACGACCAGACGCTCGCCGATCTCGCGCGCGTCGTACGGCAGGTCTCGGCGATGCACCGCAACGGCATTGCCGGCGTCTCGCAACTCGCGGAACTGGAAGGCGAAGTCGTCAATTGCCTGACCGAGCTGCGCCATATCGTCGACGACATGCGGCCGAGCGTGCTGGAACTCTTCGGCTTGCGCGACGCGATCGAGGCGCATCTCAACCGCAGCGTCAGCCGCGCGGTGCCGTCGATCGCGGTGAGGATGCATGATGAATCCGGCGGGGCGGCGGAAGCCTTGCCGGAACGTATCCTGACGGCGCTTTATCGCATTGCGCAGGAGGCGATCAACAATGCCGTGCGGCATGCCGGTCCTCAGCGTATCGAGGTGAAGATCGAGGCAACGCCTGCTCTGCTGCGGATCGTCGTCACCGACGACGGGCGCGGCTGCGACACCGTCGATCCGAATGCCGGCGGCGGCATCGGCCATATGCACACGCGGGCGGCGCTGATCGGTGCGCGGCTGAGGATCCGGCGTGCGAGCCGCAAGGGTGGCACGCGTGTCGCGATCGAAATGCCCCGGCCGGCTGACGCAGCGCCACCCGAAATTCCTATGACAATGACAGAGAGACACTGATGCTGGTGATGATCGCCGAGGATGACGGGCTGCATCGCGCTTTTGCGCGCAGCACCGTCGAGGATTTGTGGGCCGGGGATGTCGACGTGATCGAGGCAACAGCGGGCGACGTCGCCATCGATCTGGCCCGCCGCCACCAGCCGCCTTGCGTCGTGCTCGACCTGCAATTGCCCAAGGCCACCGGCATCGAAGTGGCGCGCTCGATCTGGAGCCATAGCCGGGACACGCATATCCTGTTCTGGTCGAACTTCGCTGACGAGTCTTATGTCCGTGGTGTCGCCCGCATCGTGCCGCCGGGCACGGTCTATGGCTATGTGCTGAAATCGGCGTCGGAAGAAGGCATGCGCTCGGCATTGCGCGGCGTCTTCGTCGATGGGCATTGCATCATCGATCGCGAGGTGCGCGGTATTCAGCATCGCGTCCAGGACCGGCTGGAAGGCATTACCGACAGCGAATATGAAAGCCTGATCGATGTGGCGCTCGGCCTGACCGACAAGGCGATCGCCATGCGGCGCGGGCTGTCGACACGCGGCGCCCAGGCGCGCATCCGCCATCTCTACGAAAAACTCGGCCTTGCCGATCTCGATGAAGGCGCGGGCGAAAGTTCGATGTTCAATTCGCGCACAAGGGCGATCTATCTCGCATTGGCGCGCGGGCTGATCAACATCGATGCGCTCCGGCGCGAGCAGGAAAATCTCGATGCCTGGCTGGAACGGCCCACTCCGCCCAAGGATATTCGTAAGCAATAGCCAACTTATTAAGAGTGTGTAAACGCACAGTCCAAGCTGTGGTTTGTGCGCTGGCGCCTCTCATCCGCCCGTGTCCTACTGTGCCAAAAGCAGGAAGCGGGGAGGACGCCCAATGCCATTCGTCAATATCCAGATTCTCAAGGGTCATTCCGAGGAGCGCAAGAAAGAGATTGCGCATCGGGTGACGGAAGTGATCGCCGACGTTGCCGAACTGCCGATGGATGCTATCTGGGTCGTGTTCGAAGATGTCGAGAGCGGCGATTGGTATGTCGGCGGCAACAAGGCCGTGAAACCGTCGCGTTAGCCCCATGACACTGATGACCCGCAATCCCGGCTTTGCCGATGTGGTCGGCGATGGTGCTCTTGAGGTGATCAAGAGCGGCATGGGTTTCACCGAAGGCCCCGTCTGGCACCCGTATGAGAAATGGCTGGTGTTCAGCGACATGCCGGAGAACCGGATGTATATCCGGCGGCCGGACGGCGCGATCGAGGATTTCCGCCGGCCGAGCAACAAGGCGAACGGCAACACGCTCGACCGGCAGGGCCGGTTGCTTACCTGCGAACATGCGCTGAGCCGCGTCACCCGGCTCGAAGCCGACGGCTCGACGACAGTGGTCGCTACGCATTACGGCGACAAGGAACTCAACAGCCCCAATGACATCGTCGTGGCGACCGGCGGGGCGATCTACTTCACCGACCCGATCTTCGGGCGGGTTGAATATTATGGCGTGCCGCGCGAGCTGGAGCTGTCGTTTCGGGGCGTCTACCGGGTCAATCCTGATGGATCCGACTTGACGCTCCTGGCAGACGACTTCGGCCAGCCGAACGGGCTCTGCTTCTCGCTCGATGAATCGCGCCTGTTCGTCAACGACACCGAACGGCAGCATATCCGCGTCTTCAACATCACGCCGAAAGGTCAACTGACCGGTGGCGCAGTCTGGGCCGAGACGACTGGTGAAGGCGAGGGCGCGCCGGATGGCATGAAGATCGACAGCGTCGGCAATGTCTATTGCTGCGGGCCGGGCGGCATTCATGTCTTCGATCCATCGGGCAATGTGCTCGGCGTCATCGGCATGCCGGAGCCTTGCGCCAACTTCACCTTCGGCGACGAAGATCTGAAGAGCCTCTACATCACCGCTTCGAGCACGCTTTATCGGCTGAGGGTACGGGTGCCGGGCTTGAGACTGTTTTAGGGGCTTCGGCCCTGGGCGCGGCGACGCGCAAGACGAATGACCGCCGGCCATTGGTTGACGGCATGGGGTGCCTCGGGCACCATGAGGCCGGAATGCCGGGAGAGGACCGGCGGCCGGTAGAAGCCAACGTTCAACGGGAGGAATGACATGCGTAAACTCTTGGTACTCGGCGCACTGACCGCGATGCTCGCATCGGGCACGGCACTGGCCGACACAAGCGGCAAGAAGATTGCCTTTTCCAACAATTATGCCGGCAATTCCTGGCGGCAGGCGATGCTGAAAAGCTATGACGCGGTCACCAAGAAGGCGGTCGCCGACAAGGTGGTCGCTGCCGCCGACGTCTTCACCACGGCCGACCAGGAAGTGCCGACCCAGGCCGCGCAGGTCCAGAACCTGATCCTGCAGGGCTATGACGCGATTGTCATCAACGCCGGCTCGCCGGATGCGCTGAATGGCGCGATCAAGCAGGCTTGCGATGCCGGTATCGTCGTCGTTTCCTTCGATGGCATCGTCAACGAACCCTGCGCCTACCGCGTCGTCGTCGACTTCAAGGACATGGGCAAGCAGGAAGTGGAGCAGATGAAGGCGCTGCATCCGGAAGGCGGCAACCTCCTGGAAATCCGCGGTCTGGCCGGCACCTCGATCGATGATGCCATCCATAATGGTCTGCTCGAAGGCGTGAAAGCGCATCCGGAATTCAAGATCGTCAATTCGGTGACCGGCAACTGGGACCAGACGACGGCGCAGAAGGCCGTCGCCACCGTGTTGCCGTCGCTGCCGGATGTCGTCGGCATCGTCGACCAGGGCGGTGACGGCTATGGTGCGGCGCAGGCCTTTGCCGCTGCCGGCAAGCCGCGCCCGACCATCATCATGGGCAACCGCCAGGACGAGCTGCAATGGTGGAAGGAACAGAAGGCCAAGGACGGCTACAAGACCTGGTCGGGCTCGATTGCGCCCGGCGTCTCGACGCTGGCTTTCTGGGTGGCGCAGCAGGTGCTCGATGGCCGCAAGGACATTCCGCATGACCTGCTGGTGCCGTATCTCGCCTTCACCCAGGATAACTTCGAAGCCGCCCTGCCGAACATCCCTGTCGGTGGCGTCGCCTCGGCGGAATATACCCAGGCTGATGCGATCAAGGCGATTGCCGACAATATCAAGAAGTGATCGTGGCATCTTTGGCGGACACATCCAAGGCCATCGTCAAGCTGAGCGACGCCGAAAAGCATTTCGGCGCCGTTCGCGCGCTTGATGGGGTGGATTTCCTCGTCCAGGCCGGCGAATGCGTCGGCCTGGTCGGACATAACGGCGCCGGCAAGTCGACGCTGATGCATATGCTGGCCGGGACAGGCGTGCTCGATCGCGGCCAGATGGTGGTGATGGACAGCGCCGAGACGGGCTATTCCGTCAGCCGCGCGAAGAAGGTCGGCATTCGCTGCGTGTTCCAGGAACTGTCGCTCTGCCCCAATCTGTCGGTGGCGGAGAACACGCGCATCAATCACCCGGCAATCCGGGGCTTTGGCTGGCGCCGCGAGGCGGCGAAGCTGATCAAGGCCAAGCTCGACGAGATTTTTCCGGACAACGGCATCGATCCCAACGATATCGTGGCCGACCTGTCGATCGGCCGGCGGCAGATGGTCGAGGTGGCGCGGGCTTTCACCGTCACCGACGATCCGCTCAACATGGTCATCCTCGACGAGCCGACTTCGTCGCTCGATGCGCATACGGCGGGCCAGTTGCTGGCCTTCGTCCGGCGCTTCGTCGATGGCGGTGGCAGCTGCATTCTGATTTCGCATGTTCTCGGCGAAATCCTCGACAATGCCGACCGCATCGTCGTCATGCGCGACGGCAAGGTGGTAGCAGTCGATGGGGCGAGAGCCTTCAACCGCCAACTGCTGGTCGCGACCATGGGCGGCGCGAGCCATCGTGAGAAGGCGGCGCGTGAACAGGGAGCGGATTGGTCGGTCGGTGAGGTACGGGTGCGTGCAAAGCCCAAACGCCAGAGCGATGGCGCCGAACTCGTTGCGCATGCCGGCGAGATCATTGGGCTCGCCGGCCTCGCCGGGCATGGCCAGACCGACCTGTTGCTCGATATTTTTCGTGGTGCTGCGCGGCGCAAGACAGGGATCGAGGTCGCTGGGCCGGTGGCGCTTGTGGCTGGCGACCGCCAGTCGGATGGCATCTTTCCACAATGGTCGATCAAGGAAAATATCGGCATCCGCTCCGTGGCGCGACTACGCTCCGGCCTGTTGATCTCGGAAACCCGCGAGGCCGAACTGGCCGACAGCTGGAAGCAGAAGATCGGCATTCGCACGCCCGACATGAACAACAACATCCTGTCGCTTTCCGGCGGCAACCAGCAGAAGGCGCTGTTTGCCCGGGCGCTCGGTTCCGATGCCGAGATCATTCTGATGGACGATCCGATGCGCGGCGTCGACATCGGCACCAAGCTCGATGTCTACGACCTCGTCCGCCAGGAAGCCAGGAACGGCCGTACCTTCATCTGGTACACGACCGAAACCGAGGAACTCGACAATTGCCATCATGTCTATGTCTTCAAGAACGGCCGCATCGTCGCCAATTTGCAGCGCGACGAACTGACCGAAGAGAAGATCATCCAGTCCTCGTTTGCGGAAGCGGTCTGAAATGACGACGGCCCCGCTTCGCAATATTGCCGGGCTGACCGGCGCGCAGGGCGCGGCAGGCCGGGCGCGGGCATTGCGCGCGCTTCTGCCGGCGCTGTCCCTGGCACTGGTGCTGATCGCCATTGCCTGGCTCAATCCGCGCGCCATTTCCTATTTCGGCTTCAGCCTGATGCTCAATCTGGCGATCCCGATTGCGCTCGCGACCATCGGCCAGATGTTCGTCATCGCCGGCAATGAGCTGGACCTGTCGATCGGCACCTTTGTCGGTTTCGTCGGCTGCGTGACGGCCACCTGGCTGCATGACGATCCTGCGATCGGCGTGCTTGTGCTCCTCGGCGGCATTGCGCTCTACGGGCTGCTTGGGGCGCTCATTCATCTGCGCAACCTGCCGTCTATCGTCGTCACGCTCGGTATGAGTTTCGTCTGGCAGGGGCTGGCGATCCTGATCCTGCCGAAGCCGGGCGGCAAGGCGCCGGACTGGTTGCAGGCGCTGACCTCGCTCAAACCGCCTTACATTCCCCTGCCGATCCTGGCGGCGATCCTGATTGCCGTGGTCGTGCAGTTCGGATTGATGCGCACCTCCTATGGTGCGGTGCTGCGCGGGTCGGGCGGCAATCCGGCGGCATTGGCGCGCGCCGGCTGGTCGCTGCTCTGGACCAAGGTCGTGCTGTTCTCTCTTGCCGGCGTGTTCGGCGTGCTTTCGGGGATAACGCTGATCGGCATCACCTCGTCGGGCGATGCCAATATCGGCAATGGCTATACGCTGCTGTCGATCGCCGGCGTCATCCTCGGCGGCGGCGAGTTTGTCGGCGGGCGTGTGTCGCCGATCGGCGCGGTCATCGGCGCACTGACGCTGGCGCTCGCGGCCTCGTCGCTGCTGACCTTCATGCGCATTCCGCCCGACTGGCAGGTGGCGGCCAATGGCGCGATCCTGATCGTCGTGCTGGCTGCGCGCGCCTTGATCAGCCGCAGGGAGACGTAAGATGACTTACGTGAAGATGATCGCATCGAAACCCTGGATCTGGTCCTTCCTCGGCGCGCTGCTGGTCTGGCTTGCCACCATTGTGTTTACCGGCGGTGTCGGCGCCGGCGGCATGGTCACGGCGGCGTTGTCGCTGGCTGTATTCATGGTGATTGTCGGTATCGGCCAGATGTTCGTCATCACGCTCGGGCCAGGCAATGTCGATCTGTCGCTGCCGGCCAATATCGGCCTGGCAAGTGCGGTGGCGATGAAGACCATGGACGGCCAGGACAGCATGATCGTTGTCGGACTGATCGCGGCGCTTGCCTGCGGCGCGGCCATCGGTGCTGTCAATTACCTGCTGATCTGGGCGCTGCGCATTCCGCCAATCATCGCAACGCTGTCGGCAAGCTTCATCATCCAGTCGGTCGACATCAGCTATGGCCGCGGCCTGCAGATCAAGCCGCCGCCGGGTTTTGCCGATTTCACCAATGTGCAAGTGCTCGGCATTCCGGTGCTGGCGATCCTGACGGCCGTGTTCACGCTTGGCGCGGCGATTGCATTGCATCGGATGATCTACGGGCGTTCGGTCCTGGCGATCGGCCAGAACATCCGCGCCGCCTGGCTGGCGGGCGTCAATGTCGGCCGTATCCGGTTCCTGACTTACATGCTGTCGGGCACGCTCGGTGGACTGAATGGCGCGCTGCTGGCCGGCTATTTCCGTGGCGCCAATGTCGATATCGGCAATGAATATCTGCTGTCGTCGATCGCGGTCGTCGTCATCGGCGGCACGTCCGTGGCCGGCGGCAAGGCGAATGTGCCGGGCATTTGGGGTGCGGCGCTGTTTTTGGTGCTGCTGCTGACCATGCTCAATACATTTGGCGTCAGCGCCGGCCTCAGGCTGCTGTTCACCGGACTGATCATTGTCGGCGTCATTACCGCCGCGGGCGGCCAGAAAGCGCTTCGGTAGGGCTCGCGGCTCAGAAGGGGCCGCGTGAAGCGATGTCCTTGAACACCTTGTCGAGATCCGTGAGCCGCCGCTGGTAGGCGGCGCGGATGCAGGCGACGTCGCTGCCGCATTTGCCGCGCAGCGTCAGCCATGCCTTTTGCGCGTCACGGATGGCATCGCGCTGCCCCATCGCCACCATCTGCAATTCCATGTCGAGCACGGTCGCCATGCGCACATCGGCGTCGTTGAGATCAAGATGGGCGCAGATCGCCTTTTCGTCCGGGGCTTGCGCCTTGGCACAGTCGAAGCTGGCGGCATGGGCGCTTGTGACAAACAGCAAAGGCAAGGCAAAGGCGATATATTTCAGCATGATCCGCTCCGGTAATTCTGATCTCTTTTGATGAAGTCTGTAACCGGGGCGCAGGTTCCGACACGGGTATGAAATCTGCGTGGACGGTTAAGGCGCCCGCGGATCGCGGACGCCCCAAAGATAGTGATCAAGACTGGAAGAAGGACAGGAGATCGGGGTTGATGATCTCCGGATGCGTGGTGCACATGCCATGCGGCAGGCCCGGATAAGTCTTGAGCGTGCCGTTCTTGAGGAGCTTGATGCCGAGCAGAGCGGAATCGGCGATCGGCACGATCTGATCGTCCTCGCCATGCATAATCAGCACCGGGACGTCGATCGTCTTCAGGTCTTCGGTGAAGTCGGTTTCCGAGAAGGCCTTGATGCAATCGTAATGCGCCTTGGTGCCGCCCATCATGCCCTGCCGCCACCAATTCTCGATCGCGCCTTGGGACACTTTGGCGCCCGGACGGTTGAAGCCGTAGAACGGGCCGGATGCCACGTCGAGGAAGAATTGGGCGCGATTGGCCACCTGTGCTGCGCGAAAACCGTCGAACACTTCGATCGGCAGGCCGCCGGGATTCTTATCGGACTTGACCATGATCGGCGGCACCGCACCGATCAGCACCGCCTTGGAGACGCGGCCGGGCTTGGCGCGGGCGACATAATGGGCGACTTCGCCACCGCCGGTGGAATGGCCGACATGGATGGCGCCCTTGAGATCGAGCGCGTCAGTCAGCACTGCGACATCGGCGGCATAGGTGTCCATCTCGTTGCCGGTCCAGGTCTGGGTCGAGCGGCCATGGCCGCGGCGGTCATGGGCGATAACGCGAAATCCCTTTTCGAGAAAGAACATCATCTGCGCATCCCAGTCGTCGGCCGAGAGCGGCCAGCCGTGATGGAAGACGATCGCCTGAGCGTCTTTGGAGCCCCAATCCTTGTAGAAAATCTCTGTGCCGTCGGCGGTGGTAACGAAACCCATGGTCGTTCTCCTTCTGGGCTTGAGTTGAGGCAGCGGGCGGTGCTGCCGGTGGAATGGGTCAAATGGTCAAGCGCGGTCCTTGCCTGTCATGCGGAAGCCGGAAGATTGGAAACCTGATTTGCGCTTTTTTGCCAAAATAGCGCCTTGCGTGAATTTAGCGATTGTTTTTGCACGCCTTGACTGCAGGAAAATGACGTATTGCAGCTCGGCTAAATTTCTGTCTGGCGCCTGCTTTGGTGATGTCAGGTCCAGTCGCGCTCACCCCTTCGCCACTTGTGCAGGCTATACCAGGAAATCAGCAGGAAGCCGCCCGCGAGGCCCAGATGCTCGAAGAAAGTATTGGTCGCCAGATCACGTTCCAGACCCGGCGGCATGCTCCAGAAGCGGAAGGCGATCAGCGTCGCAACCACGGTGAAGGTTGCCAGCACCATCGCGCCGATCCAACGCCAGAAGCCGGTGATGATCATCAAAGAGGCCCCGAGCTGGATGAGGATAATGAACGCCGCGACCGGCCGGGCCGGGGTGAGGCCATAACGCTCCACCTCGGCGACGGCGCCGCCGAAATCGTAAAATCGCATCGCAGCGCCCTGCAAATAGGCCGCGCAGAGCAGGATGAGCCCCAGCCAACGCACCGGATGGCTCATGAGCACCGGCTGGCAGGTCACGGCCAGATTGTGTTCTATTCTCGCAAGCATGTTTTCCCCTTCCGCGATGTGATGAGCAAGGGAAGCTTACAACGGCTTTTCGGCATCGTACAATGCCATCGGAAGATGCCTTTTGTCAGTTTATGTTGCAAAACTTCGGACCTGCCGGATAGTATCCTTTCGTCTATGCCGTCCCCTCGCAATCGATAGATTTCCCATGCGCGATTTTCAGTTTCCCGGCCGTTCCCCCGTCCGCGCCACCGGTGCGATGGCGGCAACCTCCCACCCGCTTGCAACGCTGGCGGCAATCGACATGCTGCGTTCCGGCGGCAACGCTATGGATGCGGCGGTGACTGCCGCGGCCGTGCAATGCGTCGTCGAGCCGCAATCGACCGGCATCGGCGGCGATTGCTTTGTGCTTTATGCGCCGAAGGGCGAAGGCAATGTGGTTGCGTTCAACGGTTCGGGCCGGTCGCCGGCAGCAGCGACGCTCGACTGGTACCGCGAGCGAGGTTTTGAGGCCATCCCCGAATCCGGGCCGCATGCGGTGACCATTCCCGGCGCTATCGACGCCTGGTGCCGGCTGCTCAATGACCATGGTCGCAAGGGCATCGATGCGGCGCTGGCGCCCGCCATCCGCTATGCCGAGCAGGGCTATGTCGTGCATGACCGCGTCGCTTTCGACTGGGCCGAGAAAGTGGATCTGCTCGCCGGCGACGAGGCGGCGGCGCGCATCTATCTCAAGGACGGGGCAGCGTTCCGGTCGGGCGACAGGCATGTGCAGCCTGAACTGGCGGCAACGTTGAAAACCATCGCGGCTAAGGGCCGTTCAGGTTTTTATGAAGGCGCTGTCGCCGAGGATCTGGTCTCGCGGCTCAAAGCGCTGGGCGGGCTGCACACGCTTGAGGATTTCGCCGCGGCACGCGGCGATTATGTGCAGCCGATCAGCACACATTATCGCGGCCATGACATCTATCAGATGCCGCCCAACAATCAGGGCCTGACGGCGCTGATCATGCTCAATATCCTGTCTGGCTTCGATCTCGGCTCGCTCGATCCGGATGGCGCCGGGCGGCTGCATCTGGAACTCGAAGCCGGCCGGCTCGCTTATCGCGACCGCGACACCTATTTCGGCGACCAGGACAAGGTGCATGTGCCGGTCGCCGACCTGCTGTCGATGGATTATGCAGCGCGGCTGCGGTCGGCGATCAGCTCGGATCGCGCCATGACCGACCTGCCGCCGGTGCCCCTCAGGCCAAGCGATACCGTCTACATCTCGGTGGTCGATGCCGATCGCAATGCGGTGTCTTTCATCAACTCAATCTATATGTCCTTCGGCAGCGGTGTGGTCGGGCCGAAGAGCGGCGTGGTCCTACAGAACCGCGGCAGCAGCTTCCGGCTGATCGAGGGCCATCCAAATGCGATTGCCCCTAGCAAGCGGCCGATGCACACGATCATGCCTGGCATGGCGGTAAAAAACGGGCGGGTGATGATGCCGTTTGGCGTGATGGGCGGCGGCTACCAGCCGTTCGGGCATGTGCATCTGGTCACCAATCTCGTCGATTTCGCCATGGACCCGCAACAGGCCATCGATGCGCCGCGCGTCTATTACCAGAACGGCATGGTCGAGGCGGAGCGCGGCGTGGCGGCATCGGTAGTCGAAGGCCTGCAAAGGCGGGGTCATTCGGTCACGACCACGCCCGAGCCGCTGGGCGGCGGCCAGACCGTGCTGATCGACTGGGAGAAGGGCACGCTGACCGGCGCCTCGGACCCGCGCAAGGATGGCTGCGCGATCGGCTACTGAGAGTCGGTCAATATAAGTAAGTGCTTATGTTGATTGCGTATTTTCCAGATGATTTGCCGGCTTTCCACCGGTCATCAAGTCGCGGTTAAGGATTTTTTCCTAAGGTTTCCGCGCGGCGAGGCGGTTCGCCGAGGGTTGCAATCGGGCAGCCCGATGACAGCGAGATGACCCGTGACCTCGGATGCTTTTCAGAATGACATTTTCGAGCTGGCCCCCGTTCCCATGTGGATCGAGGATCTCAGCGGGGTCAAGGCGCTGTTCGACAGCTGGCGGAGCGAGGGTGTCGAGGACATAATAGCCTTCCTGGAAGAGGACATGGAACGAGTCGTGGCCTGTTCCCGGCAGATCAGGGTCATCGACGTCAATGCCAAGACGCTGGAACTGTACGAGGCCGACAGCCGCGAGCATCTTGTCGCCAATCTCGCAAAAGTCTTTCGCGATGACATGCTGGAAAACCTCATCCTGGAACTGGCGCAGCTTTGGGACGGCAGATCGGAATTTTCCAGCGATGCGGTCAATTATAGCCTTTCCGGCCGCAGGCTCGATATCCAGCTGAAAGCCACCGCGCTGCCAGGTTATGAGAAGACGCTCGGCCGATTTCTGCTGACGACGGAAGACGTCACGGTCCGCGAGGAATCCCTGCGCAAGGAAAATGCAAACCGTCGCTACGCCGAGGGACTATTCGAACATTCGCCGGTGTCGCTCTGGGTCGAGGATTTCAGCGAGGTCAAGATCCTGATGGATGATGTCCGCCTTCGCGGCATCACCGACTTCCGCGCCTTCACCGACGTGCATCCGGAATTCGTCCGCAAATGCATGAGCGAGATCCGGGTCATCGACGTCAATCGGGCGACGCTCGACCTGTTCTGCGCGCCGGACCGCAGGACGCTGCTGAGGCAGATATCCGAAGTCTTCCGCGACGACATGGAGCAGCATTTCCGCGAGCAGTTGATCGACCTGTGGAACGGCAATCTCCTGCACCATCGCGAGGTGGTGAATTATGCGCTCGACGGTTCAGAACGCTACGTGCTGCTGCAACTCTCTGTCCTCCCCGGCTCCGAGCATGATTGGTCGCTGGTGCTGGTGGCGCTGACCGACATCACCGCGCGTAAGCGGGCGGAGGCCCATCTCGAATATCTCGGCAAGCATGATGTGGCCGACGCGGCTGCATAGCCGCGTCTTCTCGTCGCTTTCACCCGCGTATCATAGCCCTTGCGGGGAGACCTAGGCTCTCGCCAGCGCCACGACCGGGTCCAGCCTCGACGCATTGCGCGCCGGCAGGTAGCCGAAGACGATGCCGATCATGGTCGAGACGCAGAAGGCCCAGACGATCGATGCCGACGAATAGACAAAGGAGAGCTTGTCGGTTGCCAGGCTGAAGCCGGCGCCGACGCCGAGTGCCGCCAGCACGCCCATGCCGCCGCCGATGCCGCAGACGAGCACGGCTTCGGTCAGGAACTGTTGCAGGATATCGCTGCGCCGCGCGCCGACCGCCATGCGCACGCCGATCTCCTGCACGCGTTCGGACACCGAGACCAGCATGATGTTCATCACGCCGATGCCGCCGACGATCAGCGAGATCACGGCGATTGCCGCCACCAGTAGCGTCAGCGTTTCCGTTGTGCTGGTGATCGTCTTGCGGATGTCGTCGGTGTTGAGGATGAAGAAATCCTTGGTCTTGTGGCGCGCCTGGAGAAAATCCGTCGTCGCCTCTTCGGCCAGCGTCGTATCGGTATTGTCGTCGACCTTGAGCAGGATCGAGCGCAGCGACGGGCTGCCGAGGAAGCGGGCCTGCACGGTCGTATAGGGCAGGTAGACGTTGAGATTGCCGCTGGCGCCGAAGCCGGTGGATTGCGCCGCGGTGACGCCGATGATCTGGCTCGGCACATTGCCGATCAGGATCACTTTTCCGATCGGGCTCTCGGTCTTGTCGGGAAACAGGGTGGTGCGGGTGTTGTCGTCGATGACGACTTCCTGTGACATGTCGTCGATACCGGATTTGTCGAAGAAACGGCCCTCGGCCAGCTGGGCGTTGCGAACGGCGAAGAAATCGGCACCGACGCCGTTGACCAGCGCATTGGCCTCCGTCGAGCCGAGTCTCAGCGTGCGCTGGCCGGTGACGGTGGGCGTCACGCCGGCGGCAAACGGCTGTTCGGCGAGCGCTTCGGCATCGGCCAGAACCAGCGTCTCGACCTTGCCGGAGCGGACGTCGCCGAAATCCTTGCCCGGGAAAATTTCGAGCGTGTTGGAACCGAGCTGGGAAATGTTGGCGAGCACCTGCTGCTGCGAGCCGGTGCCGAGTGCGACAACGGCAACGACGGAGGCGATGCCGATAATAATGCCGAGCATGGTCAGCACCGTGCGCAGCCGATGGGTGTTCATGGCGATCAGCGCCATGCGCACTGCCTCGCCGAAACGGCCGATGGCGGCGCTGATACGGCGCTTCTTGCGGCCGGATTCCTTTTCGGACAGAGCGTCGTCGGCTGCCGCTTCCGTCTGTTCCGGCACCGGATAGTCGGCGGTGATCCGGCCATCGGCGATCTCGACGATCCGCCGGGCGCGGCGGGCGACGCTCATGTCATGGGTGACGATGACGATGGTGTGTCCATCGGCATTGAGTTCAGCGAGGATTTTCAGCATTTCCTCGCCTGTATGGCTGTCGAGCGCGCCGGTGGGCTCGTCGGCGAGGATGACATCGGCGCCGTTGATCAGCGCCCGGGCGATCGAGACGCGCTGCTGCTGGCCGCCGGAGAGCTCTCCCGGCCGATGGGTGAGGCGCTCAGCCATGCCGAGCCGACCGAGCAGGGCGGCGGCCCGGTCGCGGCGCGTGTCGGTGCCGAGCCCGGAATAGATGGCGGGAAGCTCGACATTGCTGAGCGCCGTCAGTTCCGGCAGCAGGTGATAGCGCTGGAAGATGAAGCCGAAATGCTCGCGCCGGAGTGCTGCCAGTTCGTCCGGATCGAGCGACGAGGTCGAGCGGCCATCGATGCGGTAATCGCCGCGCGTCGGCCGGTCGAGGCAGCCGAGAATGTTCATCAGCGTCGACTTGCCGGAACCGGAGGGACCGATGATCGCCACCATTTCCCCGGCCTCGATATCGAGATGGACATCATGGAGCACAGTGAGCGCTGCCTCGCCCGTGCCGTAAGTGCGCTCGACGCCATCGAGGCGGATGACCGGTTCGCTCATGCTCAGAGCCCCATCGGTCCGGGTCGGCGGCGCATGAAATTGGTGCCGACGAAGTTGCCGGAACTGCGGCTGGAGACGACACGCTCGCCTGCATCGAGGCCCGATTTGATCTCGGCGCGCACCTTGTCGTCGAGGCCGACTTCGACGGCGCGGCGCTCGACTTTGCCATCGTTGCCGATCACCTCAACGAAGGTCTTGCCGCTCTTCGGGCTGGTGCGGATGGCGGTGGAAGGGATGATGACTGCGTTTTTCGCCTGGCCGAGCACGATATGGACTTCCGCGGTCATATAAGTCTTGAGGAAATTGTCGGGGTTCGGCACGTCGAAACGGCCATAGTAGTAAACGGCTGCCGAAGTCGAATCCGATGAGCTTGACGCGGCGGTGGTGGTCGTCGCGATCTCGGTATCAGAACGCAAGTCATCCGGGGCGGGATCGACGCTTTCAAGCTTGCCCTCGAACTGTTTCGAAGGGTCGCCGAGCACGGTGAAATAGACGGGTTGGCCTGGCTTGACCTTGGTCACATCGGCTTCGGAGATCTCTGCCCGCACGGTCATCTGGTCGATCCGGCCGAGCACGACAATGGTCGGCGTCGACTGAACCGCATTGAGCGTCTGGCCCTGTTGGGCTTGGATCAGCAGCACGGTGCCGTCCATCGGTGCAGTCACCTTCGTATATTGCAGATTGATGTTTGCCGTCTGCACGCCGATCTGGGCTTCGACGATCTCGGCATTGAGGGCAGAAATCTGTGCTTCCGTGGTGAGCACGGTGGTTTGGGCGGATTGCACGGCATCCTGCGATGTCGCATGGGTGTCGAACGCCGTCTGGGCGCGTTTCAACGCTTCCTTCGCATAGACGAGGCTCGCCTGCTTTTCCTGCAATTGCGCCTGGACATTGGCGAGCGCTGCATTGGCGGTCTTGAGCGCATTCTGCTGCGGTAAGCTGTCGATCTGGGCAATCAGGTCGCCGGCCTTGACCGTCTGGCCGAGCTTGACGTTGAGCGCGGTGATGCGGCCCGAAACCTGCGCGCCAACCGCGACCATCTTGGCGGGCCGCAGCGCGCCGGTTGCCAGCACTGCCAGTTCGATATCGCCGCGCTCGGCCTCGGCGGTGATCACGCCCGCGAGCGGATCAGCGGCATGGCGGTGGCGGTACCACAGAAATCCGCCTCCGCCGAGAGCCAACACGATGAGAAGGAGGACCAGATATTTGAAAAATCTTTTCATTCGGTGGGCCAGCGGAGGCTATGCGAGGACATGCTTGATCAATAGCATCTGCTTGTTTCGCGGTCATTGCGCGAATGTAAAGAAGTATTGCACTGCAAAAATGCCGCAGGCCTGCCTGCTGAAGCGCTTCGCATGACCATGGATTTGGGTGATACGCCCTGGAACGGCGGGTTACCTATGATCGCCAGAACTGCTCCCGTTATCGCATGGCATCTGCTCAGTAGACGATACGATTTCCCTCTTTGGGAAAGGTGCCGCGCCAGCCGCATGGGAAGTGTCCGCTCATGTACCAGTAAGCCTGGCTAGCATAGAACCCAGGCGGATAGACATCAGCAAATTCACCCTCTATGCACAGGTGGAGGATATCCCAATTCACGGTGTCCACGAACACTTTTGGCAGATTATTTTCAGCCACCACGCGACGCGTTTTTTCACGGACAAGCGCCTCAACAACTGGCTTTACCGCAACAGCGATGTCGTTCCATCTCCGGTATTCATCCAGAGATCGTTCGAGTAATCTGGCCCGATATTGATTAACCGCTTCCAGGCATAAGTTCTCCCATTCCAGCGAGCCGCAATGTTTGATTGCTTCCTCCCAGGAATTGAGAACTTCCGCCGTCTCCTTATCTTGAACCCCAACATTGCGGAACCACTCCACCTGTCGGAGTTCTTCCAATGCGGCCTCAGTCCTCGCATGCATTCAATCACCAGCAGCTATTGGGGTCTTTCAAATCTCTTCACCGGCCTGACGATCCGGCTTTTTGTTTTTGCGCACGTCGCTTGAAGCCACGCACCCCTTTCGGGCGACATGCGGTGGCTAGCGGTCTTACCCCCGACCGATATAGGGCATGCTCGAAGCCATCACCGTCATAAACTGCACATTGGTATTGAGCGGCAGGGCTGCCATGTAAGAGACAGCATCGGCGACATGCGCCGCATCCATCAGCGGCTCGGCCTTGATCGAACCGTCCGGCTGGCGTGCGCCCTGGCCCAGCGATGCGGCCATGTCGGTGGCGGCATTGCCGATGTCGATCTGACCGCAGACGATGTTGAACGGCCGGCCGTCGAGCGCGATAGAGCGGGTGATGCCGGTCACGGCATGTTTGGAGGCGGTATAGGCGATCGAGTTCGGGCGCGGCACATGCGCCGAGATCGAGCCGTTGTTGATGATCCGGCCGCCCTGCGGATCCTGTTTCCGCATGATGGCGAAGGCGCCGCGGGCGATCAGGAAGACGCCGTTGAGATTGGTGCCGATGACGCGCATCCAGTCGTCGACGGCGAGTTCGTCGAGCAGAACGCCCGGTGCGGTGATGCCGGCATTGTTGAAGACGACGTCGAGGCGGCCGAAGCGTTCGTTGATCTCGGCAAACAGCCGGTCGACCGAGGCGGGGTCGCTGACATCGCAGGGAATGACCGTGGTGTTGCCCGCTTGCGCTTTCGCGGCGGTCGCCTCGAGATTGTCGCGGCCACGTCCGACGAGAATGACGTGATAGCCATCCGAAACAAGCTTCAGCGATACGACCTTGCCGAGGCCGCTGCCGGCGCCGGTCACCAATGCGATTTTCATTTTCTTCTCCCGAGATTCGAACCGCGCGACCTTAGCGTTTTTGGGGCAGGTTGGAAGGCCTCAATTCTGTTGCGGCTGCGGCAGGCCGGGCGACCACCATTTGAGCGGCACGCGGCCGGTCGCCAATTGATAGATCGTGCAAGCGGTGATCAAAGCAACAACGACATTGGCGAAGACGAAGAGGATCGGCGCAAGCAGGGCAACGGGACCGCTGTCGCCGCGTTCGACGAGTCTGAGCGTAGCGGTGGAGAGCGCAGTGATGCCGAAGGTGAAGGCCCAGAAGCCCAGCGAAAAGCCGCCTTCGAGGATCCACGGCAGCAGTCTCAGCATGATCAGCACCTGCAGCACGCCGTAGCCGACCAGCATATGGGCAATAATGTCCGGCGGACCGGAATAGGCGCTGAGATAGGCCACCGCGCCGACCGCCGGCGGGGCGAGTTGGATGCCCAGCGTCGGGCGGAGCGGCGGCGGCAGAGTGACGGCGTAGAGCCGCTGCACCAGCACGGATTCCACCGCCAGCCAGCTCAGCACGCCGGCGCCGAAGAAAAGCTCGCCCCAGTTTGCCATTCCGAGCGCTGAGACGACGATCGCCGCGACGAAACTGCCGGCAACCGAGGGAAGGTAAAGCACCGCTGTGGTAGAGGCAGGTTCTCGTCCTCCCTGCCACAGGCCGCCTGTTCGCCACACCGCAAACAGCATCGTGAAGATCGCGCCGACCCCGAACAGGATTTTCGCACCGATATGGGAATAGGGCAGGACGGCGCCGGCCGAGAGCATGGTCGAGACGCCGGCGAGGCCGATGAAACAGCAGAAAACCGGATGGGCGACTTCCTCGAACGCATCCTGTTTGGCGACGATCCATTTCGCCACGAACAGGGAAAGCAGGATGAGCCATACCAGCACGCCGACGAGGATGATTGTCTCGCCGATCGCCGGGGGCAGGGGCCAGACCTTCGTCGCCGCGCGCCACGAWCCGCCCAGCCCGACAATGCCGAGCACCATGCCGAAGAAGCTCGCGGGAACAAGTGGTAGTTTGATACCGGCAGCCATCCCATCCCCCCGAAATTCACCTGCAGATCGGATCATTTCCTAGCGTCACCCGATGACCGGTCAAGCGAATTTTCGCGATGCGAGATGGCGTGCGGCGAGGTGAGCAGAGACTTAACCGCGCGTCCAATTATTTGGCAGGCGTCCGGGTGCTCAAGTTAAAAGCCTGAAAAACGATGGTAAATATTCTTCGATCGGTCGGGCGACGGAAGGAGGGCCGTCTGGCGCATCGCCTGGCTGTCTCAAATGCCGGATTGCGGCAGAGGTTTCATTGTTGCGGAGTGTCTGCGGATCAAAAATACTCCTAGCAAATAAAAAGGGAGAGGAAATGCAGGTCGGCATCAATTTGCTGTGCCTCACGGGGTTCGTCCAGAAGGCCCATCTGGCCGACATCCGGCGGCTCAAGGAGCTCGGCTATGACGGGGTGGAGATACCGGTGTTGCGCGGCGATCCGCAGCATTATGCGTGGCTCGCTAACGAGCTCGACGGCATCGGCCTGCGCCGTACGACGACCTCGGTGATCCCGTCGCCGGATGCCAATCCCGTCTCGTCCGATGCCGCTGTCCGCAAGGCAGGCATTGCGCATCTTGATTGGGCGCTGGACTGTGCCATTGCGCTCGGTGCCGAAAGCGTTGGCGGTCCGTTTCATGCGCCGATCGGGTATTTCACAGGGGTTGGGCCGACCGAGGATGAGCTCAATTATGGGGCGGATGCGCATCGCCGCATGGCCGAGCGTGCCGATGCGAACGGTCTCTTTATCAGCCTCGAACAGCTCAACCGGTTTGAGACCTATTTCCTCAACACGATGGAACAGGCGCGCTCTTATGTAAGTCGTGTCGAAAATAAAGCCTTCCGCATCATGTATGACACGTTCCACGCCAATATCGAGGAACGCAGCCAGCGGGCGGCGATCGAGTCGATCAGCGGCCATATCGGCATGGTGCATGTGTCGGAGAACGATCGCGGCATTCCGGGGCGCGGCCATATCGATTTCGGCGAGATTTTCTCGACGCTTCGGCGCATCGGCTATGACGGCTGGATCACCATCGAGGCTTTTGGTTCCGGCCTGCCGGAGCTTGCCGCGGCGACACGCGTCTGGCGGCCGCTGTTTCCGGATTTCGATACGCTGTATTCGGAATCGATCCGCTTTGTCCGCAATGGCTGGGAGAAGGCGGCATGACGGATGGCACTCCGGTCATCGAAATGGCGCATATTTCCAAGGCGTTTCCGGGTGTCCGGGCGCTGGATGATGTGGGCTTCACCGTCCATGCCGGCGAAGTGCATGCGCTGGTCGGCGAAAACGGCGCCGGCAAATCGACGCTGATCAAGATTCTCTCGGGCGTCTACCGACCCGACCAGGGCGACATCGTGCTCAATGGCCAAAAGGTGGCCTTCCGGCATCCGGTCGAGGCGCTGAGAGCCGGCATTTCGGTGATCTACCAGGAATTCTCGCTGCTGCCCGAACGCACGGTGGCGCAGAACGTCTTTCTCGGCCGCGAGATCCGCAAGGGCCTGGTGCTCGACAATGCCGCCATGCGCGCCGAGACCCGGCGGGTGCTCGACCTGTTCGGCGCCGGCGCCCGGGTGTCGCCCGATGCGCTGGTTGCCGATCTCGATGTCGCGACACAGCAGATGGTCGAGATCGCCAAGGCGATTTCGCTCGATGCGCGCGTCGTCGTCATGGACGAGCCGACGGCGGCGCTCAACGAGGCGGAATGCGAGGTGCTGTTCCAGACCATCGACAAGCTCAGGCAGCACGGTACGGCGATCATCTACATCACCCATCGCATGCGCGAGGTGACGCGGCTCGCCGACCGGGTGACGGTGCTGAAGGATGGCGAGGTCGCCGCCCGCTTCGATACGCCACCGCGGCCCGAGGCCATCGTGCGCGCCATGGTTGGCCGCGATATCGCCGATTTCTATGCGCCGCCGGCGACGCGCGAGGAAGTGGGCGCGGTGGTGCTATCGGTGCGCAATGGCGGCAATGCCAGCCTGCGCAACATCAATCTCGACCTGCGGGCCGGCGAGATTGTCGGCTTTGCCGGCATCCAGGGGGCGGGGCGTGCAGCACTTGCCATGGCGTTGTTCGGCCACACGCCATTCACGTCCGGCCGCGTGATGCTGAACGGGGCCGAAGTCACATTCACGTCGCCGCGTGATGCCATCCGCGCTGGCCTCGGCCTGCTGCCCGGCGACCGCAAGGCCGAAGCGCTGGTGCTGATGCAGTCGGTGCGCGACAACGGCATGCTGACCGCGCGCGCCTTCGGCAATCTGGCGGCGACGCACAAGGCCAATAGCGATGTGTCGCTCGACGGCATGGACGAGCTGCTCGACCAGATGGAGGTGCGCGCCGCCTCCTATGAGCAGGATATCAAATTCCTCTCCGGCGGCAACCAGCAGAAGGCGATCCTTGCCCGCTGGCTGGCGCTGAAACCCAAGGTGTTGATCTTCATCGAGCCGACGCGCGGCATCGACGTCAAGGCCAAGGCAGGCATCTACCACCTGATGCGCGATCTGGCGCGCCAGGGCACCGCGATCATGATGGTCTCTTCAGACCTGCCCGAAGTCATCGGCGCCGCCGACCGGGTGCTGGTGATGCGCGCTGGCACGATCGTCGCCGAATTCCCGCACGGGCCGGCCGAGCACGAGATCATGCTGGCGGCGACCGGCGAAAGCGAGGTGGCGGCATGACCGACATCAGCCTTTCCCCCGCCAAGCCCGGCCTGCGCTTCGAGCGCTGGGCGCCGGCTTTGCTGCTGGCGATCGCGCTCGTCATCTACGTCGTGATCGCGGTCGCGACGGACCAGACGCAATATCTCACCGTCAATAACCTGATCTCCATCGGCGACCGCTCGATCACGCTTGGCATCACGGCGGTGGGGCAGACATTCGTCATCCTGCTCGGCTCGATCGATCTCTCGGTCGCCAGCCTGATCTCGGCGGCTGCCGTGCTGACATCCGTGGTGATGAACGGTGATCCGGCGATGACCATTCCGGCGATCCTCGCCGTGCTGGCGGTCGGTGCGATCGTCGGCGTGGTCAATGGCGTCATCGTCGTGCGCTTCGAGGTCAATCCGCTGATCGCCACGCTCGGCACCAGCCTGATCATTCAGGGCATTCTCTCGGCCTTCGTGTCGAATTTCACCGGTTCCGTGCCGGAGGAGTTCCAGGCTCTCGCCTATGGGGGACTCGGCGGCGTCCCCTATGGGCTGATCTTCCTCGCGGCCCTCGTCGTGCTGGCCTGGTTCGTGCTGCGCTTCACGCCGTTCGGCTCCAACATCTATTCGGTCGGCGGCAATCCGGATGCGGCGCGGCTGGCCGGCATCAAGACCAGCCGTATCTTTCTGGCGGCACATCTCATCTGTTCGCTGTCGGCGGCCGTGRCCGGGCTCTATCTCGCCAGCCGCCTGCGCTCAGGCGCGCCCTGGGTCGGCGCCGACGGCGTCTATGACCTGCAGTCGATTGCGGTCGTGGTCATTGGCGGCACGATTCTCGCCGGTGGGCGTGGCGGCATCTGGGGGACGATTGCCGGCGTGCTGATCTTCTCGCTGATCGATTCGATCTTCAATCTCGCGGGCGTCGATGCCTTCGCCAAGCAGGTGCTGCGCGGCATCATCATCATTGCCGCCGTTGCCTTCTATGCGGTGCGTTCGAAGAGGCTGGTGGCATGACGGACCAGGCCTTTGCACATACCGAAAAGCCCAGGCGCAAATTCAGCCTGCCGCAGGTCAATCCGATCTATTTCGTGCTTGCCGCGCTGATTGTCGCGATCATCGTCTACAATCCGAGCTTCGCGCAGCCGGGCGGCTACATGAACTTCATCAAGCGCGGCGCACCGATCGCGATCCTGGCTCTCGGGCAGCTCTATGTGCTGGTCTCGGGCGGTTTCGACCTTTCCCAGGGCTCGTTGATGACGCTGGTCGTGGTCGGCTCGTCCATGCTGCTCGGCACGGATGTCGAGACGACGGTCTGGGTGATTGCGGTCATGTTTGCCGTCGGCGCAGCGGTTGGCCTGATCAACGGCCTCGTCGTCTGTTACCTGAAAGTGCCGTCGCTGATCGCCACATTGGGCATGATGATCACGCTCAATGGCGTCGCCTTCATGTGGTCGGGCGGTTCGCCGCGTGGCTATCTCGCCGACAGCTTTCGCTGGTTCGGGCGCTACAATTTCACCGGTCTGCCGGTCATCCGCATCCTGCCGGTGGCGATCATCGTGCTCTTCGTCGTTTGTTTCGCGCTCTACTGGCTGATGCATCGCACCAATCTCGGGCGGATGATCCATGCGATCGGCGACAATCCGCGCGCGGCACAGCTGGCCGGCGTGCCGGTCAATCGCGTCCGCATTCTCGCCTTCGTCATCTCGTCGCTGACTGCTGTCATCACCGGCATCCTGCTCGGCGGCTTTGCCGGCGTGTCGACGGATGTCGGCAAGGGCTGGGAATTGCAGGCAATCACGGCGGCGGTGCTCGGCGGTGCGCAATTGCTCGGCGGGCGCGGCTCGGTGTCGGCGACGATTGCCGGTGCGCTGACGCTGACGGCGATCTTCACGCTGCTCAATTTTATCGGCCTGCCGCAGCCGGTGCGGCAGGTGGTGCAGGGGGTGATCCTGATCGCCGCCGTGGCGCTTGCCATGAACAGGCGCAAGCATACCGGCCGCTAGGCCGCACGAATTTCGCATGGCGGGAGGTTTGCCATGCGGATGGAGTCATCGAAACCAAAGGGAGGAACTGATGAAGAAACTACTCTTTCTCGCACTCACGATGGGGCTGACATTGGTCACCAATGCCTTCGCCCAGGCACCCAATTTCGACGATCCGAAGGAATTCGCCCGCCAGCGCGAACTCCTGAAAGTCAAGCCCATGGGGCCGGAAGGCAAGCCCTGGGAGCAATATCTGGTCGACGGCATGAAGGACACGTCGAAATTCAAGAAGGATGGGCCTTACACCATCTGCTTCTCGAATGCCGGCGTGAACAATCCCTGGCGCGTCGTCGGCTATACCGACATGCAGCAGGAGGTGAAGCTGCATTCGGATATCAAGGAACTGATCCATGTCGATGCGCAAGGCTCGGATGAGAAGCAGATCGCCGATATCAACGACCTCTTGAACGGCGGCAAGTGCAGCCTGCTGATCGTTGCGCCGAACACCACGGCAGCCCTGACGCCGGCCGTCGAAAAGGCCTGCGCCAAGCTGCCGGTCATCGTCTTCGACCGCGGCGTGACCACGACCTGCCCGATCACCTTCGTGCATCCGATCGGCGGCTACGCCTTCGGCATCCTCGGGGCCGACTACATCGTCAGCAAGGTGCCAAAGGGCAGCAATGTGCTGATGCTGCGCATCCTGCCCGGCGTCGATGTTCTTGAAAACCGCTATGCTGCCGGTAAGCGAATCCTGACGGAAGCGGGCATGAAGATTGTCGGCGCCGAATTCACCGATGGCGACAATGCCAAGACCAAGTCGATCGTCGAGGATTATCTGCAGCGCGGCAAGATCGACGCGGTGTGGATGGATGCCGGCGCCACCTCGGTTGCGGCGATCGAAGCCTTCCAGGACAGCGGCAACGACGTGCCGGTCTTCGTTGGCGAGGATCAGCAGGATTATCTGCAGAAGTGGAAGGAGCTGAAGCTCAACGCCATCGCGCCGACCTATCCGACCTATCAGTGGCGCACGGCGATCATTGCCGCCCTGCACGTGCTGAAGGGCGAGCCGGTGCCCGGCCCGGAATGGATCCTGCCGCAACCGGCCATCACCCAGGACACGCTCGACAAATATGTCAACACCTCGATGCCGCCGCTGCATTATGCATTCTGCGGCTGCGAGAACATGCCGAACTATCCGGCGGCGTGGATGCATAAGTAAGATTGACTGGCGGACTGCGAGGGGCGCCGTGAGGCGCCCTTTTCGCGCCCACTGGTTCGAGAAGAAATGGCGCCGCACGGCGCCAACTTCATTTGGGGCAAGGGGCCGCCGCGGGTTTTCCTCGCCCCTTGCGGGAGAGGATGCGAAGACCGGGTGAGCGTAAGCGAACCCTTGGTCGAAGTTGGTGAGGGGTGAAAACTCCGTCACATTACCCCTCACCAAGCGCGGCCAAGGGTTCACTGCGTTCACCCGGCCTTGCTATCCTCTCCCGCAAGGGGAGAGGTAGGGTGCCACAAGCTCACCTCGCCAGATGCTGTTCCAGCGTCTGCCGAACTCGCTCAAAATCCACGGCAATCCGCTGCCGCTCGGTCAGGCTCGTATGCGGACGCCAGGCGAGCCGCAACCGGGCACGATCAACCCCGGTCGCATCCGAGATCGCGGCATCGAGATGCATCTCATACTGCGGCTTGCCGAAAGCGATGATCGCTGTGTCGCCCACCACAAGCTCGGTAAAGGCATCGCTACGCTCATGCAGCCAGGCGAGCAATGTCTCAGCCGGGCCGGCAAGCGGGGCGATGCCGAAGGCGGCGAAGCCGAGTGTTATGGCCGCCGGGCCAGCCGTGATCGCGCCGTCGAGGCGGCGGCGAATGAGCTGGGCGTCCGACAGGCGCCGTACGATGTCGAAGGCGGTGCTGCGCGACACATCCGCCTTTTCGGCCAGGTCCATGACACTGGTGCTGTCGTCCCGGCTGAGTTCGGCCAGGATGCGCGCCAGCGATGCGACGCCCTGGGTTTCCTCGACGCTCATTGCCAGGACCTCGTCGCCGAACGATTATAGCTGTTGCCGGGATAGTGGACGCGGAAGGCGCGGGGATTGTAGCCCTCGCCAAGGCCCGAATGGAAGACGAGATCATCCGGCAGATCCCAGCGTACGCGATCCTCGACCCAGGCATCGGGCTTCAGCGAGCGCGTCGCCGCACCCTTGGTGATCGCGACATAGAGCGGCACGTCGACGCGTTTCGGCACCCATTGCCCCTGCAGTGAGGCATGGAGGATCTCCATGGCGCGAAAGCCCATGGATGCGGGATAGTCGACCGCGGCAAGCTGCACCTGGTGACGGATGGCGAGCTTGTAGGCGAAGTTGAGGTCGCCGCCGGTATGCGGCGGAAATTCGCCGCGCGACGTGGCGAAATCGTTGAACGCCTGCAACGAGCCGACACCTTGCAGGCCGCTGTCGCACCAGACGCCCGAAATCGGGGTGGCGCGCGAAAGATGGTCGCGGACGATGTCGCGTGCCCGTTCGCGGTCCCAGCCGGTCCATTCGACGGGCAGAAGCTGGATTTCAGGGAAATTGGCGAAGGCCGACAGGGCTGCGGCAAGCCGCTTGCGCGCCGGCTCGGCCTCGGAATGGCCGGGCAGCATCAGCACGGGGCCTTGACCAGCCAGGCGTTCGCCGAGCCAGATCGCCGAGAGACGGCCGATACCGGCATCGTCGGCACAGACGAAGCTCAGATAGGGGACATCTTCGGTCACGCCGCGGTCGACAAGCACGACGGCGATGCCGGCCGCCATGGCGCGCCCAACGGCGGGCGCCACGATATCCGGCACGGCGGCGCTGACCAGCAGGCCGTCGACACCCTCGGCGATGAAGGCGTCGATGTCGGCAGCCTGCTGCAAGCCATCTTCATTGGCGTGGCGCACGGTGAACCGGTCGACAGCGCGGCCGAGCCGGGCGGCGGCGAATTCGGCGCTATGCACCAGGGCATAGCGCCACGGATTGGAGAGCGAGGCATTGGAAAAGCCGATGCGGTAGCGACCGTCGCGGTGGCGCACATGCGGTGCCGAGAGCGCGATCGGCCCCGCCTCCGGTTTTTCGCGCAGCCTTTCGGACTCGGTCAGCCGATGGCTGCCACCGGCGGGAGGGCAGGGGCGAGCGCCAGGCCGGGTGGCGAAGGCCGCTGCGGCAGGGCCTATGCGCAGGCTGCCGCGTGCGCGCAGGATCAAGCCGGCCTCTTCGAGGATGCGGGCAATCCGATAGGCACTGGCGCGCGCAATGCCACATTCGGCAGCGAGATCGGTAAGTCTTGCCTCACCATTATGCTGCGCCAGTGCCAGCAGCAAGGCGATCGCATCATCGATACCATTGCGGTATTGGCCCATGCCGCCTCCCAACGTTTGGACCCTTTCATTAGAGGATGCTTGGGCTCTGCAAGTCAACCGGTCTGTCTCAAATAGCGGATTCGGTGCAAAACATGGCCGTAGGACACGGCATTTTCGCTGCCTATCATCGCCGTCATCGGGAGCGGCTTGCTCCGCTCTCCCCGTGACGATCGAGGAGGAAACGTCATGACCGCCTATCTGTTCACCAATGTCACCGTCTGGGATGCGATCGACGACGAACCCTATCGCGGCGAGGTTTTGGTTGAGGGTAACCGGATCAAGACGGTTGCGCGCGGCGCCAACCAGATCGCCCGTGAAAATGCAGCGGAGGTGATCGACGGCGGCGGCCAGTTCCTCATGCCCGGCCTGGTCGAGGGTCATTGCCATCTGAGCTTCACCAATCCGAGCCGCAATCAGGACCTCGGCGAAATCCCGCCGGAGGAACATCTGCTGAAGACGATGCGCAATGCGACGCTGCTGCTCAATTGCGGCTTTACCTCCGCCTATTCTGCGGCATCGGCAAAGCTTCGCCTCGACGTGGTGGTGCGCCAGGAGATCGAGGACGGCTATCTTGCCGGGCCGCGCTACAAGGCTGCGGGGCCGGAAATCACGGTCACCGGCGGGCTTGGCGACGAGCGCAAGAACCATGGCAATTTCGAAGGTTTCGGCATGATTGCCGATGGCGTTGCCGAAATCCGCCGCGCGGTGCGGCTTTGCGTGCGCGAGGGCGTCGACAATATCAAGTTCAACGTTTCCGGTGACGAATTCACCTCCAATATCCGCGCGGAACTGGTTTCGATCAGCCAGGAAGAGTTGAACGCCGGCGTCGAGACCGCGCACGACTTCGGCAAGCGTGTGGCGACGCATGCGCGCGCAGCCGAATCCGTCAAGCGGGCGCTGAGGGCCGGTGCGGACTGCATCTACCATTGCGATTTCGCCGACGAGGAGGCGCTAGACATGCTCGAAGCCGCCAAGGACCGGGTGATCGTCGGCCCAGCCTTCGGCCTGGTGCACAATTCGGTGTTCGAGGGCGATGTGGTGGGCATGACCAAGGCCGTGGTCGAGCGCATGGGCCTGCCGCGCAAGCTGGAACACACGATCGCCACCTATCACCAGATGCGCAAGCGCGGCATGCGTGTGGTGATCGGCGGCGATTATGGCTTCACCGTCACGCCTATGGGCCAGAATGCGCGCGACATCGGCCATTTCGTCAAATTCTTCGGCTATTCACCGGTCGAGGCGCTACGCTGCGCCACGGTCGTCGGCGCCGACCTGATGGGCCATAAGGGTGAACTCGGCGTGGTCAAGGCCGGCGCACTGGCCGATCTGCTGCTGGTCGATGGCGATCCGCTGAAGGACCAGTCGGTGCTGGTCGGACCCAGCCATTTCTCGATGATCATGAAGGACGGGTCGATGCATCGCGATCCGCGCAAGGCGAAACGGCAGGTGCGGTGGGTGGCGGCGGAGTAGTTCGCGTCAGGATTCATGGTTCAGCCGAGTCTGCCGGCGGCGGTAGGGTCGGTGCGTGTTATGACGGGGTCTGCGCATGTGGCAAAGACCCTCTCTGGCCTGCCGGCCATCTCCCCCACAAGGGGGGAGAAGACGCGCGGCACGCTCTTTGCCTCAATTGGGGCACAGCGAAGCCGCGGGTTAAGCCCCTCCCCCTTGTGGGGGTCCGAAGGACGGGTCGAGACCAGTGGCTCGACCCCGTAAGTTGGGGCGGGGTCTTTGCGCAATATGCGACAGCTCTGATGTCCATGGGGCAGCCTAGCCCGCAAGCTGGTCAACGAATGTCAGTATGATGTGGATCGCGCAGCGAGTTCTCAGCCGCCTCGGAAAAACGCGTCCCTGACACACTCACCGCTTCAGCGACAACCCCATGCCGGCCGTCAACTGGCTAGACGTCGGCGTGCCGGGCTGGGTGGTCTTTTCCCAGGCGATGTCGGCGTTGAGATCCAGTGAGCGGGACAGGCCCCAGGTCAGGCCGACGCCGAGGTCGTAGACTTTCTGGTTGGCCTGGGCGGCGGCGGAATAGTCGCGGATGGTGAAGGCGGTGCTGACATGGCCCTTCAGCGTGTCGATAATGTCCTGGGTGATCAGCGCGTTGGCGGTATAGGCGATGTCGCCGCTGGCGCCGGCCGTGGTCGATGGTTCGATCAGGGTCGTCAGGCCGAAATTGACGTCGGTGCCGCGCTCTGGCGACCAGGTCGCGTTGCCGTTCAGGGTGGCGGCGGAGATTGATTTCAGCCGGGAATCGTCGAACTGCGCCAAGGCATAGCCGCCCGCCAGTTCGCCGCGCAGCTTGTCGCCGAAATCGGTTTCGACGCCGCTGCGCAATTCGTAGACCTGCGCGTCGCGGACGAAGCCGAGGCTGTCCTTGTGCTCGTCATAGATCGTGCGGGCATAGGACGCCTGGATGAAGGGGATCATCGCGGCCGAGACTTCGTAGCCGATACGGCCGCGCAGCGTCACGGTATTGGCATTGCGGTCGGCCTGCGACACGAACTGGCCGGGCGTCACTTCGGCATCGCCAAAGGTCTGCCGCTGGAAATCGACACCGGCAGTGCCTCTGATGAGGCCGAGGTTGCGGACGATTTCGGCGGTTGCCGTCGTCGTATCGACCAGCGACTGGCTGGTGGCGTTGGAAATGGCGTTGACGGCGCTGATATCCTCGCGCTGGACGGAATAGCCGGCCTTCAGGTTGACCGCGGTGCCATCGGTGATGTCAAGCCTCAGCGCCGCATCGATGGAGCCTTCGGGATCGTCCTGCCTGATGCCGCTCAGCGTCTTCTGCCAGGTGCCCTGGGTGTTGATATCGAGCTGGTGCTCGTCCCAGTCCGATGTCAGGCTGCCCTTGAGGCCGGTCTGCAGGAAGGTGCGGTTGACGGAATCCTTGCCCGTCGCGGTCCGCTCGGTATTGATCGATTCCGACACTGTCGGCCGGAGAATGAAGGAGCCCATCCGGATGCCCGGTGTCAGCCCGTCATCGACCTTGCGCGGCCTGTTATCATCGACCTTCTGGTCGCGCATGTTCTGGCGGCGCAGTTCTTTCAGCGTCGCCGCATCGGCAATGGCGTTGAAATCGGCGCTCGGATCGAAATCGGGGTCGGCCGAAGTGACCGCGTCCTGTCCGGGCCTGCCGTTGCGGTCGGTATTGCCGGTGTCGGAATCGTCCGCCGTCGAGTCGTTGTTCGGATCCTGCGCCTGCTGATCCGGTGTCGTGGCGGTCAGCGGCTGGTTGAGCCGGTTCGATGCGCCGGTATCTGTCGGCGTCGCCGATTGCGCCGCCGCATGCCCGGCCGTGAGCAATGCCGCCAGTACGGCCGCCGACAGGCCTGCCGAAACGAGTTTGGCGTTGAGACGACGGTTTTTCATGCTCGGCCGGCCGGTCACAGCTGTTTCAAATCATTACCCATTGGTAAAGGAGCAAGGTTAATCATTCCTTTCAAAGTGCCGCGCCAAGCCACAAATCAGGCGATTTCATCCGGTTGAAGGTGGCGGCGAGGGCGCGCGATGTGACGGATTTCCGGTCTGGACATCGCCCCATTAAAGAGTAAATCGGGCCAATGACAGAAAATGTGCTGAAACTCCCCCAAAGCGACGCCGCCCGGTCGGCGATCCGGACGATAAAATACGAGAAGGCCGGGTTGGCCGAGCTTGAGCGCGCGCTCGGCAATGGTCTGTCGAGGCCCTTCGAAGAGGCGGTGGAACGCCTCGTCAAATTGCCGGGCCGTGTGGTCGTCACCGGCGTCGGCAAGAGCGGTCATGTCGGCACCAAGATCGCGGCGACGCTCGCCTCGACCGGCACGCCGGCTTTCTTCGTCCATCCGGTCGAGGCCAGTCACGGTGACCTCGGCATGATCACCGTGCACGACGCGATCATCGCGATTTCCTGGGGCGGCGAGACGACGGAACTGCAGGCGATCATCGCCTATTCCAGGCGTTTTTCCATTCCACTGATCGCCATCACCTCGGGCAAGGATTCGACGCTGGCGCGTGCCGCCGATATCGTGCTCTGCCTGCCGAAGGTGGATGAGGCCTGCCCGCATGGGCTGGCGCCGACGACGTCGACATTGATCACGCTTGCTATGGGCGATGCGCTCGCCGTGGCACTGCTGGAAGCACGCGGCTTCACCGCACTGGATTTCAAGACCTTCCATCCCGGCGGCAAGCTGGGGGCGACGCTGTCGCATGTGCGTGAGGTCATGCATACCGGCGACAGCGTGCCGGTCGTATTGCTGGGTACAAGCGTGCCCGACGCGGTCATGACGCTGACTCAAAAGCGCTTTGGCTGTGTCGGCGTCGTCGATGATGACGGCGTGCTGGTGGGGATCGTGACGGATGGCGATATTGCCCGGCGGCTCGGCAAGAACCTTGTCGAGATGAAGGTCGAGGACATCATGACCCATAGCCCCAAATTCGTGCATGGCGATATGCTCGCCACTAGCGCCATGGGGCTGCTCAACCAGTACACGATTTCGGCGCTGATCGTTACCGACGAGGACAAGCGCCCGGTCGGGGTGGTGCATTTCCACGACCWGCTCAGGATTGGCGTGGCGTAGTTACTGCGCGGAGACCGCGGCGATGCTGTCGCTGCATTGGCGAATGATCTTCGTGTCGCCTTTGGCTTTGGCAAGTGCCTGGAGAGCGGCCTTCTTCCATTGGGCCAGCTGTTCCGGGCTCGGCTCGATCAGCGGCACGGTGCAGACCTCATCCATGGGAAAGGCCGGGCCGATCATGGGCAGCACGGCATCCGGATTGACCTTCAGCGCCGCCGCGACCGCGCCGACCAGGTCTTCTCCGGTCCCGGCATCGGTTCCGGGCCGCAGCCGGGCGGCAATATCAAGCCAGGATTTGTTGCCGGTCGCGATCGCGTCGAGCACATGCTGCCAATCTTGCGGCGCAGTGGACGACAAAGTGGCGACGAGCTTGACCGGTCCGTTCCTGTCGATATCGGCTGCAATCTGCTCCGCAGTCCTTTCCGCTGCCATCAGCGGCACTGCAGCCAGTGCCAGCAGGATTGCAGTGCGTAGCGCGATGATCATGCCGTGACCTTCAGCGTTTGATCCTTGGAGCCCGAAATCCTGTGCCGTATGGATGGACCGAGGATGATGCAGCCTTCCGAGGCATCGTGCTTGGAATTGTCGCCGTGGATGAGGAATTCCGATCGGCCGAATGTGTTGGTGTCGGCGCTCGGGGTCAGCGCCATGACATGCGGCCCATGCGTCTTGGTGTCATAGGGGGCGCTGATCGCGTAGGTGCCCTGCGGAACCGGGCCGACATTGCGGACATTCTGCATGTCCGGATTGTTTCGCCCTTGTCCGGTCCCGGAATATCCGGTTCCGACCAGTTTCGTTCCCTGTTTCATCTCGCCTGATTTCTGACTATAGGTCCACGTCATTTGCTCCTCCAGTTCTCGCTGTCGCTATACTGGTCCGAGCAAGTTGCCGGCGCGGTTACCACGGGAACACTGTCACATCGCCTCGACCATCAGCCCGCTGCCACGGCTGCCCACCACCCTGACCTTGGAGCCGAGCGGCAGGTCGGGACCGTTGACCATCCAGACGGTGTCGCCGATCTTGACGCGGCCATGGCCGTTGACGATCGGGTCGATGAGATTGGCGGTGCGGCCGATCAGCGTCGCGCCACGGTCGTTGAGCAGCGGCTCGTCAGTCCGAGCGTTGGAACGGATCAGCCAGCGGCGGCCGATGAAGACGCTGATCACCGACAGGATCGCGAAGACGATCCACTGGACCTCCCAGCTCCACCAACTTGCGCCCCAGAAGGCGACCGACAGGCCGCCGGTGACCAGCCCGGCGAGGCCGACCCAGACGAGGAAATTGCCTGGGACGAGGATTTCGGCGACCAGAAGGACGACGCCGAAGATCAGCCAGCTCCAGGCGCCGAATTCGTGGATGAGATTGAGGATCATGTCTGGTTACCTCCCGGTTGGAAAGGCGACACGAACGGGTTGGGGTTGGCGTTGGTGACGATCGGGGTCGAGCGCGACCCGCTGTTGCGGGTGGTCGGCGCGGGCGTGGGGGTCGGCGTGTCGCCGCCGCCGAACACTTCCTTGGCAATTGCGCCGATTCCGGCGAGCGAGCCGATCAGGGAAGCGGCCTCCATCGGCATCAGCACGATCTTGGAATTGCTGGCCGAGCCGATGGCGGTCAGCGCCTCGGTATATCTTTGCGCCACGAAATAGTTGAGCGCCTGGACATTGCCCGCGGCAATGGCTTCGGAGACCATCATCGTTGCCTTGGCTTCCGCCTCAGCCAGGCGTTCGCGGGCTTCGGCATTGCGGAAGGCAGCTTCGCGTTCGCCTTCGGCCTTGAGGATGGCGGCCTGCTTGGCGCCTTCGGCTTTCAGGATCTGCGAGTTGCGCAGGCCTTCGGCTTCCAGCACCTGGGCGCGCTTCTCGCGTTCGGCCTTCATTTGCCGGGCCATCGAATCGACCAGGTTCTGCGGTGGGGTGATGTCCTTGATTTCGACGCGGGTGATCTTGATGCCCCAGGGATTGGCCGCCTCATCGACGGTCCTGAGCAGCCGCTCATTGATCGTGTCGCGGTTGGAGAGCAGTTCGTCGAGGTCCATCGAGCCCATGACCGAGCGGATATTGGTCATGGTCAGGTTGAGCAGCGCCTGGTTGAGGTTGGAGATCTGGTAGGCGGCCTGCGGCGCATTCAGCACCTGGTAGAAGGCGACGGCATCGGCTTTGACGCTGGCATTGTCCCTGGTGATCACTTCCTGGGTGGGGACGTCGAGCACCTGCTCCATCATGTTGAGCTTGGCGCCGATCGAGTCGATGAAGGGGATGATCAGGTTGAGGCCGGGATGCAGGGTCTTGGTATAGCGCTTGAAGCGTTCTACGGTATAGTTATAGCCCTGCGGCACGGTCTTGATGCCGGCAAACAGTGTCAAAATCACCAGAACGACTATGGCGACAACCGCCCAGTCCATGCCGGAAAAGGAATCCATTTTCGCGCGCTCCCTCGTTGCGAAATTCATGCTTGTTCGTAACATAGAACGTTGGAGTGGCGCGCTTTATTTGCAAGAGGCTGCGTCCTTCAATTACCCGGATTCGACCATGTTGCGCCGGTACTGACCCGGCGTCATGCCCGTCTCGCGTGAAAACACGGCGCGGAAGAAGGCCATGTCGGAAAAGCCGGCGCGTTCGGCGACCGTGTCGAGCGACAGCTGCTTTTGCGCCAGCATCGTCTTTGCGGCTTCGATCCGCCGCAGTTGCAGGAACTTGATCGGCGTGACGCCGTAATTGTCCTGGAAACGGCGCTGGAAGCTGCGCAGGCTCATATTGCAGAAGGTCGCCATATCGGGGACGGTGAGGCCGCCGCCGCCGCGCCGGTCCATTTCCCGTTCGAGCGCTTCGAAGATAGTCGCATCTCTCGGCGCCGCCACCAGCTTGGTGGCGTAGACCGACTGCTTCTGGCGGATCGTGTCGGCCAGCAATGTCTGGCCAAGACGTTGCGCCAGCGCGCCACCTTGCGTCTTTCGGACGATGTGCAGGCAGAGATCGACGATCGACAGCAGGCCGCCGGCCGTGATGACATCGCCATGGTCGACCAGCATTTCTCGTGTGTTCCAGCGCACTGCGGGGTAGGTGCGCGTGGCAAAGTCCACGTAGTTCCAGTGTGTCGTCGCCTCGCGGCTGTCAAGCAGGCCGGCGGCGGCCGGGAGGAATGCGCCCAGACAGGCACTGGCAATCGTGGCTCCCGCGTCAGCCGATTGGCGCAGCAAATCGAGCTCGGGGATGTCAAAGTCCTGCAGCAGGCGCGCGGAGTCCATCGGCGGGATGATCAGGTAGCCGCTGCCCATATTCTCGATCGGCTGCAGCTTGATCGTGCCGTCCTCCCATTCGAACCTGTTGCCGGTGCCGACGAGCCGGATATCGAAGACGGTGGCGCCTGAATGACGGTTGCCGAGGCGAAAGATGGAGGCCGCGAGCATGGCAAAGCCTGGTTGGGTGCCAGCGTGAAAGAGAATAGAAACAGGAATCGGCTTTGGCAAGAATGCCTCCATAAATGGCTTATTTGCCAATTGCGTCTTTTATAGCATGGCGTAGTTTCTGGCGCAAATACAGCAAAGGAGGCGAAAATGCCAGACAAGGAAGTAGCGCTCACATTGGTCGGCGGTCCGACGGTGCTGGTCGAGTATGGTGGATTGCGGTTTCTCACCGATCCGACTTTCGATCACAGCGGCCACGAATATCCCCGCAATGGTGTAACGCTCAAGAAAACCGCAGACCCTGCTCTTACGCCAGAGGCACTGGGCAAAGTCGACGCGGTGCTGCTGAGCCATGACCAGCATGCTGATAATCTCGATGACCATGGGCGGGAATTTTCCGAAACCGTGCCCGTCGTGCTGACCACGCCAGTCGGCGCCGGCCGTCTTCAGGGCAATGCCCGTGGTCTCGCCGTCTGGGAGACCGAGACGTTTCACGCAGCCGATGGCACTGAGGTGCGGATCACCGCGACACCCTGCCGTCACGGACCTGCGGGCATCGAGCCGGTGACCGGCGATGTCACCGGGTTTGTGCTCGAGACGGTGGACGGCTCGTTGCCGTCGCTCTATGTGACGGGCGACACGGTCTATTACGAGGGCGTGGCCGAGGTGGCGCGGCGGTTTTCGCCGGGCTTTGTCCTCGCATTCGCCGGGGCGGCGCGGGTTCGCGGTCCGATCGATCTCACCATGTCGGCCAATGACCTGCTCGACACGGCCAATGCCTTTCCGCAGTCATTGATTATCCCGGTTCATACGGAAGGCTGGGCGCATTTCACCCAGGCCGCCGAGGAAGTCGCGGGCGTGTTCGGCGCGCTCGGTCTCGGCCATCGCATCCGGACAATCAAGCCGGGCGATCGCACGATCCTCGGCTAGATCCAGCCCAGCAGTTCGCGCCGGACCTGGGCTTCGAGCACGTTCATCCCATCGTCGCTGTCGTTGAGGCAGGGGATGTGGGTGAACTTCTCGCCGCCATGGTGGAGGAAGGATTCCCTGGCCTGTTCGCCGATTTCTTCCAGGGTTTCCAGGCAGTCCGAGACGAAGCCCGGATTGAAGACGGCCAAGCGTTTGACACCCTCAGCCGGCAAAGCCTCGATGGTCTTGTCGGTATAGGGTTTCAGCCATTCTTCCGGTCCGAAGCGCGACTGGAAGGTCAGCATCAGCTTCTTCTCGTCCCAGCCGAGCCGCTGGCGCAGCAGCCGGGCGGTCTTCTGGCAATGGCAGTAATAGGGGTCGCCCTTGTCGAAATAGCTCTGCGGAATGCCGTGGAACGAGGCGATCACCAGGTCCGGCTGCCAGTCGAGCGTCGCCAGGTGATTGGTGATCGAATTGGCCAGCGCTTCGATATAGGCCGGATGGTCATGGTAGGGGGGCACCGTGCGGATCGCCGGCTGCCAGCGCATTTTTTGCAGTGCGTCGAAGGCCTTGTCGTTGACGGTCGCCGTCGTGGCTGCGGCATATTGCGGATAGAGCGGGAAGATCAGGATGCGGTCGCAGCCCTGGGCCTTGAGCGCATCGAGCCGTTCGGCGATCGACGGATTGCCGTAGCGCATGCCCCAATCGATGACGACATTGGGGAAATCCGCGAGCCGTTCAGCCATTTTCTCGGCCTGCGCCCGCGTATAGGTGCGCAGATAGCTCTCGTCCTTCTCCTTGTTCCAGATCGTCTCATAGGCCTTGCCGACTTTTTGCGGGCGGCGGTTCAAGACGATGCCGAACAGGATCGGATACCATTTCCACGGCGACCATTCGATCACCCGGCGATCCATCAGGAATTCCTTGAGATAGCGGCGCATCGAGGCATAGTCGGTGCCATCTGGCGTGCCGAGATTGACGARSAGCACACCGACTTTGCCGGATGTCACCGACGGATGGCCGGTGGGGAGCTGCGCTGCTGCAATGGTCATGATCGGTCCTGTTTTTCTTTGTTCTACGCGCAACGCCGCAGCGCGGATGATGCCGCCCCGGATATAGAAAAGAACAGCGGCCCGGAAAAGACCGGGCCGCTGGAAAGAAGTACCACAGATGTCGTTTACTTGGCGGGGATCGTCAGGTCCGCGCCGATCGTCAGCGCATGCGGCCGCATGCGGTTGGCTTCACGAATCTTTCTCCACTGAGCACCTTCGCCGTAATAGGTCTTGGCTAGATCCCAATAGGTGTCGCCCTTCGCGATGGTGTGCTTGGTTTCCTTGCCGGCGGTCTCGGAGGCCCCGGTATCGGCCGGCTTGGCCTCCGTTGTCGTGGTCGTCGCCGGCTTGGTTTCGGTTGTGGTGGTGGTCGTCGCCGCCGGTTTGGTCTCGGTGGTCGTGGCGGCGGGCTTGGCTTCCGTCGTTGTCGTCGTAGCAGCAGGCTTTGCCTCAGCGGCAGCCGCGACGACGGTCACGCGGCCATCGGTATAAGGCTTGTAAGGCGAGTGCTTGCCGATAAAGGCGGCGACCACGTCTTCGAGGTTCGGGCCGTAGTCATAGGCATCGATGCCCTTGTCCTTGAATATCTTGTAGCCGTCGCCGCCGCTGCGCATGTAGTTGTTGGAGACGATGCTATAGGTCTTGTTCGGATCGAGCGGTGTGAAACTACCGTTCTCGGCCACGTCGACCGACGTGATACGCTGGCCGACCGGCTTGCTGGCGTCGAAGCTATATTTCAGCCCGGCGACCTGCGGAAAGCGGCCGGCACCGTCGGCAACTTGGCTCAGGCCGTTTTCGAGCGCGGCCTTGACGTCCTCGCCCTTGAGCTTGAAGGTGGCGATGGTGTTCTGGAACGGCAGCACGGTCAGCACCGCGCCCATCGAAATGTCGCCGCCGTCGATCGAGGCACGCAGGCCGCCGCCATTGGCGATGGCAATCTGGACGCCTTGCGCCTTGGTGCTGTCGAGCATGGCGTCGGCCACGAGGTCGCCCATCTGGCATTCCTTGGAGCGGCAGGTGTCGTGCGAGCCGTCGATCGCGGTCGTTGACGAGCCGATGATCTTCTTCTTGACCGCCTCGATCGGCGCGCCGAGTTCCTTGATCCGGGCGGCGAGCACCGGATCGGGCTTGAACGAGGAATCGACCAGGATCGGGTCACCCTTTGCGGATTTGACCACGCCCTTGTCATCGAAGATCACGGTTATATCGCCGAGATATTTGCTATAGGAGGCGGCCTGGACCACCGGCACCTTATAGCCGCCAGGATTGTCAGCCCAGGTCGGGTAGGGGCCGGCCGCACTCTTGTCGGTGTTGGATAGCAGCGTGTGCGAATGGCCGCCGACCACGACATCGACATCCGGGATCTTGGCGATCGCGTCGAGATCGCGCTGGTAGCCGACATGGGTGAGCGCAATGATCTTGTCGACGCCCTGAGATTTCACCTCCTGCACCGCCTTGGTGATCGCATCGACATCGTTGGTGATGGTGATGTTCGGACCCGGCGAAGAGATTTCCGGCGTGTCGTTGGTCACGGCGCCGACAATGCCGATCTTCTGGCCGCCGACGGTCAGGATGAGATAGGGCTTGATCTTGCCGGCGATCTTGGACTTGGCGGAAGCCTCGACATTGGCGGTCACGACCGGGAACTGGACCTTTTGCAGGAAGGTCAGGAGCGCGTCTTCGCTATTGTCGAATTCATGATTGCCGACGGTCATGGCGTCGAACTTCATGGCATTCATCATCTCGGCTTCGACGGCGCCCTTATAGGTTGTGTAGAACAACGACCCCTGGAAACTGTCGCCGCCGTCGAGCGTCAGCACATTCTTGCCGGCAAGGCCGGCGCGGGCCTGGTCAATGGCGGTCTTCAGGCGGGCAGCGCCGCCGAAGCAGGCATTCTTCGCCTCATCCGCGGCCGAGCAGGTCGAGTCATATTTGTTGATCGATTCGACGCGGGAATGGAAATCGTTGATGTGCAGGATATGCAGTTCGTAGTCGGCCAGTGCGGCGCCGGCCGAGAAGGCAAGCGCCGAGGCACTGACGCATACGAGACGGATCGTGCGTAACATGGTGTTCTCCTTCCTATTGCAACATGCCTCTACCGCTGAATTATCCAGGGCGTATGACATCTATGCTTTCGCAAGCGACCGGACCTCCAAAGAAGTCCGGAATCAGGTTCAAGAGAATCGGCCGGCGGTGATTATTGTGCCGCCACCGGCGTCGCTGCGCCCTTGCGCACCAGCGAGAACTGGGCGCCGGAATCAGCCGTACAATTGAGCTGCTGCGGCGAGATCATCGCACAATTGACCTTGGACTGCTTGTTCTGGACATGCGAGACCATGTTGATCGCGTAGAGATTGTCGCCGGGCAGCTTCACATAGGTGCCGGATGCGAGCAACTGGTTGGTATCGGTGGTGCGCGTGTTGAAATTGCCGGCCTGGAAGGTCGAGACAAGCCCGTTTGGATCGGTCCAGTTGCCTTCGATCGTCGTCGGCGCGGCCGGGGTGTTGGGCGCCGGGCGGTCGCCGCTGTCTGTGGTGCACGATGCCAGTGTCGCAGCGGCTATCAAGGCCGGAACGGCAAATTTCCTCATATCGATCTCCCCATGGGGCCGGCGTGGCGCAGTGTGCCGGCGGCGTGTCGGAATTGATTTTGCCGTCATTCTGAAATGAACGCAAGGCGTTGGCAGTGATCAATCCGCCTGTGCGGGAAGAATGCAACAGCACCCCCGAGCGTTCCATGCGCGCGGGGGTGCCTGTTAGACGGTTCAGCGAACCAGAATATTCTTGAACTGCCAGGGATCGGACTCGTCGATGTCCTCATCGAACAGCGCTTGGCGGCCGTCAAGCGGCGTCCAGTCGGTATAATGGCCTTCGACCGGGCCGAGATAGGGCATCTGCACTTCGAGGCAGCGCTTGTAGTCCATTTCCTCGGTCTCGACGATGCCGGCATTGGGGTTTTCAAGCGCCCAGACCATGCCGGCGAGCACGGCGGAGGTCACCTGCATGCCGGTGGCATTCTGGTAGGGTGCGAGCTTGCGGGCCTCTTCGAGCGACAGCCGCGAGCCATACCAGTAGGCGTTCTTCTCGTGGCCGTAGAGCAGCACGCCGAGTTCGTCCTTGCCGTCGACCAGTTCCTTCTCGTCCAGCACGTGCTTGACCGGCTGTTCGTTGCCGCCATTGCCGAACATTTCGTGCAGCGACAGAACCGCGTCGTTGGAAGGATGATAGGCGTAATGGCAGGTCGGCCGGTAGGTCACGTCGCCATCCTTGTCGCGGACGGTGTAATAGTCGGCGGTCGAGATCGCCTCGTTATGGGTGACGAGAAAGCCGTATTGCGGGCCGGGTGTCGGGCACCAGGTGCGGACGCGCGTATTGGCGCCGGGCTGTTCAAGGAAGATGGCGGCCTTGCTGCCCTTCTTGAACTTGCGGCCGTTCTTCGGCATCCACTTCTCGTTCGTGCCCCAGCCGAGTTCGGCCGGCTGCAGGCCCTCGGAAATGAAGCCATCGACCGACCAGGTGTTCCAGAACGTGTTGAACGGCTTCGGCTGCTTGGTGCGCTGCGTGTCGCGCTCGGCGATATGGACGCCCTTGACGCCGAGCTTCTTCATCAGCTTGGCCCAGCCCTCGCGGTCGCCGGTCGCCGGCTCGTCGTATTTGAGGCCGGTGTCATTGGCGAGATTGATCACCGCCTGCTTGATGAACCAGGACACCATGCCCGGATTGGCACCGCAGCAGGAGACCGCCGTCGTGCCGCCCGGATTCTTCACCCTCTCGGCCTGCACGGTTTCGCGCAGCGTATAATTGGTGCGCGCGGCGTTGTCTTTTTCCTTGTCGAAATAGAAGCCGAGCCAGGGCTCGACGACTGTGTCGATATAGAGGACGCCGAGCTTGCGGCAGAGCTTCATGATATCGAGCGAGCCGGTGTCGACCGACAGGTTGATGCAGAAGCCCTGGCCTTCGCCCTCGGTGAGCAGCGGCTTCAGCAGGTCCTTGTAATTGTCCTTGGTGACTGCTTCCTGAATGAATTTGATGCCATGCTTCTTTATGAGCTTGGGATCGGTGTCCTTCGGATCGATGATCACCATGCGGCTCTTGTCGAACCGAAAATGGCGTTCGAGGAGAGGCAAAGTACCACGTCCGATCGAGCCAAAGCCGATCATCACGATCGGGCCACTGATGTCGCCGTAAACGGGGTAATTTTGTTCATTCATTTTAGGGAGGCACTCCTGTGATTGGTTGTTGTACAGTTGGAGAATTTCTCTAACCACAATCCCTTGTCACAATAAAGGGGGTTCGCCCACTATATATGACGGTTTTATGACGATCAGCCCTGCGATGAGCGCAGTTCTAAGGCGCGCAGATAGTCCAGAAGTGCTTCTTTCTTGGTGAGCATGCCCTTGTAGGCGAGCTGTTCCGGCGAGAAGTCTGCCAGCCGCTCGGCGAGTTTCGCCGCGATCTCACGGCCATCCCGCAGCGTGGTGAGCAGGCCGATCGGATCGGTATAGATGCGGATGGTGAAGACGATGCCGCCGGTTTTCGGCAGGCGGCGGAGCGTCTGGCGCTCGACGCGGATGAAATTGGTCGCCGGCGTGAAGAGCCGGCTCTCCTGCCGGGCGCCGCGCTCGGGCGGCCAGAAGAGGTCGCCTTCGGGGTAGATCGACCAGTTCAACCGGACGGCCGGGAGGTCGGGCTGCAGATTGTCGAAGATGCGGTTGACCATGGTGGCGTTGCGGGTGCCGCCGGCAAAGCCGGGCACATGATGGTGGACGCCTTCCATCGGTAGGCCGATCTTCTCCTTGAGCGACCAGGAAGAGGGGAAGGCGACATAGCCGGCGGTGACATGCCAGCCGGTGTCGCGCTTTTCGAGGACGACGAGGTCGTCTTCAACCAGTGCGCCAGCGGTCAGAAGCGGTGGCTGCTCGGTATCGAGATCGACTGTGCGGCCGGCGAAGCGGATGGTCGAGCCGTCCCTCTGATAGGTATCGGCGTGCTGGTCCAGCAGGTGTGCCGCGAGCAGATGAAGGCATTCGCTCTGGGCGGGTTCTGAGCCTTCGACCGTCTGGAAAACCGCGTCGAAATGATCTCTGAGCAGCCGGTCTTTTTCCCGCAGGACGCTATCGAGGTCGGCATCCGGCTCGATCCAACGGTTTGGGTCGAGCGCTGAAAGCCCAATGGTGAAGGGATTGGTACCGGAAGCGTAAGGCTTGTATTTGAGATTGGTCATTCGCACTTCGTACCCTGATGGAAGAGCAGGCGCCAGCGACTGTCTTCGCCGCGCTGCCAGACCGAACTGCGAAGCGCTTTTGTCTCGCTGCCATCAGGAGAGATGACGGAGAGTGTATAGAGAGCAAGGGCCGCGTCTTCGCCCAGGCGTTGGACGCCGAAGTCGTCAAAACGATAGTTGATCGGGTGCCGTTCTGCCGCCATCGCTGCGATAATTTCGTCGCGGCGCCACGCATGGCCTGATTTACCGAATTCGCGAAAACCATCGGCGAGCAATTCACTCGCCTGCTCCGGCGATGCGCGGACGCCAAGGTCCAGAAGTCGCCGCTCCAGAGCTTCGATCTCGCAGGCGAGCGCGTCCATGGTCAAGCCTTGAGGATGTCTGCGCCGGGCAGCGTGGTGGTGAAGGCCACTTCCGTGATCTCGTATTCCGCCACGCCGGCCAGGACGAAGGGATCGGCAGCGCAATAGGCTTCGATCTCGGCGCGGTCGCCGCGCGACAGGATCAGGCCGCCGGTGCGCGGCACCTTGCGGCCGGAGGCGATGAAATGGCCGTCGTCATAGCCCTTCTTCACCCAGGCCATATGCGGTTCGACGACCGCGTCGACCTTTTCCAACGGCACGATATAGTTCAGCGAGAGAATGAGCATGGCGGACCCCGGCAAATTATACAGTTGCAAAACTAGCATCCAGAAACTCAATTGCAAGCTTTTGCCAAGCCGATTGCGCTTTGCCGCCAAACCCGGTATTTCCCGGCCATGAACGACCAGATACATTCCCCTGAAAACATGGAGGCGAGCCCCTTCCTGGTGGCGGCGCTCTATCATTTCGTCTCGTTTCCGCAGTTTCGCGAGATGCAGGAGCCTTTGCAGGCGCTTTGCGAAGCCAACGATGTGCGCGGCACGCTGCTGCTTGCGCATGAGGGGATCAACGGCACGATTGCGGGTCCGGATGACGGTGTGAAGACCGTGCTGGGGTTTTTGCGCGCGCAGCCGGCATTTGCTGGGCTGGAGCACAAGGAAAGTCGCGCCAGCAAGGCGCCATTCATTCGGATGAAGGTGAAGCTGAAAAAAGAGATCGTCACCATGGGCGTCGAGGACATCGATCCGACGCGCGTGGTCGGCACCTATGTCAGCCCGCGCGACTGGAATGCCTTGATCACCGATCCGAATACGATCGTCATCGACACCCGCAATGATTACGAGACGGCGCTTGGTGTGTTCAAGGGTGCGGTCGATCCTGATATCAAGACGTTTCGCGATTTCCCCGATTGGGTGCGGCAGAACGATAGCCTGCACGACAAGCCGAAGGTCGCCATGTATTGCACCGGCGGCATACGCTGCGAGAAGGCCACCGCCTTCATGAAAGAGCAGGGTTTTGATGAGGTCTATCACCTCAAGGGCGGCATCCTGAAATATCTGGAAGAAGTGCCGGCAGAGGAAAGCCTCTGGGAAGGCGCCTGCTTCGTCTTCGACGAGCGCGTCTCCGTCGTCCAGGATTTGAAACAGGGCGACCACAAGCTCTGCCGCGCCTGCCGCAACCCGCTAACTTCCGAAGCCCTGGCTTCTCCGCTCTACGAAGCCGGCGTTTCTTGCCCGCAATGCTACGAGGTGCGGAGCGAGGACGACCGCAATCGGTTTCGCGAGCGGGAGAAACAGGCTCGCCTGGCGCGCGAGCGTGGGCAAAAACTGTTTGGTGTGTGAATTCACAAGGAAAATCGATGTTCGAAACGCTGACCGCCGCCCCGCCCGACAAAATTCTTTATCTTTCCACCCTGTTTCGCGCCGACCAAAGGCCGCAGAAAATGGATCTGGGTGTCGGCGTCTACAAGGATGAGGCCGGCGAGACCGTTATCATGCGGGCGGTGCGCGAGGCGGAAAAGCGTCTCTATGACAGCCAGAAGAGCAAGACCTATGTCGGCATGGCCGGCGACGAAGGTTTTAACCGGGCGATGCTGAAGCTGGTCTTCGGCGCGGATGCCGATCTAAGCCGTATGTTCGGCTGCCAGACAGCGGGCGGCTCGGGCGCGCTCCGGACAGTCGCGGACCTGCTGAAGAAGGCGCGGCCGGATGCGACAGTCTGGCTCTCCGACCCGACCTGGGTCAACCATCCGCAGATCATGGCTGCCGCGCATCTCAAGACGGCCACTTACCCCTATTTCGATGCCACCTCCGGGACGGTGAAATTCGAGGAAATGCTGGCGGCGCTGAAGGCCGCCAAGCCGGGCGATGTCGTGCTGTTGCATGCCTGCTGCCACAACCCGACCGGCGCCAACCTGACCCTCGATCAATGGGGCAAGCTGGCCGACCTGCTGGTCGAGCATCAGCTGTTTCCCTTCGTCGATCTCGCCTATCAGGGTTTTGGCGACGGGCTGGACGAAGATGCTGCGTCCGTCCGGCTGCTCGCCGGCAAGGTGCCGGAAATGGCTGTCGCGACCTCCTGCTCGAAGAATTTCGCCGTCTATCGCGACCGCGTCGGCGCGGTGCTGCTGATGGGACGAGATGCCGAGACGGTGAAGATTGCCGGCGGCCAGGCGACAGCGCTGACCCGCATCCTCTATTCCATGCCGCCGGATCATTCCGCGGCAGCAATCCGTATCATCCTCGAAGACGAAGCGCTGACCGCAGATTGGAAGGCGGAACTTGAAGGCATGCGGCTCCGCATGCTCAAGCTGCGCAAGGCGTTTGCCGAGGTGATGCGCCGGCAGACCAATTCGGACCGTTTCGATTTCGTCGCCGAACATCGCGGCATGTTTTCCCGCCTCGGCCTGAATGAAGCTCAGGTCAACCGCCTGCGCGACGAATTCGCGATTTATATGGTCGGTGACAGCCGCATCAATGTCGCGGGCCTCAAGGAAGACCGACTGGAAGAGCTGGCGAAAGCGATCGTGGCGGTTCTTTAATTGCCGCTTGGCGCTTTGGCTCAAAAACCGATCAAGGCCGGTGGGCCGACTGTAGGTAATGCGCCACCCACGCATTCGAGATTGCGTACTCCGCGGCCGCTGAGCCAGCGGGCGATGTCAGCGGCCCGCCCCGTCACTCTGAGTTTGGCCTGACGGGTTGAAAGAAGCGGCCCGGTCCGATCTGTCGCGGAAAGCGCCACCGCATGTGTGCCAAGCCGTTGGGCGGCATGCTGGACGATGAGCCGATCCAGCAGGTCGTCCGGCATGTCGGCAAAGCGCCCGCCGCTATCGAGATCCACGGCATGCAGCCAGAGCGCCGCGGCGCGCATGACGGGGGTGCTCCTGAGAGAGATCATCCGGCCGCCGGCATCGGCGATCGAGCCGTTCCAGCCGGTGGCGTCAAGATCGCGCCATTCGACATTGAGATGAGCCTGCGAATGGTCGAAGAGATAGCGCAGCGCTCGCGACGGCTGGGTGACGCCGAATTCGAGGTCCGCCTCGTTCACTCGGGCGGCGCGCGGAAAGGCGCCGTCTTCGCCCGTCCTCGCCCAAGCGATCATCTCGCTCGTCAATCGGGCGTGATAGCCGATATAGGCGATCAGCCGGCGCCGCGTAAAGCCGGCAACGGCGCTGGCTTCGTCAAGCGCCGTTGCCGGCAGATCATTGAGCAGGCGGGCAAAATAGGCCGTTCCGCGTCGTGCCCAATCCAGTTCACGGGCCGGAGCATTGTCCGCATCGTAACGCGCGCCACTTCCCTGCCTTTGCCGGAGCGCCATTCGCGCGGTGTCGATCGATTGGGTCACGGTTCGGCCGCCTCGACATGGGTGCGCATGAAGTTGAGCCGTTCCATGATCGGCGCATCGGAGAAACGGAAGAGATCGAATTGCGTTTCCGCCTGCAGTGACCAGGGTATCCACGAGGGAATGACGAAGAGATCGCCGATGTCGAGCTGATGGGTGACACCATCGATGACGGCCGCACCGCGTCCTTCGAAGACCTGAAAGACGGTCGAACCGACTTCACGGCGTGCCGGCGTTTCCGTTCCTGCTCGCAAACGATGAAATTCGCAGCGGATGGTGGGCATGACATCGCCGCCCGTGGTCGGATTGACATAACGGATTGCGGCGTGGCCCTGCTCCACCGTCGCCGGCTGGCCCTCTTCCTCAAGCAGGAGCTGCTCCATCAGGGCGCGATCGGTATGCTCCCAGCGATAGGCACCGATGGGTGAGTTGACGGTGTCACGCGGGCTGGACAATGGACGCAGGCCAGGATGACACCAGAGCCGCTCGCTGCGCGAAAAGCGCGGTGTCGCATAGTCGGTCACCCTGTCCGATCCGAATTCGAAAAAGCCGACATCGTTGTGTTGTGCAAACGGGATATCCAGCCCATCGATCCAGGCCATCGGCCGGTCGCTGTCGTTGTGATGTCCATGGAAATGCCAACCCGGCGTCAGCAGCAGATCGCCCCGGCTCATCCGCACCGGGTCACCGTTGACGACGGTCCAGACGCCTTCGCCTTCGACGACGAAGCGGAATGCGTTCTGCGCGTGACGGTGTTCGGGCGCCGTTTCCCGTGGACCGAGATATTGGATCGCAGCCCAGAGGGTGGGGCTGACATAAGCGTGACCGCCGAGGCCGGGATTGGCCAGGCCGATCGCGCGCCGCTCGCCGCCACGTCCGACGGGCACCAGATCGCCGGACCGCTGCGCGAGTGGCAGGAGCTCCGCCCATTTCCACACATGCGGCACCGCCCGGGGCTTGGGATGGCGCGGCATCAAGTCGCCAAGCTGAATCCAGAGCGGCATCAGATGCTGTTCTTCAAAGCCACGGTAGAGGGCGCGCAATTCCGGCGTGTCGTCGGGCGTCATTTGATTGGCGGGAACACCTTCCGTCTTGTCGAGCATGGCATTTCTCCAGATGGTGTTTTGTCAGGCCGCGTCGGGCTGATTGGGCGGCGCCGCCCGGCTGAAGGCGGGAATTGCGTCGAGCCGCTCAAAGATGCCGGCAATCGTCGGCCATTTGGCTGTCGCAATGTCGAAGCGGCGGTTGTTCCAGACCTGGGCATAGAGGCACAGGTCGGCGAGGCCCGGCGTGTCGCCATGGCAGAAACGGCCAGTCCGCCGGTCGCAGGAAAGCAAAGTCTCGAACGTATCGAAACTGGTCTCGACCCAGTGGCAGAACCACGCCTTTTGTGCGGCTTCGTCGGCTCCGAATTGGTCTGCGAGATAGCCGAGAACGCGAAGATTGTTGAGCGGATGAATCTCGCAAGCAATCGTCAGCGCGAGCGCCCGGACGCGTGCCCGGCCATCCGGATCGGAGGGCAGCAGCGCAGGCTCCGGATGGGTTTCCTCCAGCCATTCGATGATCGCGAGCGACTGCGCCAAGTGCGTGCCGTCGGGGCGTTCCAGCGTCGGCACCAGCCCTGCCGGATTCATCGCCAGATAATCCGGCCTCAGCGTGTCACCCCGGCGAAGCACGTAAGGGACATATTCATAGTCGAGCCCCTTGATGTTCAGGGCTGCGCGCAGCCGCGTCGAGGTGGAAGAGCGAAAGAAATTGTGCAGTCTGAAGCCCATGGTTACATCCTTGGCCCGACATCCGTCCGGATTTTCCCCAGTCCATCGATGCTGACGACGCATACATCGTCCGGCATTAGCGGCCCGACACCAGCCGGCGTCCCGGTCATGATCAGGTCGCCGGGCGCAAGCGCGATGGAATGGGACAGATAGGAAATGATCTCCGGCACCGACCAGATCAGTTCGGAAAGGTTCGCATCCTGCTTGGTTTCGCCGTTCACCCTCAGGCGGATCGCCCCTTTGCTCAAATGCCCTGTTTTGGAGACAGGCGAGACAGGACCGATCACGGCGGATCGATCGAATGCCTTGCCGAAATCCCAGGGACGTCCCAGGTCACGCGCCGCGAGTTGAAGGTCGCGGCGCGTGAGATCATTACCGACGGCGTAGCCCCAGACGTGATCGAGCGCATCTGCTTCGGCGATGTTGCTGCCGGCCTTGCCAATCGCCACCACCAGTTCCGCTTCATAGTGGAAGTTCTCGGTTTGCGGCGGATAGGCAATGGTGACATCGGAGTCGACCACCGCATCCGCGGGCTTGGAGAAGAAAAAAGGCGGCTCCCGGTCAGGGTCCTTGCCCATTTCTCGAGCATGGGCCGCATAATTCCTCCCGACACAAAAAATCCGTCTCACCGGCAGGCGGTCGATGCTGTCGGCGACTGCCACGCTCGGAACCGGCGCGGGAGGAAAAACGTAACCCATGAAAGTCTCCAGTTTGGTTGTATGGCGGGAAACGAAATATTCCCTGCCCGCTTCAGTCTCGGCCAGCCTCGATTATCTTCAGGCCCAGCAGTTCCGGCGCCGTGAGATGGGTCGAATGGCTGCCCGGCATGCTTACCAGCCGGTAGAGGCCGAGCTTTTCGGACAGGCGCGGATGAAACGGCAGCGATTGCGGCAAGGATGTATCCTCGGTGCAATGCAGGAATGATTTGCCGATGGCGAATTCGGCCGGGTTCTTCGAAAGGCTGATCCGGTCATTCATCGTGTTGAACGGCTGCGGATTGAGACTGTCGAACAGCGATCTGGCCTGTTCGTCGGTGCCGTCATTGATGAAGGCTTCCCGGAGAATGGGATAGGGGAACAGGACCTCTCCGGTTTCTCCCGCAAGCTGCGGGAAAAGCGCCTGGTAATGCGGCGGACACATGTCGATCAGGCTTTCGCCGTTATTGGGCACGAACGCGCTGAAATAGACCAGACGCCGCACCCGGCCTGGGCCAAGCCGGTCCGCTGCCCCGGTGATCGCCATGCCGCCCCAGCTGTGGCCGACGAGGATCGCATCATCGATCCCATGTTCGTCGAAATACTCTACCAGCGAGTTGATCGCGTCGTCGAGCGTCACTGCCTTCCGGTCGTCGCCGGGGCGATTGCCTTTCAGCGTGGGACAATGAACCTCGTGTCCGGCCGCGCGGATCGGAGCCGCGCAGGCCTCGAAGTGATTGCCGTCGTGGCAGGCACCGTGAACAAGAACGTAAGTCGCCATAAATCTCTCCTCCTCTATGGTCGATTTGACTCTATGCAGGGATTGCTTCCTTCGAGACCAGCGGCATGGCCGCGACCGCCTGGCGGTCGATCTTGCCCGTTCCGGTCTTCGGCAAATCCGCGACATATTCGACGATGCGCGGATACTTATAAGGCTGCAGCCGGGACTTCACATAGGCGCGCAAAGCCTCCGTCTGCGCGTCGTCGGCCGTCTTGCCGCTGCGCAGGCGGACCACGGCCCGCAGCGTCATGCGGCGATCTTCGAGCTGATGTGCGAGGACTGCGCATTCATGGACATCCGGATGTTCGTTGAGGCAACGTTCCACTTCGAGCGGCCACACCCATTGGCCGGAGACCTTGATCAGTTCGTCAGCGCGACCCTGGAAGTAATAATAGCCGTCCCTCTCGATGAACCGGTCGCCGGTATAGAGCCAGTCACCGCGCATGGTTTCGCGCGTTTTGTCGGGACGGTTCCAGTAGGACGGTGCCGAGGAATGGCCACGCACGAACATCACGCCTTCTTCGCCCGGGCCGGGAATTTTGCCTTCCTGCGTCTCCAGACGGATCTCATAGCCGGGCACGCGGGCGCCGGCCGAACCGATCCGATGATCATTGAGACTGTTGGAAAGATAGATATGCAGCATTTCGGTCGAACCGAGGCCTTCCGTGGGGCCGTGGCCGGTCAGTGCCTTCCAGGTGTCGTAAATATCCTTGGACAAGATCTCCGCGGCGGACATCGATTGCCTGAGCGAGCTCAGGTCGCGGGACTTGAAACCATCCGCCCGGGCCAGCGCCGTGTAGAGCGTCGGAAGGCCGAAGAGAACGGTCGGCCTGAACCGTTCGATCAGGTCGAGCACAGCATCGGGCTTGGKCTGTCCGGGCATAAGAAGCGTAGTCGCGCCCACGGAAAAAGGGAATGTGAGCGCGTTTCCGAAACCATAAGCAAAGAAGATCTTTGGAACGGAAAAGCAGATATCGTCGTCCTTCAGCTTCAGGACATTCTGGCCGAAGGATGCCTGCGTATAGGCCATGTCGTGATGCAGATGTACGATGCCCTTCGGACGTCCGGTCGAACCCGACGAATACATCCAGAAGGCCATGTCGTCCGCACCGGTATCGGCGCATCCGAGCACATCGGATTGGCCGGCAAGGAAATCGGCTGCCAACAGGCGTCCATCCCCCTGGGCTGCGCCATTGACGATCACGACACGCTCCAAAGCAGTGCCTCGCAGGGTCTCATCCGAGAAGCGGCCGGCAAGCGAGGCTTCGCACAGCGCGATCTTCGCTCCGGTGTCCTGCAGGAAGAAGTTCAGCACATCCGGCGTGGTCTGGGTGTTGAGAAGCACAGGCACATATCCGGCGCGGACCGCGCCGAAAAAGGCGGCCGGATAGACCGGCGTGTCGTCGAGGAAAAATGGAATGCGATCGCCGCGCCGCAAGCCGGATGCGATGAAGGCGTTGCCCCAACGGGCAGCCTCGGCGATGAGTTCGGCATAGGTCGTCGTGCCGGCAGGTCCGATCAGCGCCGGCTTGTCGGGATTTCGGGTCAAGTTATCCCAAAGAATGCTGGAGCAGTTGGGATGCGCGGCTTTATCGAAACCGATCTCGGTTGCACCCGGCGTGCCATCGCCGACCGGATCGGTGACGGATGCTGTATCCCCGCTCTTTGCCGCTTCGTAACGGGCCATGAAGGCGGGCGCCATCTGGCGCAGCCGGTCCGTGTCGATACGGCCGGAACGGGTGATGTAGTCGAAGGCGAAATCGACCGGCGGCAGCGCCATCTTGTTCGCGAAACCCTCATACCATTGGGCCGACGTATTGGCGGCGTCGACGATTTTCCTGGCCACCGGCTGGCGTTCTGCCTGATAGGCGGCGAGCGCAGCATCGACATCCGCATGGGTCGAAAGTGCACGCACCAGAGCGATTGCATCCTCCATCGCAAGCCGGGTGCCGGAACCGATCGAGAAATGGGCGGTATGTGCGGCGTCGCCGAGAATCACGCGCCGTCCGGCAAACCAGTTCCTGCACCAGAGTCGTGGAAACTGGCGCCACATCGACTTGTTGGTGATGAGCGGTGCACCATCGAGGATGTCGGCAAAAACAGTCTCACAGACGCGTGCGCTCTCGTCTTCATCCATTTTGGCGAAGCCGCAGGCGTTGAACGTCGCATCGTCGCATTCGACGATGAAGGTGCTGCGGGCGGCCTGAAACCGGTAATGATGGGCATTGAATGCGCCTTTGGCCGTTTTCACGAAGGTCTGCGTCAGTGTCTCGAATGGCCGATCCGTTCCAAACCAGGCAAAGTGATTGCTGAAATATTCGAGGCTCGGCGCGAAGCCGGCTTCATCGGATCTGCGCACCAGCGAATTCAGCCCGTCCGCGCCGATGATGAGATCGGCTTCAAGGTCATCGAGCGACGCGACCGGCTGCGAGAAACGGATCTCAACGCCAAGCGCCTCGGCGCGCTGGCGTAAGAGTTCGATCAATTCCAGCCGTCCGATCGCCGAAAATCCGACGCCGTCCAAAACCACTGGCCCGCCGGGCAAATTGAGCACCATGTCCCGCCAGCGCTCCATGCCCGACGTCACGAGGTCGTGCGTTTCCGGATCGTCCGCTTTCAGAAAGTCCAGCGCCTGATCCGAGAAGACGACGCCGAAGCCGAAGGTGGCGCCCTTGCGATTCTGTTCGGTCACGCGCAGCCGGACATGCGGCATGAAACGTCGCAGGAGAATGGCGGTGTAAAGCCCGGCCGGGCCTCCACCCAGTATCTCGACGGTCGTCAGTTTCGACATGGCATCCTCCAGAGCCCTCGACATATGTTGCATTGAAGGATAGATATTTTTCCGTATTATGCAACGAATTTCATACGGAGGAAAATTGGAAAAATGCATCTACTTGAATATCCGGTGAGTTTCGGAGATTGCGATCCCGCGGGAATCGTTTTCTATCCCCATGTCTATGCATGGTTCGACCGCACGTTTCATGATTGGCTGAGGCGGTATGGCGGCCATGAGGAGGTCTGTCGAAAGCTTTCCGCGCAGGGTCTCGGATTGATGGAGGCCTCGGCCCAGTTCCGCCGCCCGATGCGTGATGGCGATATTCTGGCAATCACCATCGCAATCGAGAAATGGGGACGGAAGACGATGCACATCGCTTACGAGGTGTGCGTTAATGGTCAGATTGCCGTTGCCGGCACGGAGGTGAGGGGTCTATTCAAGCGCGATGGCGCGGCGATCGTTGCTGCGGATATCGAAGCCTTGCGCGAGTTGGTGAATGGCCATGAGTGACGACGAAAAGACGGAGGTGCCGGCTGGCGGCATCCAGTCGCTGGATGCGGCGCTGAAGCTGCTGCAGTTCATGACCGGCCTGAGCGGACCGGTTTCTTTATCCGAGCTTGCGCGCGATTGCCGGATGCCGCCAAGCAAGGTGCATCGATATCTCGCTTCCTTTCAGCATGCTGGTCTGGTGGTGCAAGCTGGTCGTTCCGGCAAGTATGACCTCGGTCCAGGTGCGGTCATGCTTGGCCTTTCCGCGCTGGGGCGGCTCGACTTCGTGAACCGCGTTTCCGATATGCTGCCGGATCTGCGGAGCGACACAGGTCTGACTGCACTTCTTTCCGTCTGGGGCAATCAAGGCGCGACAGTGGTCCGCTGGGAGCGGGCGGCCTCGCCGACCGTGACCTCGATGGGATTGGGTACGATCCTGCCGCTTCTCAATTCCGCCACTGGCCGGGCGTTTCTCGCCTGGGCGCCGGCCGAACCGCTGCGGGCCGTGCTCGACGCGGAGCTTCGACAGGCCCGCGGCAGTTCGAAAACCGGGCCGCAGAGCAGGCAAACAGCCAAGGACGTGGGCGCGTTGGCCGAGACCATTCGAGCACAAGGTTATGCGTCCGTCGAAGGTCGCTTCATCCCGGGACTTGTTGCCATCGCCGCTCCGATACTCGATTGGCAGGCTGAGGCACAGGCGATCGTTACCCTGATTGGCACCGATCCGGCCGTTGCTCAGCCAAATTCCGACGCCGTCAAACAACTCAAAGCCTTTTGCGCAAAGCTGTCTTTCGCGACGACGGATGGAAAGGAGGAGAAAGGCGGGAAGTCACGAAGAGGGCGGTTCTGAGAGGTTGGCTCTTTCAGACATCGAGGATGGCAGAGGCACGACCGTTGTCTCCGCGTTCGCCGCCCTATTTGCGCTCCGGCCCATCCTCTCCTATATAGGCCCTGACACGGTTCCCAGCCGCGCCCGTCATTTTTTTCGAGGCTCTTATGACCGAAGCTGCCACCCAGACCAAGCCCATTCCCGTCACCGTTCTCACCGGCTATCTCGGCGCCGGCAAGACGACGCTGCTCAATCGCATCCTGTCCGACAATCACGGCAAGAAATATGCTGTTATCGTCAACGAGTTCGGCGAGATCGGCATCGACAATGACCTGATCGTCGAGTCGGACGAAGAAATCTACGAGATGAACAATGGCTGCATCTGCTGCACGGTGCGTGGCGACCTGATCCGCGTCGTCGAAGGCCTGATGCGCCGGCCGGGCCGTTTCGATGCCATCATCGTCGAGACGACCGGCCTTGCCGATCCGGTGCCGGTCGCCCAGACCTTCTTCATGGATGACGATGTGCGCGCCAAGACCCAGCTCGACGCCGTCGTGGCGCTGGTCGACGCCAAGCACCTGCCGTTGCGGCTCAAGGATTCGCGCGAGGCTGAGGACCAGCTTGCGTTTGCCGACGTCGTGCTGCTCAACAAGACCGACCTGGTCAGCCCCGAGGAAGTCAAGCGCATCGAGGATATCGTGCGCGTGATCAACCCCTCGGCTCGCATCTATCACACCGAGCGTTCCAATGTGGACCTTGGCAAGATCCTCGATGTCGGCGCTTTCGATCTCGACCGGGCGCTGGAAAACGACCCGCAATTCCTCGAACACGGCCATGAAGACCATGTCTGCGGTCCCGATTGCGATCATCACGACCATGATCACCATGGTCACGACCATCATGACCATGACCATCATCATGACCATGGCCCGTCGGCGATCCATGATGTGACGGTGCAGTCGATCTCGCTGCGCGGCGGCGCGATGAACCCGAAGAAATTCTTCCCCTGGATCGAGCGCATCACGCAGACGCAAGGGCCGAACATCCTGCGGCTCAAGGGCATCATTGCCTTTGACCAGGACGATGAGCGCTATGTCGTCCAGGGTGTCCACATGATCATCGAGGGCAATCACCAGCGCCCGTGGAAGGATAGCGAGAAGCGCGAAAGCAAGCTCGTCTTCATCGGCCGTGATCTCGACCGCAAGAAGATCGAGGACAGTTTCAGAGCCTGCGAGGCGGCTTGACAGAAACCTGGTCCGCCAAGGGCATTTCCTGCGGCAATGGACGGCGCCTACCGATCTCCCCGATCATAGTCTTTGGCGGGGAGATGTCATTCGGCCTCCCCATCGGCCCCGAGGCGCCTAAAGTCAGGGCGAAGGCAAATTATCGCTTGAAACCGCGTGGCTTCACGCTAATTGGAGCACATGGTTCGTCTATGGCTGCCATCTCGACGAAAATGAAAATCCAGTGCCGATGCCGATGGCCGGAACCATGGTCAGGCGGAATTCTCGGCCCGCACCAAGGTTGATTATCTGATGCCGACTGTCGCACCGCTTGACCTCGAAGGCCATGTGCTGGGTGCCTTCTTTCTCGGCAATGTGCCGTTCTTCATCGCCTCCTCCGGCGAGATCCACCGGCTGGACATGGGCCAGAAGACGGTTGCGGCACATGAGGGTCTGCTGACCGTCGTCGTCGATCCACTGACCAATTCGCTGGTCACCGGCGGCGAGGACGGTAAGGTCAATCGCATCTCCGCAGACGGCAGCGTCAAGCTCCTTGCCGAAGTGCCGCGCAAATGGATCACGGCCTTGGCCGCTGGGCCATCAAGCGCGGTGGCCTATGCCTATGGCAAGACGGCGACTGTCGTGATGTCGGGTGGCAAGACACGCGAATTTTCCGAGCAACGCTCGATCGAGGGCCTCGCCTTTGCGCCGAAGGGGCTGCGGGTCGCCATCGCCCGCTACAATGGCGTCACCCTGCAATGGGCGGGCACCAATGGCGCCCCGGTCAACCTCGAATGGAAGGGCGCCCACAATCAGGTGACGTTTTCGCCTGATGGCCGCTTCCTTGTCACCACGATGCAGGAAAATGCCCTGCACGGCTGGAAGATCGACGGCAAACCCGGTGAAGAGACGCGCCAGATGCGCATGAGCGGCTATCCGGCCAAGCCCAAGTCGTTCTCCTGGTCGCCCAAGGGCAAGTGGCTGGCTTCTTCCGGCGCGCCGGCGGCGATCGTCTGGCCCTTCGCCGCCAAGGACGGACCGATGGGCAAGGCGCCGCTGGAACTCGGCACGCGTGCCAACATCCTCGCCACCGCCGTCGCCTTCCATCCGCATGAAGAAGTGCTGGCGATCGGTTTCATCGACGGCATGATCCTCGGCGTGCGCATCGGCGACCAGAAGGAGGCGCTGCTGCGCCGGCCGGGCAAGGGCGCGATCTCGTCTATGGGGTGGTCGGAGAACGGCAAGCTGCTTGCATTCGCCTCGGAAGCCGGCGATTGTGGCGTCGTGGATATTTCGGTTTAGGGCACGCTCTGGGAGGTGCATCATGACCCTCCCACAAGACTATGAGAATGCCTCGCGGGATTTCGACCGGTTCATGGATGATCTGCTGGAGATCTCTATGCTGGCTACCCATCATCAGGCCCTTGCCGTGTTGCGCGGCGTGCTGCATACATTTCGTCAGCATTTGACTGTCGAGCAGGCGTTGCGCTTCGCCGATGCCTTGCCGCCGGTGGTCCGGGCGCTGTTCGTCGAGGATTGGTATCCGCAGGCCAACTCGCCGCCGTTCCCGTCCGAAGCGCAGCTTATCGCCGAGGTGCAGGCCGTCCGGAAAGACCACAATCTTGCCTCGGCGAGCTCGATCCGCGATGTCGCGCAGGCGCTTCGGCGCAATGTCGCCATGGGCGATTTCCGCCGGACGCTCGACACGCTGCCGCCGGCGGCGCAGCGCTACTGGCTCGATTGAGAGGGTAGGGCGGCCGGCGGCGGCCGCCCCGATCCTTCAAGCCATCGGCTTGGGTTCGAGCAGGCCGACGGCCGTGTGGGCCGAATCCATGACAATGGCGATCCAGCCGGTGCTTTCGATCTCGAAGGGCTCGCGCATGACCATGCCACCGGCGCCGGTCACTGCTTCGATGGCTGCGTCGATGTCATCGACATTGATGTAGGCGAACCAGTCATTGGCGCCCGGCTGGTCGGCGGCGCAGGGCATCATGCCCGCAACCGGCACCGGATTGCCCTCGACGAAAGCCAGCGTATAGGTCATGCCGCCGAATGGCATATCCTGATAGGTCCAGCCGGCAACCTTGGCATAAAAGGCCTTGGACGCCTCGACATCGCTCGTCATCAATTCGTTCCAGCCGAATGTTCCGTGGCTCATCGTCATCTCCCTTGATCTGCGAAAATGCAGCGGGAGGCGGTTTAGCAGAGAAATAAGAACGCCGTTCGACGGGTAGCGCTACAACGTGTGCATCCAGCCAATATTGTTATTCGAAAGTTAGATCGGGGTATCAGAAATTGGACTCAGTCCATGGACGATATTTCACCTGAAATGAGCTGACGAGCTCTTTCGGCGACATTCGGATCGTCAGCATGTGTCAGCAACTGCAGCTTTTCAAGAGCATACGCAGTTCCAAATCCAGCCAATGCCCACGCACACTTCTTGCCCAGAGAAGAGAATTCATCTTTGATCGGGTACGGATAGTCCCGGATTGCTGTATCATAAAGAAAGTCGATAGCTGGCTCGTAACGCTCCTCTTCTATTACCGCAACGATATATTCATGTGAGCGGTGCCAATCCTCCTTCAATATCGGACACAGCGTCGCCGGAAAATCCTTTGGCATACCGAACATGTCTGCAACTATCAGACAGAATGCGAGATTTTTACGGTTATGTTCCGCAATTGAGTATGCCAATTCTTCTTCGAAATAGGGGATCAGGGATTCAGGAAGTAGCTCCCTTATTGCCTTCCGAGCTATCTCCTTCTTGATCTCGAAACGTGCACTGGCTGCAATTATGTTTATTATCTCTTCTGAAATCACTCTCTCGCCTCCACACTATCTCACTTTGGCGCATCCAGCCGTCACAGACATAGTACCCGTCGAGCAGGTCGGCGATCACGGTGGCGAAGGCGCCAAAGCCAATCAACAGGCAGGTTATTCGACCGAGAAGTGTCGGGAATTTCGTACCCGATTTCCGCACCACGTCGGCTATGCCCCGTTTTTCGAAGAGCTTAGTGCCGCCGAGGTGGCACGGCAAGACGGTCGACCGCGACCGACATTTAATGTAACCTGCCGAAGACACCCACGCATGAATGCCAGTATGCTTCATCGGCGGCGCACGCGTTAACCGCATTCAAGCTATGTCACGAGCGCACTCGACATTTTGTGCAATGCACTCTATGTAGGCGCAAGCTTAATATCGACGCGGTCCGCCGCGCTTGCATCCGACCCGTTGAGGTCTCGGATGCGCGACATCCGAAAGACATGAAATGACACAATTTGCAGGCATTGCGCCGGCGCTCGCTGTGGCGCTTGAGAAGCGCGGCTATCTTGAACTCACCCCTGTGCAGCAGGCCGTACTGGCGCCCGAACTCGATGGCGCCGATGCACTGGTCTCGGCGCAGACGGGATCGGGCAAGACGGTGGCCTTCGGCCTGGCGCTGGCGCCGACGCTGCTTGGCGACAAGAGGCGTTTCGAGCGCACGCACGTGCCCTATGGCCTGGTGATCGCGCCGACGCGTGAACTGGCGCTGCAGGTCGCCCGTGAACTCGAATGGCTTTATGAGGACACCGGCGCCTCCATCGCCACCTGCGTCGGCGGCATGGATGTGCGCACCGAGCGCCGGGCGCTGGAGCGCGGCGCCCATATCGTCGTCGGCACGCCCGGCCGGTTGCGTGATCACATTACGCGCGGTGCGCTGGATCTCGCCGGCATCCGCGGCGTGGTGCTCGACGAAGCCGACGAAATGCTCGATCTCGGCTTCCGCGAGGACCTGGAATTCATCCTCGAAGCCTCGCCCAGCAATCGGCGGACGATGATGTTCTCGGCCACCGTGCCGAATTCGATTGCGACGCTCGCCAAGAGCTACCAGCGCGATGCTGTGCGCATCGCTGCTTCCACCGAGCGCAAGCAGCATATCGACATCGAATACCGCGCGCTGGTCACGGCGCCGAGCGATCGCGACAACGCCATCGTCAATGTGCTGCGTTACTACGAAGCCAAGAATGCCATCGTCTTCTGCAACACACGTGCGGCGGTCAATCACCTGACGGCGCGGTTGCACAATCGCGGCTTCACCGTCGTGGCGCTGTCCGGCGAGCTTAGCCAGAACGAACGCAGCCATGCGCTGCAGTCGATGCGTGACGGCCGTGCACGGGTCTGCATCGCCACCGACGTGGCGGCGCGCGGCATCGACCTGCCCAATCTCGAACTGGTCATCCATGCCGACCTGCCGACCAATCCGGAAACCTTGCTGCATCGTTCGGGCCGCACCGGCCGCGCCGGCCGCAAGGGTGTTTCGGCGCTGGTGGTCCCGACCAATATCCGCCGCAAGGGCGAACGCCTGCTGCAGGCGGGCTCGATCCGCGCCGAATGGGCCTCGCCGCCCTCGGCCGACGATGTCAATGCGCGCGACCGCGAGCGGCTGCTGGCCGACGATGTGTTCGAAACGCCCATCGACGAGGACGAGCGCGATCTGGTCGGTGCGCTGGTCGCGAAATTCGGTGCCGACAAGATTGCCTCAGCCTTCCTGCAGCTCTATCGCGGCAGCCGCTCGGCGCCGGAAGAGCTGATCGATATCGGTCCGGTCACCGAATATGCGGCCGCCAAGCGTCCGGCGACCCGTGACAACGCCTCCCGTGACGCAAGCCCGCGTGAGGCGACACCGCGCCGTTCGCGCGAAGAATTCGGGCCGAGTGTCTGGGTGGCGCTTTCGGTCGGCCGCAAGCAGAATGCCGAGCCGCGCTGGCTGATCCCGGTGCTCTGCCGCGCCGGCAATATTTCCAAGGCCGATATCGGCCAGATCAAGATGCAGCAGGACGAAACCTTCGTCGAACTAGCCGCCGACAGCGCCGACGCGTTCCTGCACCAGATCGGGCCGAACAAGACGCTGGAGCGGGGCATGCGCATCCGGACGATCGAAGGCATGCCGGACTTCAACCGCGCCCCGCGTGCGCCAAAAAAATTCGAAGGCGAACGCAAGACGTTCAGCGATGATAAGCCGGCTAAGCGTGATGGCGCAGCCTCTGATTTCGAGGGCGAGCGTCCGCGCAAGCCCTTCGCCAAGAAGGCTGAGTTCGAGGGCAAGCGCAGCTATTCCGATCGGCCCGGCAAGGATTGGGCAAAGCCGACCAAGGCGCCCTATGACCGCGGCGGCGAGGGCAAGCCCAAGGGCAAAAAGGGCAAGAGCAACACGCGCTGAGGTCTGCGATTGCTTTCCGCATGTTGCTAAAAGCAATTTGCCCTCTTCCCTTGTCAAAGGGAAGAGGGCATTGGCTTCGTCGACGCCGCCTCGTCGCGAAGCGTGTGGCATGCGGGGGAACGCGATGGGGCCAGACCGGCCCTGCGGCTAAAACAACTGGTCGCCGCCTCCCCACGCATTGGCAAGGATAGCTTGAGCTTAAAGAAATGCATCCCCTAGGAATCAGGGGCTGTTTCTTGTTGTGTTTCAGCAGGATTGAATAGAGGCCGGGTTCTTCCCGGCCGTCAGGCGGCGTTTTTCAGCGGCGGTTCGGCCAGCCGGCGACCCGAGGGGACCAGCACACCGGCGGCGCCTTCGAGCCAGCGGTCTTTGAGCTCGAGCGCCAGGAAGCGGTCGCGGGCGAACGGGCCGGGCATCATCAGCGTGCGGGTCTTGTCGACCGAGAAACCGAAGCGCTCGTAATACGGCGCATCGCCGACCAGCAGGATGGCGCCATGGCCGCGCTTCTTGGCTTCGAGGATGGCCGCACGCATCAGTGCTGCGCCAATGCCTTTGCCCTCATGGTCGGAATCGACGGCCAGCGGGCCGAGCAGCAGCGCCGGCACGCGGATGTCGTCGCGGGTGACGCCGGCTTCGATTTCCCAGAGGCGGACAGTGCCGATGACATGGCCGGACGGGTCGCGGGCGACCAGCGCCAGGCCTTCGGCCGGCACGCGGTTGCGGCGGAGCGCTTCGGAAGATTTCTTCTTGCGGTCGGGACCCATCATCTTGTCGAGCAGGCGCTCGCGCGCGACGACGTCGGACGGATTTTCGGCGTCGATCCGGAAAGCGGTTTCGGTTTTGTGCGCAAACAATGCGCGGACAGTATCAAGAACAGCGGCCATCTTGGCCTCCCGTGCTCAATGCCGTGGTAAGCGGTCAGTGGAGTGGAATTGTGAGTTTGCCGCCCCGGCTGGCTACGGGGCTGGCGGTATTTCAGATGATATAGGCCTTGAGCGGCTCGAAGCCGTTGAAGGCGACCGCGGAATAGGTCGTCGTATAGGCGCCGGTGCCTTCGATCAGGAGCTCGTCGCCGATCGTCAGTGTCACCGGCAGCGGATACATGTTCTTCTCGTAGAGCACGTCGGCGGAGTCGCAGGTCGGGCCGGCGATGACGCAGGCTTCCATCTCGTCGCCGTCACGCTCAGAGCGGATCGGGTAGCGGATGGCTTCGTCCATGGTCTCTGCGAGGCCGCCGAACTTGCCGATGTCCAGGAACACCCAGCGATGGGCGTCGTTGTCGGACTTCTTCGAGATCAGCACGACTTCCGTCTTGATCACGCCGGCATTGCCGACCATGCCGCGGCCCGGCTCGATGATGGTCTCCGGAATGTGGTTGCCGAAGTGCTTGCGCAGTGCTGCGACGATCGCGCGACCATAGGCCTCGGAGGTCGGGATGTCCTTGAGGTACTTGGTGGGGAAGCCGCCGCCCATATTGACCATCTTGAGCTCGATGCCCTGCTTGGCCAACTGCGCGAAGACACGCTTGGCATCGCCGAGCGCCGAATCCCAGGCATCGACCTTGGTCATCTGCGAACCGACGTGGAACGAGACGCCATAGGAGACGAGGCCGAGCTGATGGGCATAGACGAGCACGTCGACGGCCATCTGCGGCACGCAGCCGAACTTGCGCGACAGCGGCCATTCGGCGCCTTCGCCATCGGTGAGCACGCGGCAGAACACCCGGGCGCCGGGGGCCGAGCGGGCGATCTTTTCCACTTCCTCATGGCAATCGACAGCGAAGAGGTTGATGCCGAGCGCATGGGCGCGGGCGACGTCACGCTCTTTCTTGATCGTGTTGCCGAAGGAAATGCGGGAGGGCGTCGCGCCGGCATCAAGCGCCATTTCGATTTCGGCCACGGAGGCGCAATCGAAGTTGGAGCCGAGCCCGGCGAGGAGCTTCAGGACTTCAGGTGCGGGATTTGCCTTCACCGCGTAGTAGATCATGCTGTCCGGCAGGGCATGGCGGAACGCGGTGAAATTATCCTTGACCACATCAAGGTCGACGACAAGGCACGGACCCTCGGGACGTCGGGTGGCGAGAAAATCGCGGATGCGCTGTGTTGTCATGAAAGTACCCTTCCAAAATCGAATCAAGGGGCGTTGCGTCAACCGGGTGCATACGGTCTGATCGCTATGTCCGTGTGGCAGTACTCCGGAAACCGGAGGGCAAAGTGGTGACGATTTCTTGTTCCGGCGCCAGCCGATGGAGACCCCGGCGCCAAAATTCGAAAGCCATCACGCGGCTTTATGAACCAACGCCACGGAATGGCGATCGTTCAGATTTGCTGCCTTAGATTGGAGGGTGGTTCCCACCGCACATCGGGCAATGAAGGTGTGCCTCTTCAGTAACCCCGGCTGTTGGAAAGCCGGCAGACACCAGAAAGGCCCGCACCGTCGTTGCTTCAAGATGTCCTCGCTTGTCCCGGTTGGCCGGGGTAGCGACTGGAGCGGTTAGTTCCAGGTACCTTACCGATTTCCTCACCATTCGAGGGTTCGGCGGACACCCACAGGCACGTGCGACTTTGGGCTGACGGTGAAATAGGGATATTCGCCGTCATAATCAAGAATTTTCTTGCCTCTTTTTGAAAAAAATTTGCCGTGGTAAGACACTGGCACACATAAGAATTTTAACGAATTTCTGAAATGGGGTTTCATGGACACGCTGACCAGGATGCGGGCCTTCATCGACGTGGTGGATGCCGAGGGTTATTCGGCCGCCGCGCGCAAGCTGGGACGCTCTAAGGCGCTGCTGTCCAAATATGTGAAGGAACTGGAAGACGAGCTCGGCGCACTTTTGCTCAACCGCACGACGCGGCAATTTTCGCTGACCGAGGCCGGCCATACCTACTATCGGCAGGCGTCGGAGATATTGAAAGAGATCGACAGCCTTGCCGACCAGGTACGCGAGGGCGCCACCGACCTCAAGGGCCGTATCCGTATCAGTGTGCCCAGAAGTTTCGTCGATGCCGAGATCGGCCGCTCGCTGATCGACTTCTCGCTGGAACATCCCGACATTACGCTCGAGATCATTGCCGAGGACCGCTTCGTCGATCTGATCGAGGAGGGGTTCGACGTGGCGATCCGCATCACCCGGCTGGAAGATTCGGGCATGATCGCGCGCAAACTCTGCGATTTCGGCTTGCACTGTTTTGTCTCCCCGGCGCTGCTGGAGAAATACGGGCCGATCAAGACGCCGCAGGACCTGGCGCTGGTGCCCTGCATCGTCGACACCAACAGCCGGGCCTACAACAACTGGCGTTTCGCCGGCGCGAGCGGCGGCTTCCAAAGCGTCACCGTCAGCGGGCCGATCGAGGTCAATTCGCCGATCGCCTCGACACGGGCGGCGATCGCCGGGCTTGGCGTGGCGCTGATCCCGGATTTCGTCGCCAAGCCCAAGACTGAGTGCGGCGAACTCACCACCATCCTGGAAGATTTCATGCCGGATGGCGGCGGCATCTACGCCATCTACCCGCATCGCCGCTATCTGCCGGCCAAGGTCCGCCGCTTCGTTGATTACCTGCATGGCTGGTTCAAGAAGAACGTATAGGTCCGGGCATAGTGTCCAAATTGCCGCAGGCGGTTAACCATTCGGAATTTTGACTCATTCATTCGGTTTTTGGGCGGCCAGGATTACGGGACAGTCTCCAGATGAAACATTCATTTCTGCCGCTTCTGGCCATGGCCGTGCTTTTGCCGGCGGCAGCTTCTGCCCATCCGCACGTCTTCGCCGATGCCCGGCTGGAGATCGTTGCCGATGCCAATCACAATGTCGTCGAGCTGCACAATGTCTGGCGCTTCGATGAAGTGTTCTCGTCCAGCGTGCTGATGGATTTCGACAAGAACACCAATCTCAAGCTCGACCCGGAGGAGCTCAAGGAAGTGGGCGAGACGGTGCGCACGTCACTCGCCGATTTCGATTACTATACGAACCTCACCCAGGACGGCAAACATGTCGACGTGCAGAAGCCTGATGTGATCAATGTCGACTACCGCGACGGCCAGCTGTTGATGTTCTTTGCCATCAAGCCGGCCAAACCGATGCCGCTCAAGGGCAAGCTGACCTTCGGCATCTACGATCCGACACTCTATACTTCGATCGATTTTCCGACGGAGAAAGACGTGGTGATGATGGGCGACTTCGCGGGCTGCACCGGCAAGATCGTGCGCCCGGATCCGGATGAGGTGATTGCCGAAAACAAATCGACCCTGACCGATGCCTTTTACAATGACCCCACCGGAACCAACATGGCGAAGCTGTTTGCCATCCGCGAGGAGGTGACATGCAAATGAGATCGAACACTCTCGCGGACGATGTGTCTGTGGCTCACCCCCCTCTGCCCTGCCGGGCATCTCCCCCTCAAGGGGGGAGAATGGCAAGAGGCACGACCGATGCCCCAAAGGGGCGGATACCGAGCATGSAACACTTTGATGAGGCAGGACAGCGCCCCATCCAATCTCCCCCCTTGAGGGGGAGATGGCCGGCAGGCCAGAGAGGGGTGGCCAAGACCATCTCGATAGCAATTCTGGCGTTCCTTACCACCGCGACGCTCGCCCATGCCGGCTCGTCGCTTGGCATCGGCAATACCGATCCCGGTGCAGGCCCGCCGCCGAACTTCGTCATTGAATATATGCCCTGGCTGGCCAAGCTGATGTTCTGGATTAACACCATGCAGGCGCAGTTCTATCGGCCCCTGGTCGCGGCCCTGAAGGGCATGCGCACCGATTTCTGGCAGGTTTGGCCGTTGGTTGGTGTCTCCTTTCTCTACGGTGTCTTCCATGCCGCAGGTCCCGGCCACGGCAAGGCGGTGATTTCGTCCTACATGATCGCCAACAAGATCGAGTTGAAGCGCGGCATCGTGATCTCCTTCCTCTCCGCCCTGCTGCAGGGGATGATGGCGATCGTTGTCGTCACCGCTGGCTTCCTCATCCTGCGCGGCACGACAATCACCATGAACGATGCACAGAAATGGCTCGAAGTCGGCTCGTTTGCGCTGATCGTCGTCTTCGGCATGTACATGCTGGTGCGCAAGCTGCGTAGCCTGATGTGGCGGCCTGTGCTTGAGCTGGCGCCGGTCGGCCCGGAGCTCGCCGTTGCCGGCATGGGCAGCATGAATTTTCGCGAGGGCATCGAGCGCGGCCATCGCCATGGTCCCGGCCTCAACCATCCGCATGCGCACACGGCCGGCGAGGTCTGCGAAGTCTGCGGGCATGCGCATGTGCCATCCGTCGACATGGTCGCGGGCGAGGAATTCTCGCTCGCCTCGGCCTGGACGGCAATCATCGCCGTGGGCTTGCGGCCCTGCACGGGCGCACTCTTCGTGCTGACTTTCTGCTTCCTCAACGGGCTTTATCTCGGGGGCGCGCTCTCGGTGCTCGGCATGTCGATCGGCACCGCGATCACCGTATCGATCCTGGCGACGATTGCCGTCATGGCCAAGGGGACGGCGTTGAAGATCGCCGGCGACGGCTCGGCCGGCCTGTGGATCGGCAATGCCGTGGAATTGCTGGCCGCCGTCTTCGTCATCCTGTTCGGATTGCTGTTCCTGCTCGCCTCGCTCTACGACTGATAAAATAGCGACACGCTCTGGTAAAAGCGTCGGCGGCAGCGCACATAGAGGCCGCCGATTTTCTTTTTCAGGACACCGAAAATATGAGCATCACCCTTCATTCCGTCGCCACGCTTTCCATCCTGCCGCGCTTCAAAGGCCTCAAGGCCGCGCTTGACCAGGCCGAAGCGCTTTGCATCGAGCGCAAGATCGACCCTTCGGTCTTTCTCAATGCCCGGCTTGCGCCCGACATGCGCAGCCTGACCAATCAGGTGCAGCTCGCTTCCGACCATGCCAAAGGGTCCTTCTATCGCACCGCCGGCCTGCCGAACCCGTCGCTGCCCGATACCGAATCGAGCTTCGCCGAACTGCACGCGCGCATCGACAAGACGATCGAGCTCATTAAAGCCGTGACGCCCGAGCAGATGAACGGCCGCGACGACGCGATCGTCGAGCTGAAACTCGGCAGCGGCGTGCGACAGTTCACCGCACATGATTACCTGATCGGCTTCGCCCTTCCGAATTTCTATTTCCACGTCACCACCGCCTACGACATCCTGCGCCACAACGGCCTGCCGCTCGGCAAGATCCTCTATATGGGCGCCTGATCGCAGCTTGCAGACAGTCAACGGGCGTTCCTTGCCGGCTGGCGAAGGGCGCCCGTTTTTTGACCGGAGCTTAAAGTACCAAATTCTGATTTACGTACCTCAAAATCTGTTGTAAGACGAGCCGCAGGGAGGACACCATGCGGCCAACAGTACATGACATCGCTGAGGCGGCGGGCGTCAGCCTTGCTACGGTGGATCGCGTGCTGAACCGCCGGCCGGGCGTCCGCGCCGAGACGCGGGCACGGGTTGAGGATGCGATCGGCCGCATCGGCTTCGTTCGTGACATGGCTGCGGCCAATCTCGCCAAGGGCCGTGTCTATCCGCTGGCCTTCGTCATTCCCGGCAGCGATAATTCCTTCATGGTCGAATTGCGCCGCGAGGTCGGCGAGGCGATCAAGCGCTCGCCGCTGGAACGGACCAGCCTCCACTGCATCGAGGTTCCGGCCTTCGACGCGCACCGGCTGGCGGAAGCGCTGGACGGTTTATTCGCCGATCCGCCCGCCGGTGTTGCGGTCGTTGCTGTCGATGCGCCGGAGGTGCATGCGGCCATCGGCCGGCTGCGGCAGCAGGGTGTCGCCGTGGTTACCCTGGTCTCCGACCTGCCGGGTTCGGAGCGCGACCATTTCGCCGGCGTCGACAATGTCGCGGCTGGCCGCACCGCCGGCAGCCTGATGGGCCGGTTCCTGAACGGGCAGCAGGGCAGCGTCGCCGTCATCGCCGGCTCGATGCTGGTGGGCGACCATCGCGACCGCCTTGCCGGATTTTCCGCGCGGCTCGCAGAGATCAATTCCGGCCTCGATATCCTGCCGGTTGTGGAAGGGCAGGACGATCCGTCGCGGCTGCATGATCTCGTTGGTCATCTCCTGCACCAGCATCCCGGGCTGGCCGGCATCTACAATCTCGGCGCCGGCAACCGCGGCCTCATCCGGGCGATCCGCGAGCGGCAATCCGGCGCCCGGCGGCCGGTCGTCATCGCGCACGAACTGACACCGTTTACGCGCGAGGCGTTGAATGCCGAGCTCATCGATGCGATCCTCAACCAGGATCCCGGCCACGAGGTTCGCAGCGCCATCCGCGTGATGAAGGCCAAGGCCGATGGCGTGCCTGTTATCGATGCGCAGGAGCGCATCCGCATCGACATTTTCTTGAAGGACAATCTGCCCTGAGCGGCAGCAGGAGGCATCATGTATCTCGGTCTCGATCTCGGCACGTCCGGCGTCAAAGCCATGCTGATGGACGACCAGCAGAAGATTATCGGCTCGGCGAGCGGTTCGCTCGACGTGTCGCGGCCGCATTCGGGCTGGTCTGAACAGGATCCGGCGCATTGGATAAGGGCGACCGAAGAGGCGATCGCCGGCCTCAAGGCAGCCCATCCGAAGGAATTGGCTGCGGTCAAGGGCATCGGCCTCTCAGGCCAGATGCATGGTGCGACGCTGATCGATGCCGATGACAAGGTGTTGCGGCCCTGCATCCTCTGGAATGATACGCGCTCCTATCAGGAAGCGGCGGCGCTCGACGCTGATCCGCGTTTCCGCGCCATTACCGGCAATATCGTTTTCCCCGGTTTCACCGCGCCAAAACTGGTCTGGGTGAAGAACAACGAGCCGGATGTCTTCGCCAGGGTGAAGAAGGTGTTGCTGCCGAAGGATTATCTCAGGCTTTGGCTCGCCGGCGAGTATATTTCGGAAATGTCGGATTCGGCCGGCACAAGCTGGCTCGATACCGGCAAACGTGCCTGGTCTGCCGATCTGCTCGCCGCCACCGGTCTCGACGAGAGCCAGATGCCGTCCTTGGTCGAAGGCACCGATAGAGCCGGCACACTACGCAGCGAACTGGCGGCCAAATGGGGCATGGGCTCAGGCGTGGTGATTGCCGGCGGTGCCGGCGACAATGCGGCTTCGGCCTGCGGCATGGGCACGGTCAGCGAGGGTCATGCCTTCGTCTCGCTCGGTACGTCCGGCGTGCTGTTTGCCGCCAATGCCCGCTACCTGCCCAATCCGGCCAGCGCCGTGCACGCCTTCTGCCACGCGCTGCCGAACACCTGGCACCAGATGGGCGTCATCCTTTCTGCGACCGATGCGCTTAACTGGTATTCCGGCATCACCGGCAAAGGTGCTGCGGAACTGACGAAGGAACTCGGCGATGACTTGAAGGCGCCGAGTTCGGTGACCTTCCTGCCCTATCTTTCCGGCGAACGCACGCCGCATAACGATGCGAAGATCCGCGGCGTCTTCACCGGCCTGGGTCACGAGTCGGAGCGGGTCGTTCTGACGCAGGCGGTGCTCGAAGGCGTGACCTTCGCCATCCGCGACAATCTCGAAGCCTTGAAGAGCGCCGGCACACGTATCGCCCGCGTCACCGCCATCGGCGGCGGTTCGCGTTCGCGCTACTGGCTGAAGTCGATCGCCACCTCGCTCGGCATTCCGGTCGACATTCCCGCCGATGGCGATTTCGGCGCGGCTTTTGGCGCCGCACGGCTCGGTCTGATCGCCGCCACCGGTGCCGATCCGGTCGCGGTCTGCACGCCGCCTGCCACGGATGAGACGATCGAGCCCGATAGCGCGCTGACGCTTGCCTACGAGGCGGCCTATGCGCGCTATCGGTCGGTATATCCGGCGATTTCGGCGCTTGGGCAATAAGATGACAGTTCTCGCGATGCGCTAAACGACCCCGCGCGACGCAGACAATAACGAACACTAACCTAAGGAGACAACTATGAGCACCGGCTTTTTCGGCACGATCGAGAAGATCAAATATGAGGGTCCGGACAGCACCAATCCGCTGGCCTATCGCCACTACAATCCCGATGAGATCGTCATGGGCAAGCGCATGGAAGACCATCTGCGCTTTGCGGTGGCCTATTGGCACACCTTCGTCTGGCCCGGCACCGACCCGTTCGGCGGCAACACGTTCGAGCGTCCCTGGTTCAACAACACCATGGAAGCGGCCAAGCTGAAGGCCGACGTCGCCTTCGAATTCTTCACCCTGCTTGGCACGCCGTTCTACTGCTTCCACGACGCCGACGTGCGGCCCGAGGGCAGCAACTTTGCTGAAAACACCAAAAACCTCAACGAGATCGTCGACTATTTCGCCGAGAAGCAGGCCCAGACCGGCGTCAAGCTGCTCTGGGGCACGGCGAACCTCTTCTCGCATCGCCGCTATATGTCGGGTGCCGCCACCAATCCCGATCCGGATGTGTTCGCCTTTGCCGCTGCGACGGTCAAGACCTGCATCGACGCCACCAAGAAACTCGGCGGCCAGAACTATGTGCTCTGGGGCGGCCGCGAAGGCTATGAGACTCTGCTCAACACCGATCTCAAGCACGAACTGGACCAGATGGGCCGTTTCCTCAATCTCGTCGTCGAATACAAGCACAAGATCGGCTTCGAGGGCACGATCCTGATCGAGCCGAAGCCGCAGGAGCCGTCCAAGCACCAGTATGATTACGACGTCGCCACGGTTTACGGCTTCCTCAAGAAGTACGGCCTGGAAAACGAGGTGAAGGTCAATATCGAGCAGGGCCATGCCATTCTCGCCGGCCACACCTTCGAGCACGAACTGTCGCTTGCCAATGCGCTCGGCATTTTCGGCTCGATCGACATGAACCGCAACGATTATCAGTCGGGCTGGGACACCGACCAGTTCCCCAACAACGTGCCGGAAATGGCGCTGGCCTTCTACCAGGTCCTGGCCGGTGGCGGCTTCAAGAATGGCGGCACCAATTTCGACGCCAAGCTGCGCCGCCAGTCACTCGATCCGGAAGACCTGCTGATCGGCCATATCGGCGGTATCGATTGCTGCGCCCGCGGCCTCAAGGCGGCTGTGCAGATGATCGAGGACAAGGCGCTTTCCGATCCGCTCGAGGCTCGTTATGCCGGCTGGAAGGTGCCTGAGGCGCGGAAAATGCTCGACGGCGGTTATACGCTGGAAGAAATCGAGGCTTGGGTTGTCAATTCCAACGTCAACCCGCGGCCGAAGTCCGGCAAGCAGGAAGCGCTGGAGAACGTGGTCAACCGGTACGTTTGATAGTTACCTCTTCTCCCCATCGGGGAGAAGATGTCCGAAGGACAGATGAGGGGGCTTCCTGGGCGAGGCGGCCCCCTCATCCGGCCCTACTGGGTCGAGCCACTCGTCTCGACCCGTCCTCTGGACCCTTCTCCCCGAGGGGAGAAGAGGACACCACTGTCACCCAAGGCTTTCCTCAAAGAGCGTCAGCAGGCGCTTCCAATGCCGCTCGGCGCCGGTTTCGTCATAGACGCCGTCGCGATCCGGGACGGTCCAGCCATGCTTCATCCCGACATAATTTTCGATGATGTGGTCGACCTCGGCCACCCGGAATGCCTCGGCAAGCCGGGCGGACTGTTCGGGCGGGAAACTGCCGTCGACGCCGGCAACGCCGACATAGACGCGGCCCCTGATCTGGCTGGCCAAGCGGTGCGGGCTATCCTCCGCGTCGCTGGCGAGATTGCCGCCGTGGAAGCTTGCCGCGGCCGCAATGCGGTCCGGATAGGTCGCAAGCGCGGTGATCGCGCGGCCGCCGGCCATGCAATAACCGGTCACGCCGACCGGTCCCTTGACGCCCTCGGCGTCGAGCGCGTCCAGGAAGGCGGCGGTATCGGCCCTGGTCATGGCGTGGCTCGTGCCGCGGATCATCGTCATGACCTGGTTGCGATCGGCCTCGACATTGAAGGCATTGCCGCTGAATGGGCCATAGGCACCGAAGCGGTAGAAGAGATCGGGCAGCAGGACGACGTAGCCGGCATCCGCAAGCCGCTGGGCCATGTCGAACATCGCATCCCGGATGCCGATGCCGTCCATGTAGAACAGGACGCCCTTGGCGGTCTCTGCGCCATCCGGGCGGAAAACCCAAGCCCTGGCGGTACCATCGGCAGTTTTGATCTCGATCTCGCGTTTCATGATAATTCCCTTGCACTTGACAGCCGGCAGACGGCTTTTGCAATTTGTCAAATGGCCGTGACCGGCTCAAGACAAATTGGCGTGTCCGGCTGCAAGGGATTTATGGGGCTTCAGTTCACCGCATTGAAAGCGAGCACCGCGTTGTCGGGTTGAAGCGCTTCGAAATCGACGCCGTCGCCCTGTGCCAGCGTCAGGACTTCCCGTCCGCTGTCATCCGTGAGCGTCACGGTATTGTCCGCGTTCTGCGTCCAGTTGCGTACCTCGCCAAGGCCGGGCCAGACCGTTTCGCAATCATGGCCGGGCCTGACGTCGCTGGAATGGCCGCTTTGGCGGTTGCCGCGGGTCAGCAGGCAGGCCGTGCCGTTTTCCATGTTCGAGACGGTGAAATCCAGATTGGTTTTGTTGACCGAAGCGGTCACGACCGGATCTGGCGCCGGCTCTTTCGCCGGGCCGAGCATCCACAATCCAAAACCGCCGACGCAAAGCGTCAGGATGAGCGCGCGCATGCCCATGATCCGCTCCATCTTGGTGCCGTCCCCAGGTTTTGAGGCGGCGCCGGGCGCGCATGCCCGGCTTGAAGGAACAATGATGCGGTGCAAAACTTGCCGGAGGATTAACGATTTTCGGAATATGGTAAAATTCTAATTAAATTCTCCCTGTTTTGCGGATGCCGTTATCCTGAAGCCGGGGCCCACTTTCGGGCAACATGCTATCTGTTCCACGGCGTCTCCGGCACCGGGGTGACCGGTGCGCCCTTCTCAAGGAAGGAGATGACGTTGTCGGCGACGAGATCGGCCATGGCATTGCGGGTGACGACCGAGGCCGAGGCGACATGCGGCAGCAGCGAGACATTGTCGAACTTCAGCAGTGCTTCCGGCACATTCGGCTCGTCGTCGAACACATCCAGGCCGGCGCCGGCAATGTCGCCGTTTTCCAATGCCTTGATCAGGTCGTCCTCGCTCACCGTCCAGCCGCGGCCGACATTGATCAGCACGCCGTTCTTACCGAGCGCTCTGAGGATTTCCGTGTTGATGGTGCGACGTGTTTCCGCCGTCTTCGGCACGATGCAGACGAGCGTATCGACCGTCTCGGCCAATTCCTTCAGCGAGCCGACATAGTCATAGGGCACGGCGCTGTTGGGCCGGCGGGTGTGATAGCTGATCTTGACGTGGAAGGCTTCCAGGCGGCTGGCGATCTGCTGGCCGATGCGGCCCATGCCATAGATACCGATATGCCGGCCGCGCAGCGACAGCGGCGACAGGCGGAACGGTCCGTCCTTGACCCAGCGGCCGGCACGCAGCCAGTTCTCGGCCTGGGGCAGCAGGCGGATCGTGTTGAGCAGCAGGCCGATGGCCGTATCAGCCACTTCCTCATCGAGCACGTCGGGCGTGTTGGTGACGATGATGCCCTTGCTTGCGGCATGTTTGACGTCGACGCCGTCATAGCCGACGCCGAAATTGGCGATCAGCTTCAGTTTCGGAAGCGCGTCGATCAAGGCAGCCGAACTGCCGCTGGAGGCGACGGCTGCCACGACCTTTTCAGCCATTTCCGGCGTCACATCGGCCGGATTCGTGCTCTTCAATTCGATGAGGTCGAAGCGGCCGGTGAGACGTTCGCGCACGCGCGTGTGAACCTTGCCGATCAGGAGAACAGTGGTCATGGGAAATATCGTTACTTTCGCGGTTTCATGGGACCGGAAGACTGGCGGATGCGCATTTCCGGTTTGATGAGATGAAGGCCGTCGGGTTCGTGGCTGCCGGCCAGGCGATCGAGCAGTGCCCGCGCCGCGAGCCGGCCGACCTCCGACTGTCCGTTCCAGACGGTCGTCAGCGCCGGCGTGGCGATCGAAGCTTCCTCAAGATCGTCATAGCCGGAGACCGAGATGTCAACCCCTGGTGTCAGCCCCGCACGGGCGATGCCATTCATCAGGCCGATGGCGACGAGGTCGTTCCAGCAGACGGCGGCGGTGGGTTTGAGCGGCAGCGACAGGAAATGCACCGCCGCCTCGAAGCCGCTCTGGCGGGTGCGAGGGCCGGGAATCCTGAGTTCCGGCAGAACATCTATATTGGCCTTGCGGAGCGCATTGACATAGCCCTGGTAGCGGTCGCGGCCGGTCGAGGTCTGGTCCGTGCCGCCGACCATGGCGATCACCTTGTGGCCGAGCGAGATCAGGTGGTTGGTGGCGAGCGAGATGCCATAGCTGTCATCGCCGCGGAAGGCAGGCAGGCTGACGCCCTCGATGGTGCGGGCGACGAGGATGACCGGCATGCCGTTTTCCTCGGCCAGTTCCAGGTCCTCCGGCGGCGTGCCGATGGCCGGCGACATGATGATGCCGTCGCCGCCGAGCTGCAGCATCGTCTCGATGAAATTGCGCTGCTTTTCGACCGAGTCGTAGTGATTGGAGAGGATGAACGTGTGCTGGCTGCGGTCGAGTTCGCTCTCGATCGCTTTCAGGATTTCGGCGTAGAACGGGTTCATGATGTCGTGGACGATGACACCGATAATGCCCGAGCGCGAGGTACGCAGGCTCGCGGCGCGCCGATTGTAGATATAGCCCAGTGCGCGCGCCTGTTCCTTGATTTTGTCACGGGTGGAGACGGCAACCAGCGGGCTGTCGCGCAGCGCCAGCGAAACCGTGGCGGTCGATACGCCCAGGGTCTCGGCTATGGTCGATAGTTTAATCTTCTGGGCCATACAGCCTCCCGCACGCACGACCCGCCGAACTCAAAAAACGGCGGCACCGATCTGCATATCTCCCTAAATCGATTGAGGTAGCACAGAATCGCGCATCTGCAACGCCTCCGTCACGCCGGAAGCGTATTATTCCCCATTTCCCTCGTCATCATCGGCCTGATCGCCGAAATTGCGATTGATCCGGCGCAGCACCTTGGAGAATTGGCGGATTTCCTTGTCGGTCAGACCGTCGAAAGCAAAAGCCTCTGTCGCCTTGATCGCATAGGCGATGGCGCCGACATGCCGTTGCCCTTCGGGCGTCAGCGTGGCGCGCATCTGCCGGCCGTCGGTCTCTCCCGGCAATTTCTGGATGAAGCCCTGCGCCTCCATGCGCGACAGCGTCCGGGTCATGGTCGGGGGCTTGACGCCGAGTTCGGTGGCAATCGCGCCTGCGGTCATGGATTCCTTGCCGGCGAGCGCCAGAATGACCGCGTCCTGGCCGGCATAGATGCTGCTTGCCGACAGCGAATTGGTGAGGAAGGTCCGCATCGAGCGAGCTGCGCGGGTGATTTCCGGCTGCAGCGTGCCTGCCACATATCGCTCTTTCGGCTTGTCGTCCTTCTCCTTCTTGTCGCCCTTGTCCTTCTTGACCATGTCCGCCCCGGTCTTTGCTTAAATCTGCGGAGACTGTATGACTGAAGCGCAAGGCGCATGGCAAGGGGAAGTTGGACAGAATGGCCGATCACGAAAAAAACCCTCGAACCATTGCCGTCCTGCCACTCGGAGCCCACGAATATCATGGTCCGCATCTGCCGCTCGACACCGATACGCTGATCGCAGAGGGCATCGCCGAGCGCCTGAAGGAGGCGCTGCCGCAGCATATCGAGATGCTGTTCCTCGAGGCCGATCCGATCGGCTATTCGATCGAGCATTCCGACCGCGAGGGTACCCGCTCGCTCGCCTTCAACGAGGCCGTCGAGGGCTGGCTCGATATCGCCGACAACCTGATGCAGAGCGGCGTGGAAAAGCTCATCCTGCTCAACGCCCATGGCGGCAATTCACCACTGCTCACCATCGTCGCCACCGAGGCGCGGGTGCGGTTCAAAATGCTATGCGTGACGACGAGCTGGACGCGCTTCGGCGTGCCCGATGGCGTGATCACGCCTGCGGAAAAAGCGCTCGACATCCATGGCGGCGCCATCGAGACTTCGGTGATGCTGGCGCTGCATCCGGATAAGGTCGATATGTCGCTGGCGCAGAATTTCCCCTCGCGGCAGAGCTATTTCGCCCGCGATTTCGGCCATCTGCGCGCCTATGGGCCACATGCTTTCGGCTGGATGATGAGCGATCTCAATCCGGATGGGGCGGCGGGGGATGCGACGGCGGCGACGGCTGAGAAAGGCGAGGCGCTGATCGAGCATGCGGTGAAGGGGCTGGTGGAACTGGTCGAGGATGTCGACAGGTTCGATATGTCGATTTTTGGGGCGAGGCGCTCGCTGGTGGCAGACCTTTGAGATATCTCTCGACCGCATTTGCAATCACTCTGGCCGCCGCGTGCGCTGCCTGTGCCATGAGGATATCACCATTACGCATTCACGACGATGGCGTGGTAGAGACGCGGCCCAAAGGGTATTTCGGAACGTTGGGCGATCGTTGGAGAAAAATCGAAATATCGCTTCCAAAGCAGAATGTGAAATGGCTCCACGAGTGGGAATCCACTTTTTTTGTCGAGATAACCAATTGTGAAGGCAAAGGTTTGATGCCGTATGAGCTCTTTGTCAACGGAACTTCTGTAGCTCTGTTGTCAATGGAGGACGCAGAATTTGACCAGTTCTACAAGACCTTGAAGGATCCAGTGAAAGGTTACGTCTATATTGAAGAATCCAGATATGAGAACCAGCAGCACCTTTGCATGTCATTCGATGGCGGGAGCATGACTGCGGCAAAAGTCTGGAGCACCGAGTATGGGATTAAATAGTCGGTGCTTTGGGGGCCGCTGGGCTTCGGCCTAGGCGTGGCCGTTCAACCCGTCTATCCATCCCGCGAAGCCGTGCAAGGCTCGCTGCAACTCCTCTTGTCGTTTCCGGTCGGCAAACATCCCTGCAATCTCATCCGGCGTCCGGCTGATGAGATGGATGTGGATGCCGACCTCCGGCATTACTGCCACCGACATGGTGCGCAGCACCTCGGACAGCGCCGCGTGCGAGATGTCGTTGCGGCTCGACGCTCTGAGCAGCATCGCAGGCTTGTGCGGGATCTCGTCGCGCGATACCAGCCAATCGAGCAGGTTCTTCAGCCCGCCCGGAATGCCATGGGCATATTCCGGGCAGGAGATGATCAGGCCGTCGGCTTCGCGAACCTTTTGGCCGAGGTCGTTGACGGCCTGTGGCGTCAGATCGCCTTCGCGATCGGGATTGAAGATCGGCAGGTCGCCCATGCCGTCATAGAGTTCGATGGCGATGCCGTCCGGTGCATCTTTCGCCATGGCGCGCAGCAGCGCCGTGTTGGTGGAAACACGGCGCAGGCTGCCCGATATGGCGAGGAAGCGCTTCACGGCCGATCAGGCGGCGTCGGTCTTGATATAGTTGCCCTTGGGGAATTCGTTGGCGAGCGCGCTATACCACTTGCCGCTCTTCTTCACCGTTCGGACCTGCGTCTGATAATCGACATGGACGAGACCGAAGCGCATCTTATAGCCCTCCGCCCATTCGAAATTGTCCATCAGCGACCAGGCGAAATAGCCGCGCAGCGGATAGCCTTCCTTGATCAGGTCTGCCGAGACCGACAGGTGGTCGATGTAGTAATCGAGCCGCGGCTGGTCGTCGACCTCGCCATTGACGCCGACGCCCATATTGTAGGCAGCGCCGTTTTCGGTGATGTAGAGGTCCGGCAGGTCGTAGCGGGCATAGAGGTCGTGCACGACGTGGCTAAGGCCCGTCGAATTGATCTCCCAGCCGATATCGGTCTTTTCCGGCTTGACGGCGGCGGCCTCCACGGTCGCCGGGAAGGCGGCGTTCGGGTTCGGATCGGCGGAGACGTGCTCGGGCCGGTAATAGTTCAGGCCCCACCAGTCGATTTTCTGCGAAATCGTCTTGAGGTCGCCGTCCTCGATCTTCGGCATGATATCGCCATAGGCGTCGAGCAGCGCCTGCGGGTAATGGCCCTTGAACACCGGGTCGAAGAAGATGCCGTTGTGGAAGGCATCGTGGCGGACGGCGGCGGCCTTGTCGGCCTCGCTACTAGAGCCCGGCATCACCGACATGGCATTGTAGACGATGCCGACCGGCAGTTTCGGCGCCTCAGTGCGGATCGCCTCGACGCCGAGGCCATGGGCGAGGTTGGTGAAGTGAGCGGCATGCAGCATGGCCTGCATGTTGCGCTCGCCCGGGGCATGGATGCCGTAGAGATGCGACAGGATCACCGAGCACCAGGGCTCGTTGAAGGTGGCAACCGCATCGAGCCGGTCGCCGAGGCGGCGGATCACCGTCTGGGCATAGCGCTGGAAGGCATAGGCCGTCGAGCGCGCCGTCCAGCCGCCGTCACCCATCAGCGTCAGCGGCAGGTCCCAATGGTAGAGCGTAGCGAAGGTCTTGATGCCGCGCGCCTTGCAGCCGTCGACGAGGCGGTCGTAGAAATCCAGGCCCTTTTCGTTCAGCGGGCCGGTGCCATCGGGATAGATGCGCGGCCAGGCGATCGAGAAGCGATAGGCTTCGACGCCGAGTTCCTTGATCAGGTCGAGGTCTTCATCCAGGCGGTTATAGTGGTCGCAGGCAATGTCGCCATTGTCGCGGCTATGCACCCGGCCCGGCATGTTGCAGAAGGCGTCCCAGATCGACGGCTTGCGGCCGTCGGCTTTGCTGGCGCCTTCGATCTGGAAGGCGGCGGTGGCGACGCCAAACACAAAATCTCCCGGGAAGCGGGCGGCGAGAATTTTCGGATCCATGCTGAATTTCCCCTTTTAGGGTGACGGACAGGCGCGTCGCGCCAGAGTTCGGAGGCGGTTTAGCCAAGCCGGGCCGGAAAGTCGAGTTACGAAATTTTTAAATCTGTAACGTTGCAGTTTGAATTGCCACGGCTGTTTGCGGGGCATAGACTTTATGGACCGGCGCTATTTCGGGTTCTTCTCCAGCCATTTGGTCATGTCATCGATTTCCTTCCTCTGGGCATCGATGATTTTCTGCGCCAATTGCCGCGCCCATTCATCCTTGCCGTATTTGAGCTCGACCTCGGACATCTGTACTGCGCCCATATGATGGGCGATCATGCCGCAGATGAAGGCGACGTCCGGCTTGTCTTGCATCATGCCTTGCGTCATCGCCGGATCCATCTGCTGCATGCCGCTCATGAAATCCTTCTGGAAGTCCTTCATCGGCATGCTGGACATGTCCATTTGCTGTTGCATCGCCATGCTCTCGCCGGGTTTTTCACATGCCTCGGGAAGAGTCATTTCCATCGAAAAAGCAGGGGTGGCGAGGATCGGGATCACGATCGAGATGGCAAATGCTGTCGTCTTGAGAATAGGATTCATGGTCAATCTCCAAAGCATTCAACATTATCGAGCAGCGTCATTGTGGCCGCAATTGGAAAGGGCGGCAAAATTGCCGCCCCGGTTTCTCATATTGATTGTCGTGACCCGCCGTCAGAGCTTCACCCAAGCGCCATTGCGCTTGGACGAATTGATGCAGGCCTCGACAAAGGCCACACCCTTCACGCCGTCCTCGACTGTCGGATAGATCACAGCCGGATCGACCGGCTTGCCGTTGCGCTTGGCGATGATCGCCTTGGCTGCTTCGGTGTAGATGGTGGCGAAGCCTTCCAGATAACCTTCCGGATGCCCCGATGGGATGCGGCTGACGCGGCCGGCGGCAGGACCGGCACCGGCGCCGTTGCGGGTGAGTAGAGTTTTCGGCTTGCCGAGTTCGGTATACCAGAGATAGTTCGGATCGGCCTGGACCCATTCGAGACCGCCCTTGGTGCCGTAGACGCGGACTTTCAGGCCGTTTTCGTGGCCGGGGGCGACCTGGCTGCACCAGAGCAAGCCCTTGGCGCCGCCTTTGAAGCGCATCATCACATGCGCATTGTCGTCGAGCTGGCGGCCGGCGACGAAGGTGTGGACGTCGGCGGCGAGTTCCTCGGCTTCGAGGCCAGAAATGAAGCAGCCGAGATTATAGGCATGCGTGCCGATGTCGCCAGTCGAACCGCCGGCGCCGGATTGCTTCGGGTCGGTGCGCCAGGCGGCCTGCTTCTGGCCGGTCTGTTCGATCGGCTCGGAAAGCCAATCCTGCGGATATTCCATCTGCACCAGGCGGATTTCGCCGAGCTCGCCGTTCTTGACCATTTCGCGGGCCTGCCGGACCATCGGATAGCCGGTGTAATTGTGCGTCAGGATGAACAGCGCATCGCTCTCCTTGGCAACTTTCAGCAGTTTCTTGGCGTCGGCGAGGTTGGAGGTCAGCGGCTTGTCGCAGACCACGTGGATACCGCGGGTCAAAAATTCCTTGGCGGCCGGGTAGTGCATGTGGTTCGGCGTGACGATCGCCACGGCTTCGATGCCGTTCTTGAGCTTGGCTTCGCGGATCGCCATGGATTTGAAATCGTCATAGGTGCGCGACGGGTCGAGGCCGAGTTCGGCGCCGGACTGGCGTGCTTTCTCCGGCGTCGACGAGAGCGCGCCGGCGACGAAGTCATAGTGATCGTCGATGCGCGCCGCGATGCGGTGCACCGCGCCAATAAAGGCGCCCGAGCCGCCGCCCACCATGCCGAGCTTGATGCGCGGCTCGAATTTTTCCGTCGTTCCTTCGATGGCCATGTGGTTTCTCCTGTTCTTGTTGGTTGGCAGCCGTGGTACCCCCCCCTCTGCCCGGCAGGGCAGAGGGG
>NZ_JBFUFK010000016.1:0-5065 GCF_056403475.1 Rhizobium sp. P2_G9 | reverse complement strand
GGCAGAGGGGGGGTAACCCCCACCCATTACAGCCCCAGCATCCGCCGGTTCGCCGCATCATCCGTCCCGGACGCGGCAAAGTCGTCAAACGCCTTCTTTGTCACGCGAATGATGTGATGCCGGACAAACTCCGCACCCTCGCGCGCACCGTCTTCCGGATGTTTCAGCGCGCATTCCCATTCCACCACGGCCCAGCCGTCGAAATCATATTGGGTCAGCTTGGAGAAGATGCCGCCGAAATCGACCTGGCCGTCGCCCGGGGAGCGGAAGCGGCCGGCGCGCTGCACCCAGCCCTGGTAGCCGCCATAGACGCCCTGCCGGCCGGTCGGGTTGAACTCGGCATCCTTGACGTGGAACATCTTGATGCGGTCGTGATAGATGTCGATGTGGTCGAGATAGTCGAGGCACTGCAGGACATAGTGCGACGGGTCGTAGAGCATGTTGGCGCGGGGGTGGTTCTTAACCCGCTCGAGGAACATCTCGAAGGTTACGCCGTCATGCAGGTCTTCGCCCGGATGGATTTCGTAGCAGACGTCGACGCCATTGTCCTCGGCATGGTCGAGGATCGGCGTCCAGCGGCGGGCGAGTTCGTCGAAGGCGGTTTCGACCAGGCCGGCCGGGCGCTGCGGCCAGGGATAGATGAACGGCCAGGCAAGCGCGCCGGAGAAGGTCGCATGCGCCTTGATGCCAAGATTCTTCGAGGCCGAGATCGCCATCTTCACCTGGTCGACGGCCCAGGCCTGGCGTGCTCCAGGGTTGCCGCGCACTTCGGGTGCTGCAAAGCCGTCGAAGGCTTCGTCATAGGCCGGATGGACGGCGACGAGCTGGCCCTGCAAGTGGGTCGAGAGCTCGGTGACTTCGATGCCGTTCTGGCGGGCGACTCCGGCGAATTCGTCGCAATAGTCCTTGGAGGTCGCGGCCTTCTTGAGGTCGATGAGCTGGCCGGCCCAGGTCGGGACCTGGACGCCAACATAGCCGGCATCGGCGGCCCATTTGGTGATCGCATCCCAGGAATTGAAGGGGGCGGTGTCGCCCGCGAACTGTCCGAGAAACAGCGCCGGGCCCTTGATCGTCTTCATTTGGATTCCTCCTGATTGTGGCGGGAAATTAACATCGGAAAAAAGATTGCGAAACGGAAAAGGTCATAAAGAAACGCGCCCATCCGGTGGGATGGGCGCGAGAGGGTCACGTCAGATCAGAACGGAGAATCCGGGAAGTAGAAATCCTTGGCATTGTCCTTGGTGACGAGAGTGGCGTCGAGGACATAGGTACCGCGGACCGGGACCTGATCATAGAAGTTGTTGGCGGTCAGTTCCATCGCAGTGCCGACCATTGCCGGCGGATAGAGGATGTCGACCGGGATCAGCTTGTCGCCGTCCATGACCTTCTTGACCATGTCCTTGGAGCCGGCGCCGGCGAGAACATATTTGATATCCGTACGCTTGGCCTGGTCGATGGCCTGCAGCACGCCCACGGCCATGTCGTCATCCTGGCACCAGACCACGTCGATCTTCTGATATTTGGTCAAATAATCCTGCATGACCTTGAAGGCGTCGTCGCGGTTCCAGTTGCCGTATTGGCGGTCGAGAACCTTGATGTTCGAGCCGGCAATACCCTTGTCGAAGCCGTCCTGACGCTGCTGGTCGATCGGGATCGGCAGGCCGCGGATGACGACGACCTGGGCGTCCGGATCGTTCTTCTTGATATATTCGCCGGCCGTCTGGCCGAGGGCGGGATTGTTGCCGGCGACATAGAGGTCGCGGATCGTGTTGTCGTTCACCGACGGCGCGCGGTCGACGATGGTGACGAACTTGCCGGCGTCCTTGACTTCCTTGATGGCGTTGACCAGCGGATCCGGGTCGGACGGCAGGATGACCAGCGCATCGATGCCCTGCGTCTGCAGGTCCTGGATGGCATTGGCCTGGCTCGCGGCATCCGGCGAGGTCTTGACGATGACATTGAGGCCCGGATGTTCGGCCATCAGCAGCTTGGCGACGCGTTCGGCATGGAAGACCACGCCCGCCGTCCAGCCATGGTCGGCGGCCGGGATGGACACGCCGATCGTCACCTTCTTGTCTTCGGCGTGGGCGACGCCGGTAAGCGCCATCATGCTGATGGCGGCAATGCCCATTAGTCCTTTACGCATGTTCTCTCTCCCAAATCAGGGTCTCTCACGCGGGCCGGGCGACCCCTTTGACCCGGCCGGTTCACGATTTCCGCATCAGCGAACGCTGAACGAGCATCGCAATGATGATGATCGCGCCCTGGATGGCGCCGATCAGGTATTCGCTGATGAAATTCGACAACAGCATGATGTTGCCGACGATTTCGAGGATGAAGGCGCCGCAGACTGTGCCCCAGATGCGGCCGACACCGCCACGCAGCGCAGTGCCGCCAACGACCACGGCGGTGATCGCCTGCAATTCCCAGAGAGTGCCTGTTGTCGCAGACGTCGAACCGAGACGTGGCACATAAAGCAGCACGGCGACCGAAACGCAGAGCCCCTGGAGCACGTAGGTGACCGTGCGCACGATATTGACCGGAATGCCGGAATAGCGCGCCACGTCTTCGTTGGAACCGACCGCCAGCACGTGCCGGCCATAGCGGGTGCGATAGAGGATGAAGGCACCGATGACGGCGGTGAGGAAGATGATGAGGATCGGCACCGTAACATTGAAGCTGCCAATCTTGATGATATTGCCGAAATAGGCCGGGCGATAGAGGCTCTGCAGGTCCGGCGAGCGCAATGTGATCGCGCCGCCCTGCGACAGCCAGGTGGTCAGGCCGCGATAGATCCCCATCGTGCCGAGCGTGGCGATGAAGGGCTCGATCTTGCCGACCGTGGTGATGAGGCCGTTGGCGAGGCCGCAGAGCGCGCCGATGACCACGGCGAGCGCCATGGCGGCAAGCAGCATCAGGCCGGGCTCGGCAATAACGCCGGAATTCATGAACAGGATCATCAGGCTGGCGACGAAGGCGACCATCGAGCCGACCGACAGGTCCAGCCCGCCGGAGGAAATCACGAAGGTGGCGCCGACCGCGATGATGGCGATGAAGGCGCTACGGGTCATGACGTTGGAGAGATTGGTACCGCCAAGAAAATTCGGGTTGATGAAGAAGCCGACAATCAGCAGTAGCGCCAGCGCCACGAAGGGTGCCACCGCGCGCAGGTCGATATCCTTCCATGAGCGCTCGATCTTCGGGGTTTCGGTCGAAACATTGGCCATGCTCAGTCTTCGCCGCTCAGGCGGCCTCCCCGATTTTGACGCCCGTGGCAAGCACGACGATCTCGTTCTCGTTCATGTGCTCGCCTGTGACTTCGCCGACGATCCGGCGCGAGCGCATGACGATGATGCGATCGCAAATGCCGATCAGTTCCGGCATTTCGGAGGAGACGACGATGATCGAACGGCCTTCTGCGGCCAGCTTGGCGATGAATTTATAAATCTGTTCCTTGGTGCCGATGTCGATGCCGCGCGTCGGCTCGTCGATGATGACGATCGAGGGATCGAGCATCATCATCTTGGCGAGCAGCAGCTTTTGTTGATTGCCGCCCGAGAGCTGGCCGGCGAGCAGGTCCTTGCGACCGGTGCGGATATCGAATTCGCGGATTGCCTCGTCCAGCGCGGCGCGTTCCCTGTTGCGGTCGATCTGGAAGGCGCGGATGAATTTGCCGAGCGAGGCCAGCGTCAGATTGGTCTTGAGGTCCTTGAGCAGCAGCAGGCCTTTGCCCTTGCGATCCTCGGAGAGATAGACGATGCCGGCCCTGAGGCTCGACTTGACGTCCGGAAAGCTCACCGGCTGCCCGTTCAACCGGATCTGGCCCTTGCCGGTCCGCAGGCCGACAATGCCTTCCATCAGTTCCGTGCGGCCGGCGCCGACCAGGCCGGCAAAGCCCAGGATCTCGCCCTTGCGCAGCTTGAAGGAGGCATGCTCGGCGTGGTGCGGGACGCTGAAATCGCTGACTTCGAGCACAGTTCCAGCGGTGGTCGCGGCATGGCGGTCAGGATAGAGTTTCGCCACGTCGCGGCCAACCATCAGCCGCGCCATATCTGCCGGTTCCAGCTCGCTCACCGGATGGCTGGCAACGAGGCGGCCGTCGCGCAGCACGGTCACCTGATCGGCAATCTCCTTCACCTCCTGCAGGCGATGCGAGATGTAGAGTACGGCGACGCCCTTGTCGCGGATGTCGCGAATTACGTTCAGCAGCGCCTCGGTTTCGACCGGGGTCAGCGAGGCGGTTGGCTCGTCGAAGATCACGACGCGATGCGGCACCAGCAGCACGCGGGCGATCTGCACCAATTGCCGCTGGGCGATCGACAGCCGGCCGACAATGGCGGTGGGATCGATGTCGGCGCCGAGCTCAAGGATCGCCCTGTGGGCGCCGGCGTTCATGGCGCGGTCGTCGACCGTCAGGTGGCGGCGCAATTCACGGCCGAGATAGATGTTCTGCGCCACGGTCAGGTCGGGCGCGAGCAGGATTTCCTGATGGACAAGGACGATACCGCGATGTTCCGCATCGACAGGACCGGAGAGATGGATCGGCTGGCCATCCATGCTGAGCTCGCCGCGGGTGGGTGTGAGGTGTCCGGCGAGCAATTTCATCAATGTCGACTTACCGGCGCCGTTTTCGCCGATGATCGCATGCACCTGCCCGGCATTGACGGTGAGGTTGATGTCGCGCAGCACTTCGACAATGCCGAAGGTCTTGGATATTCCGACCGCCTGCAACAGCGGCGCGGCTGAGCTTTCGGCGGACATGCTCATCGGGCGGCACCCCGTTCGGGGCGCGCGAAAGACGCAGCAAATCCAATGTAGCTGAGATACAACACCTGAATTCCTCCGGGATTCAAGCTAGCCCAGAAAATGAGGTACGTAAAGCAACTTTAGAGCATGCTGTTATTATTTGGAGGCATTCTGTCGTAGCGGCAATTGGGCCAGTTGGAGATGCGACGCGCCCCACCACCCAGCCTGGAGGCGATTTCGGGCTACGCTGCTGTCGCCAGCGGCTTCGCGCGCTCGATCCGCGCTCGTTCCTTGGGGCTGTGCATGGCATCCCATAAGT
>NZ_JBFUFK010000015.1:0-248455 GCF_056403475.1 Rhizobium sp. P2_G9 | reverse complement strand
TCATTGGCATGCTTGCCGGCACTCTTTTGACCGGTCTTCTTGCCTGCGGCGCTGATGAGATCGTCGAAACTCTTGGCGTCGTCGGCGTGGCCGTGGCCATGCCCGCTGTTCTGCTTGCCGTGATGGGACGCCTGGGCTGCGACAAGACCAAGTGCGGAAAGATCGATCATCTTAATTGCTTTCACTGTTCAACAGTGCATCGACATCATTGAGCTTGGCGCGGCTCAGCCCGACAAAATCCTGCGACTTGCCGATCTGATCATCCAAGGCTTGCTTGCGAGTTCCCGCCTTCCCGTCGACAGGGCTGTCGTGGCCGGTGGGTGTCACCGCGGCTGGTGTCGTGGAAGCGGTCTTCCCGGCGTCCAGGACACGTTGGGACATCATGTCCCTGTACTCCTTGTCGACCATATCCCGCTTCACTTGTGTCAGGCTTTCTTCACTATTGACCAGGCCGGAATAGAGATCGGCGAGCGCCAGTTGCGAGCCGTCGCCAGGCAGTGACAGCTTGCGGGCGGCATCGGCCGCGAAGTCGGCAAGTTTCTTGTCGGCGAAAATCGCCGCACGCCGCGCGAGCCTGAGATAAATCTCCCGCTGGCGACGACGCTCGACCAGTGACAGCACCTCGCTGATTTCGGATGGCGGCAGCGCATCCTGGTGGTCCAGCGCCAGTTGGACGAAGACGTCGGCAAACTGCGACGCATAGGGAGAGGTCATGAACCGCCGCGCGTAGCGTCGGGCATAGGGCAGTGCCTTGGCGGTATCGCCCTTGCGCGAGGTGATCATCAGAGCCCGGCGCAGCGCCGCCTCCTCGACGATCGTGCCGGGTTCGGCAAGCCGCGCCCAGTCGAAATATTTAAGCGCCGTCGCTTCGTCCTTTTCCATCAGAGCGTTCGCACCAATCAACTCAAGATAGGGTCCGATCTCTGAATAACGGTATTCGGGTACGATTTCCTTGAGCTGCCGCAAAACAGCTTCGCCTTGACCGCTGAGATAACGGCGCAGCACGCTGGTGACGCGGATATCGAAATTGCCGGCAACGTCGCGCTCGGCCAAAAGGTCGAGTGTCGCCGGATTGCCGCCGCTCATCGCGTAGATCAGCGCTGCGTCGACATTGCGGGGATCATCGAAGACGCTCGGATCGGCCGAGCGCAGCCGCTTGTCGACCTCTTCGAGCAGGAAGCGCTGCATGTCGATATCGTCGAGATTGCCGGAGATGACGGAATCCTGCACGTCCTGCAAGGCCCTGACCATCTTATAGGGCGGCACAGCATCCTTGTCCTCGCCAGCCGCATGCGTGGCCATGGGCAAACAAACGCCCAAGGCAAGCAGCAGACTGATCCTGGCGAGACGTCCCGCGTTTGCCATCAGCCATTCGCCTGCAGCAGAATTTCGATACGTCGATTGCTGGCGTCCAGCGGCTTGCCGGGAAGCTTCAGCCGGTGATCGGCAAAGCCGGTGATCTGGGAAATCCGGTTTTCCGCAACGCCACCCATCTTGAGGATGAAATAGGCGCTTTGCGCACGATCGGCCGAAAGCCGCCAATTGTCATAGCCATTGGTCTTGTAGGGGCGCGAATCCGTATGTCCGCGAATGGCGATCTGGCCCTGACGGCTCTTGAGCAGCCTGCCGATCTCGGCAATGGCAGTCACCGTTTCCTTGGTCGGGACGGCCGAGCCCACCTGGAACATCGGCGTCTTGACCTGGTCGGAGATGCTGATCAGCACCCCACCTTCGGACGGGGTGACCACCAGGCCCTCTGCGAGATAGCCGATCTTGCCCTTCAGGTCCTTCCGCAGTTGGGTCTCGAGCTGTTTTGCGAGTTGCGTCGATTCTGCGAGCTTCTCCGCATCCGTCTTGCCGTTCTTGTCCTTGTCGGTCTGGCCATTCTCGGCGAGCTTGGTCTTGCCGTTCTCGGTGACCGTGGTCTTGCCATTCTTGTCCTTGTCGGACTTGCCGTTCTTGTCGGCATCGGTCATGCCGTTCTTGTCGGTCAGGCCTTCGCCGGGGCTCAGATTGCCCTTTACCTTGTTGCCCTTGTTGGACTTGTTGCCCTTGTCGGCCTGGCCGGTGAAGGCAGAGTCGGTTTTCTGGGCGTTCTCGATCGCGCCATCGCCAGGAAGGCCGGAGATCTCAGCCGGCTTGTCGGACTGATCGGCCGCGTTCGTGCTGGAAACTTCGACCTGCTGGGTCCAGAAATCCGGGTCGAACGGGTCGCGATAGGCCTTGCCGCCCTCCGCACCGGTCGCCGGACCGGCATCTTTCTGGCCCCCCTCGCCCTTGTCGCTGACATTGGCCTGGGTGTCGGTCTGCTGGGCGATCTCGGCGATCACGGCATAGGGGTTCTCGAAATAGTCGGCGTCGGAATATTTCACTTCCTGGCCGGCGGTCGACTTCTTGTCCTTGCCCTCGTCGGCCTGCTCGCCGGGTGTGCTTTCCTTGCCCTTCGACTTCGACTTGTCCTGGTCGTTCTCGCCTTGGGCGTCCTTGGCCGGCTTCTTCAGCCCCTTCGAGGCAGGCTGCGGATCGGTGAGCTTGATCGGGTTGAAATAGCTCGCGACGGCGGCCTTCGTCTCCTCATTGGCGGCATTGACCAGCCACATGATCAGGAAGAAGGCCATCATGGCGGTCATGAAGTCCGCGTAAGCGATCTTCCAGGCGCCACCGTGATGGCCGTCGTGCTTGCCACCATGCCGCTTGACGACGATGATTTCATTTTTGCCGTGGTGATGGCTTTCGGCTTCACTCATCCGGTCACCTCAGAAAGCGCCTGCGCCCAATTTGCCAATCGGGTCAGGAGCACGGTGTCGTTGATCTCGACAGAGATGTCGGCCGAGCTGTTCTCGATGAAGCGGCTCTCGATGCCGTCAATGTCCAGGAGCGGCTTCAGCCGGGCATAAAGCCGCTCGGGCCCGCGCACGACGACCGTCGCGACAGCGCTTTCGGCAAGCGCCTGGCGCACGAGATCGGCCAGTTGCCCGATTGCCTTGCGCGCCACCTGCTCTTCCATGACCGGCAACAGCACCTGAAATGCCTGTTCAGAAAGCGTCTGCGAGATCATCTGGGTCATCTCGTGAAAACGGGTATGGATCATCCAGATCGTCTCGCTTTCATGCGCGTCCGCCAGTCCCTGGAGCTGCAACGCATGCGCACCCTTCAGCAGTTCAAGGTCTTCCTCGTGCTTGGCCTGGAAATAGGCCTCCGCTTCGTCATAACCTTCCTGATGTGCCTCGCGCCGTTCGGCTTCGACATCGATCTTCGGCTCGGAAACGAAATCCAGATCAGGCATGGGTGCCCCGGAAAGCGCGCTGAGAAAATCGTTGCCGACCGGCGCGGCCGGAGCAGGCACGCTGAAATCCTTTAGGTATTTCGTCAACATGGCATTCATTGCTAAGCCGCCGGGACTGGAGGGGAACGATGGCGCATCGACCAAATCGAACATGTCGCCGCACGGGCAAAAGGCTAGTGGCGCAATCTTGCGCGAAAATGAATGCGTTGGGCCGCGTCAGGGCAATAACGCGACCCAACTTTCCGAAACCGCGCCGATGACCGGCAGCGCGGCGGAACCTGAATATTTTCAGGGCTTTGTGGCGACGGCCCCTTCCCCCCACGGAACGACGGCCGCGCCTGGTCACCTCACCGCCGGAGCCATGTCCGGCCAGGCGGTCGCCTTGACGCGCTCTTACTTGAAGAGCGCGAGGATGTTTTCGGCGTTCGAATTGGCGATCGACAGTGACTGGATGCCGAGTTGCTGCTGCGTTTGCAAAGCCTTCAACTTGGTCGATTCCTCGTTCATGTCGGCGTCGACCAGTCGGCCGATACCCTTGTCGATCACGTCCATCAGCGTCGAGACGAAATTATTCTGCGCGGTGATGCGCGAATTGATGGAACCCAGCGTTGCTGCCGAGTCGGTCAATGTACTCAGCATCTTGTCGACAGCGGAGATCATGCCGTCGAGATTTTCTGGCGCGGTGGTGGTGTCGAGTTTGATTTCCGTGCCGCTGGCGGGCGTCGTCGATGTGGCATCAAGCAGGAAGTAGCTCGCCTGAATGGTCGACGTCGAGTTCGGATCCCCCTGGGAGACGCTCACCGCCGCGGTGAGAATGCCCTCCTGGGCGTCGTCCTTGTCGATCAGCGTCGAGGTCGACGTATCGAATTTGAGCGTCTCGACCGACACGGTGCCGTCCGAAGCACGATTGAAGGAGCCGACCATTTCGACGGTGCCCGGAGGCGTGGTGGTGTCGTTGAACAGCCAGTTCTCGCCGGAGAATGAAGCAGATTCCGAAATGGACTGCAACTGRCTCTTGAGCTCTTTCAACTCTTCATTGATTTTATTCTTGTCGACGCCGGGTTCGCGTGCGGCTACGAGCTTGGCCTTGATCTCGCTGACGACGTCGATCGCGGAATTGAGACCGGTATAGGCGGTGTCGGTCTTGGCAGCGCCGAGGCCGAGTGCGTCCTGCACCGTCGACAGCGCCTTGTTGTCGGAACGCATCGTCGTGGCGATGGACCAATATGCAGCATTGTCCGACGCGGTTTCGACCCGGTAGCCCGAGGAAATACGCTGCTGCGTGGTTTCCATTTTGCTGTTGATGTCACGAAGAGTTTGCAGCGCCGCCATGGCGGCGGTGTTGGTCATCATGCTGGCCATTGATTTTGCCCTACCTGGAGTTTCGCGGACATTCCGGAACTTGATACCGGCAACGGCAGAAGCGCATCATGCTCTCGGTCGCCGCTCTTGCCCTGGACGACCCGTCTGCCATTCTTTAATTTTATGTAAAGACTTATGGTTAATCAACGGTTAACGGGCGTCGCGAATTTTTTAATTCATATTTAAGATTCAGCTAACCGATAAGTTGCAGCGGACTGCCGCCGTTTTACCGAATTATTTCAATGCCTTGCGGGACAGCACCGATACTCGTCATTACAGCATATTCTAATTTAGAACCGTTCCACATCCCGAATGCAAAGCGCCGGCGGCTGCAAAGGCAGCCGCCGGCGTCATTCGACCGAAAAGTGATTCGAAATCTTAACGGAAGAGCTGGAGGATGTTGTCGGCGTTGGAATTGGCGATCGACAGCGACTGGATGCCGAGCTGCTCCTGCGTCTGCAACGCCTTGAGCTTGGTCGACTCTTCGTTCATGTCGGCGTCGACGAGGCGACCGACACCCTTGTCGATCGTGCTCATCAGATCTCCGACGAAGTTGTTCTGCAGCTCGATGCGCATGTTGGTCGAACCGATGACCGACGCAGAATTGGTCATATTCATGAGCATTTCGTCGACTGCGGAAATCATGCCGTCGATATCCTGGGACGTCGTGGTGGCGTCGAGCTTGATCTCGGTGCCAGCAGGGGAAACGGATGCGCCGGTACCGACATTGAGCAGGTAGTAAGTGTTCGTCGTGTTGCCGGTGCTGGTGGCAACGGCGACCGAAGTGTCGGCGGTCAGCAGGCCCTTGGTCGAGTCATACTTGTCAACCAGGGTCGACGTGGCGGTATCGAACTGCAGAAGGCCGACGGAAACGGTGTTGTCTGACTTGCGGTTGAACGAACCGACCATTTCGACCGTGGTATTGGCGGTCGAGTCATCGTTGTAGAGCCAATTCTGGCCGGAGAACGAAGCCGATTGCGAAATCGAGAACAGCTGGTTCTTGAGCTCGGTCAGTTCAGAGTTCACCTTGCCCTTGTCGACGCCCGGTTCGCGAGCGGCCACCAGCTTGGCCTTGATCTCTGACACCACGTCGATGGCGGAGTTAAGACCGGTATAGGCCGTGTCGGTCTTGGCGGCACCGAGGCCGAGGGCGTCCTGAACGGTGGAGAGCGCCTTGTTGTCCGACCGCATGGTCGTGGCGATCGACCAATAAGCTGCGTTGTCCGCAGCCTTGCCAACGCGATAGCCAGAAGAAATATGGGCCTGGGTATCTTCCATATTCTGGCTGATGGTCCGCAACGTGCTGAGAGCCGCCATTGCGGAAGTGTTCGTCATAATGCTCGTCATTGCTGTCCTGCCCCTCTTGGTACGGGAAAATGAAAGGGACATTCCGGGCTACTGGTACCGGCAAACGGCGGAAGGGCATCATGCCTGTTAGCGTCTCTGTTTGGCTAACCCGACGTTCGTTGAGTTCCAATAAACACCCATATGGTTAAGGAACATTGAAGCGTGAGACGCTATTAACCACGTTTGTTAGCTATGTTTTTTAAGGAAAAATTGGCGATGAATTTTAACCAAAAATAAAGCCGCCCGGTTTGCCGGGCGGCCAGTTGTCAGATCTGCGTTTCCGATTAGCGGAAGAGCTGCAGGATGTTCTGAGAGTCGGAGTTTGCGATCGACAGCGCCTGGATGCCGAGCTGCTGCTGGGTCTGCAGGGCCTTGAGCTTGGTCGATTCCTCGTTCATGTCGGCATCGACGAGGCGGCCAACGCCCTTGTCGATCGTGTCCATGAGGTTGGAAACGAAGTCGTTCTGCATGCCGATTCGGGTGTTGGCTGCACCGAGATTGGCGGCGGTGTCCGTCATCGAGCTGAGCATGGAGTCGACCGCGGAGATCATGCCGTCGATGTCCGTGTTGGTGGTCGAGGCATCCAGCTTGATTTCGGTGCCGCTCGGGCCGGTCGCGGCACTGACGTTGAGCAGGTAGTAGCTGTTGGTGGTGTTCCCGGTGCTGGTAACGACCGTCGTGGAGTGGTCGGCGGTCAGCAGACCGAGCGAGGAGTCGTTGGTGTCGATCAGCGTCGAGGTGGCGCTGTCGAATGTGAGCACGCCGACCGAGACGGCACCCGTGTCGGAGCGGTTGAACGAGCCGACCATTTCAACGGTGGTGTTGGCGGTCGAGTCGGCGTTGTAAAGCCAATTCTGGCCAGAGAACGAAGCCGATTGCGAAACCGACTGCAGCTGGCTTTTCAGTTCGGTCAGTTCGGCGTTCACCTTGGTCTTGTCCACGCCCGGTTCGCGGGCGGCAACGAGCTTGGTCTTGATCGTGTTCATCACGTCGATGGCCGAGTTCAGGCCGGTATAGGCCGTGTCCGTCTTGGCGGAAGCGAGGCCGAGCGCGTCCTGGACGGTGCCCATCGCAGCCTTGTCGGACTTCATCGTGGTGGCGATCGACCAGTAAGCGGCGTTGTCGGACGCCGATTGGACGCGATAACCAGACGAGATGTGGTTCTGCGTCGTGTTCATCTGTTCATCGATGGAACGCAGCGTCTTCAGGGCGGACAGAGCGGAGACGTTAGTGATGATGCTAGACATTGGGGGGTTGTCCCTTTTTACGAGTTACAAATCTAGGGACATGCCGGACTCGAACAAACTTACCGGCACGGCGTTTCGGCATCATGCCAAAGGTCCGCCCTCTTTCGGCTTCAGACCTCATCGTCGTGTGAGGGCCAATATCGGAGCCAGAGCTTGCCAAGCTCTTAATTTCGGGCTTTGCAGTTTAGCCACCGGTTAATGTGGTTAAAAAACGACAAATATCCGAATTTCCTGGGAAATTCGGCTTAAAACGATGCAATTTAGGGTGTCAGTTGAACGATCGGACGAGGCTGCCAACCAGAAGGTTCCAGCCGTCGATCAGGACGAAGAACAGAACCTTGAACGGCAGCGAGATCGATGTCGGCGGCAGCATCATCATGCCCATGGCCATGGTGATCGTCGCCACGATCAGGTCGATGACCAGGAAAGGCAGCACGATCAGGAAGCCGATTTCGAAGCCCCGGCGGATTTCAGAGATCATGAAGGCGGGCACGAGCACGCGGAGATCAGGCGCACCATTGGTGACGGCCGGCTGGCCGCGCTCGGCAGCAATGTCGGCGAAGAGTTTCAAATCCTTGTCGCGCGTGTTGGCGGCCATGAAATCGCGGAAGGGAATGGAAATGCGCCGGATCGCTTCGCCTTCGTCGATCTGGGAGGCGAGCAGTGGCTGGGCGCCGGTGGTCCAGGCACGCTCGAGCGTCGGAGACATGACGAAGAAGGTCATGAACAGCGCGAGGCTTGTCAGGATCATGTTGGACGGCGTCGTCGACAGGCCCATGCCGGAGCGCAGGATCGAAAAGGCGATGATGAATCGGGGAAAACTCGTCACCATCACCAGGATGCCGGGCGCCACCGACAGGATCGTCAGCAGGCCGAAGGTGCGGATGATCCAGCTCGCCACCGAGCCGTTGATCGGCGTGTTGAGAATGTCCGGTGTCGTGGTCTGCGCGTGCGCGGCGCCGGTGCTGCATGCTAGGCAGAGAACAGTCAAAAACAACAGCGATTTCAGGACACGCGGGCTCATTGGATCACAAATGTCCTGAACAGAATCTTCGAAATCTTGCCCTCGGAGATCAGGTCGGCACGATCCTGCAGATCCTCCTTGAGATATTGGAAACCGCGCGGTCCCTCGATCTGCTGCAGCGTCACCGTCCTCAGATAGAGCATGATGTCCTGGTGAATGGCCTCGGCAAGCTTCGGATCTGGCTTGTCCTTGAACAGCAGTGCCACGTCGAGCCGTACCCATTTGTCGCTCGGATAGGCGAGATTGGTGAGGATCGGCTCAAGCTGGGTGACACCGGTCTCGTCCGCGCTCAGCATCGGCAGGCCGTCATCGGGCTTCTTGCTCTTCTCCTCAGCCGCAGCTGGCTCAAGCTTCTTCGGCACGTTGACGACCGGTGACAGCATCTGGCCAAGAAACCAACCGCCGGCACCGGCAATGACGGTCACGACCGCGACCGCGGCGATCGTCACCAACAGCGCGGATTTCTTCTTGGGCTCGGGGCCTTCGATCGCGTCAACCATGGTTCATCCGTGCCCCGGGGGCCTTGTTGCAAGAGTTTCCCGCCGCATCACATCGGCGAGAAAATATCGAGGAACTGCTGCCCGACCGGTGGGTTTTGAACTTCCGTGAGCCGTCCGCGGCCGCCGTAGGAGATGCGAGCTTCGGCGATCTTGTCGTAGGAAATCCTGTTGTTGGCGTCGACGTCGAGCGGCCGGACGATACCGGCGATGTTGAGCACGCGCAGTTCCTGATTGACCCGCACTTCCTGCGAGCCGCTGATCAGGAGATTGCCGTTGTCCATCTTGCCGGTGACGACGACGGCGACCTGCAACGTGATCTTTTCCTTGCGATCGATCGAGCCGTCACCCTTGGTCGAGGTCTCCGCGTCGTTGTTGATGTTGAGATCGAGGCCGAGCTTGTTGTTGGTGGTGTCGCCGCCGTCCAACCCGAACTTGCGGCTCCAGGTGCTGGAGCGGCTGCGGTCGGTCGTGTTGTCGAACGACGCCTGCTCGTCGATGTTGATGGTGACCGTCAGGATGTCGCCGACATTGAGCGCGCGCGCATCCTTGAACAGCGCCGCCCTGTTGTCGTTCCATAGCGAATAGCCGGTCGCCGTGTCCTGTGGCTGCTTCGGATAGAGCGCCAGGGAATTGGTCTTGGTGAATTGCAGGCCGGTACCAACCGGACTCATCGAGGGCGCACGGCCGAGCTCGGTGACCGATTGCGTACTGCAGCCTGCGAGAGGGATCAGGACCGTCAGGGCGGCGATCTTTGATTTCATGACGGATTCCTTGGCGTGTCGTCGCGCTGCTGCATCGCCGACATGATGGCGGTCACCATGGCGGCTTTCTTCGGCTCCATCTCGGTCAGGATCAGGCTCGACTGGGCAGGCTTGAGCTTGACGATGATCGCCGAGACGATGCTTGGATCGAGCAGGTTCATTTGCGCGGCGGCGGCATCGGGCGGCATCTTCTTGTAGATGTCGACCAGGCCAGCATTCGCCGCCTTGAGGAATTGGGTGCGCTTGTTGAGCCAGGTCTCGTATTCGGTCTTGCGCTTTTCGAGAATGGCGATGCGGTCATTGACCTGGGACTGGAGCTTGGTCAGCTCTTCCTTCTGCAGCTGGTAGCGCTGATCGCGGGCCGCGTCGGCGATGTTGTTGCAGAAGGTCTTGATCTCCTCGCGCGCCGTTTTGACCGCCGGCTTCGGCTCGCCGGACTTGTCCTCGGCGAGAGCGCCGGAGATCGGCGCGGCCGCGAGGCAGAGCCCCGCGAGCGCCAGAGTGCGGATTGCCAGAGTTTTGAGAGTGCCTGATGTCATCATTGCAAGACGAGCTCCGCCTGTAATGCGCCTGCCGATTTGATGCCCTGGAGGATGGCGATGATGCCGTCAGGCTTCACGCCGATGCTGTTGAGCCCCGAAACCAATGTCTTGAGGTCCGAGCCCTTGAGGATCGCCACCTTGGTGTTGGCCTGCTGCGCGACGATATCCGTCTGCGGCTGCACGGCCGTCTGGCCGTTGGAGAAAGGCAGCGGCTGCACCACTGTCGGGTTCTCGCTGACCTGCACCGTGAGCGTGCCGTAACTGACCGCGACTTCCGATATCCGCACGTCGGCGCCGATGACGATGGTTCCGGTTCGCTCGTTGACCACCACCTTGGCCGGCGTGTCGGTATCGATCACGAGGTTTTCGACTTCCGCCATCAGGCGTGCGAGGTCCGCCTGCCTGGGCTTCTCGATCACCACTTCCTGGCTGTCGTTGACGGTGGCAATCGGGCCGCCATAGGTCGTCTTGGCAAACTGGTTGATGGCGTCGGTCATGCGCACGGCGGTGGAGAAATCCGGGTTGCGCAGCTGCAGGACCAGGTTGGCCGAGTCCTTGAAGCGCGACGGCAGCGGCCGCTCGATGATGGCGCCGTTCGGCACACGGCCGGCGGTCGTCACACCTTGGGTAAGCTTGGCTGCGTCACCCGTCGCCGAAAAACCGGAAACGATGATCGGTCCCTGCGCCACCGCATAGATCTGGCCATCGGCGCCGGTGAGCGAGGTCATGACCAGCGTACCGCCGCGCAGCGACGTGGCGTCGCCGAGAGAGCTGACGGAAACGTCCATACGGCTGCCGGGGCTGGCAAAGGGTGGCAGCGAGGCGGTGACCATGACAGCGGCGATGTTCTTGGTGCGGTTGTCGCCGCCCTGAGTCGAGATGCCGAGATTCTGCAGCATCGCCCTGAGCGACTGTTCCGTAAACGGCGCGTTCCTGAGGCTGTCGCCGGTGCCCTGCAGGCCGACGACGAGACCGTAGCCGATCAGCTGGTTGTCGCGCCCTGCCTGAAGCGAAGCAACGTCCTTGATGCGCGCCGTCGCCATCGCGTCGGCATAGTCAGGCCAGAGCGTGGCGAGAGCGAAGACAGCGACCAGGAGCTTGACGAACTGCTTCATTTCTGCGCCACCAATATCGTTCCGTCGGCGAGCACCGTGCCGCTGACAATGGCGCCGGAATCGGCGTTGCGCACCTGGATCACGTCACCGATATTGCCGTCGCCGAGCGGCACGCCGGATGCCGTGATGCGCAGGGTGCCGTTGTCGAAGATCATCACTGCCTTGTCGCCGCGCCTGACCGTATAGGGCTTGCGCAACGCGGAGATCATGATCGTGCGGCCCGGCAGCAGCGTGCGAGTGGTGATCATGCCGTCGACCTCTTCGGCCGACCGGGCATAGCCCTCGATCAGATTCGGATTGGTGACCGCAACGACCTCGATCTGGTCGGCGCCGATCAGTTGCCCCGGATAGATGATCGTGCGCGGAATGGCCGCCTTGCCGAGGTCGACCGCCTGCGCGGTGGCTCCCATGGCAAGTGCAAGCGTCAGCGGCAGGAGCAGGCCAGCCGCCTTGCTTGCGAGATTTTTGATATGCGCCAAGCCAAACGTCATGTTTGCCCGCCTTTTCAGGTTGTCATGCCTTTGCTGACCGTCTGAGCCATCTCATCGGCCGTGGTGATGACCTTGGAGTTCATTTCATAGGCGCGCTGCGCCGAGATCAACTCGGTGATTTCCTTGACCGGATCGACGTTGGAACCTTCGAGATAACCCTGCTGGGTATAGGCGAAGGATGGGTCGTTCGGCACGCCGACCACCGGATCGCCCGAGGCCACCGTCTGTTGGAACATGTTGTCGCCCAGTTCCTGCAGGCCAGCTTCGTTGGCGAAGTTGACGATCTGCAACTGGCCGAGCAGCGTCGGCGTCGTGGCAGTACCGACCGTCGCATAGATCTGGCCCGTCTTGTTGATCGAGACGTCGGTCGCGTTTACCGGAATGGTGATGTTCGGAACCACGGCGTTGCCGTCGATCGTCACCAGCTCGCCATTCTCGTTCTTGTTGAAAGCGCCGTCGCGCGTGTACTTGATCGTGCCATCCGGCATCTGGATCTGGAAGAAACCACGGCCGACGAGCGCGAGGTCGAGCGGGTTGCCGGTCTGAACCAGGTCACCTTCCGTGTGCAGGTTGCGCACCGCAGAGAGCTTGACGCCGAGGCCGATATTGACGCCTTCCGGCACCGTCGACTGGTTGGCCTCGTTGGCCACGCCGGGAGCGCGGTCGGTCTGATAGAGCAGATCGGTAAATTCGGCGCGAGAGCGCTTGTAGCCGGTCGTATTGATATTGGCGATGTTGTTGGCGATGACTTCCAGATTGGTCTGCTGGGCGTTCATGCCGGTGGCTGCGATGGCGAGGGCTCTCATGATTTACCTCAGATTGGCATCTTGACGACGTCAAGATAGGCCGAAACGATCTTGTCGCGGAACGCCATGGCGGTCTGCAGTGTCTGGTTGGCCGTCATCACCGATTCGACCACTTCGCGGACGCTTGCCTTGCCGAGGATGCCGTCCGAGGATTTCTTCTCGGCGTCCTTGAGGTTGGTCTCGAAGGTATTGCCGAGGTCTTTCATATAATCGGCGAAGGAGGCACCAGGGACCGCGTTGGTCTCGGCGGCCGGCTTGGTAAGTTCGATGTCGCTCGTGCTTTTGAGCTGCGATGCCAGCGAAGCTGCCGTTGAGAGCGGGGAAATGGCATCTATCATGACGAGGACCTCAGGAGATCGATGGTCGAGGAGATCAGATCGCGCGCCTGGCGGATCGATTGCAGGTTGGCTTCGTAGGAACGATTGGCTTCCCGCATGTCGGCCATTTCGACAAGCACGTTGACATTCGGATATTTCACCATGCCCTTGGCGTCCGCCGCCGGATTGCCGGGATCATATTCCTGGATGAAGGGCGTGGTATCCTTGCCGATCTTGTCGACCTGGACTGTCGTGACGCCGTTGGCGCGGTCGAGCTCCTGAGAGAAGGTGATCGTCTTGCGCTGATAGGGATCGCCGCCGGGAGAGGTGGCGGTGGAGCGCGCATTGGCAAGGTTTTCCGAAACGATGCGCAGGCGCGTGGAATCTGCCGAAAGACCTGAAGAGGAGATTTTCAGCGATGCGGACAATGGATCCATCATCTTGATCAACCCTTCCTGACGGTCGTGAGCATCATCTGGTTGAATGCCTTGACGATGCCGGTGTTGAGGTCGTAGTCGCGCTTGACCATGCCCTCCTTCTCCAGCTCGCCGGACAGGTCGACCGAGTTGCCTGACAGTTGCGAGGTGGCACCCTTGTCGACGCCGGATTCGACGACATAGGTGTCGCCGGGCGAGTCGACGAAGTGCATGGGGCTGGTTGCCGCCATCGGTAATTGCGTGTTGTCCAGTACCTGGTCGAAGGGCGACACGTCCTTGGCCTTGTAGGCCGGCGTGTTCGCATTGGCGATGTTACTGGATACGACTGTCTGGCGGGTTTGAAGCCACTCCGCCTGTCGTGACGCCAATTCAAAGAGCTGAATAGGCTGCATAGGTGATCTCCGTCTTCATGACCGAACTATCGTCTTCATGACTGATGCGACCCTACGGCGATAATCTTGCGCGGGACTTGCACCCCAAAACCCAGGAAAAATACCGGTTTCCTAACGATTTTCACTGATCCAAGTCTGCAAGCCAAACGAGGCCGGAAGCAGTGGCTTCCAGCCTCGTCCGCCGTCCCCGCTCAAAACTTATTTGCGCTTGCCGTCGCTGTCGTAAATGTCGCCCTTGTCTGTCAGCAGCGTCCACTGGCCGTCTTGTTCCTCGAACGAGGCAACCTTCGACTGATCGGGCAACGGCGAGCCGGGTTCGACCACATAGACGCCGTTCTCATCCTCGATCAGCGCCTTGCCTTTGGCGACATGCAGGAGATGGAAGCGGTTGCCGGGATTCGGGAAGGGCTGGTTGACCGCATCCGGGTCGCCCTTGATCTTCGTCTCGTCGAGGCCTGGCACCGTGCCAGTGAAGATCGGATCGCTGGCGTCCGGGTTCTTCGCCGCCACGCCATTGTTGGTGAAAGCGGTCGGTGTCTGGCTGAAGGTCTTGCGTTCGGACCAGCCGGGAAAGTTGCGCGAGATCATCGACACCGTGGCGCCGATGCCGAATTTGGCCGAATTGAAGAACACATACCAGGGGAAAAAGGCCGCCGATAGCGCCAGTGCCGCACCAGAATAGCCGATGATACGGTCAGCGGTCCAGAAGCGCTTGCGCTTCACTTCCTTTGCCGGCGCTACCGGCTCTGCGACGTCGGGTTCGATCATGTTACCTCTGCCTTAGGGCATTGCCAGCGGTCGCCTGGTTCTGCGCGGCGGCATTCTTGAGAGCCACCGCCATGTCGGCGAAGGCGTCGCGCGAGGGGCGCTCGCCGGGTGTCTGTTTCAGGACTTCGTAAATCGGCGGCACCTGCTTGACCGCCATGTCGAGATCGGGATCAGCACCCGGGCGGTAGCCGCCGATGAGCCGGAGATCACGCGTTTCCTCGTAGCGGTGGATCAGCGATTTGAGCCGCGACACCAGCTTTTCTTCGTCCGGTGTCCAGACTTTACGGGCCAGACGCGAGATCGAGGCCAGCGGATCGATCGGTGGGTAGCGGCCCTCCTCGGCAAGCGCACGGTCGAGAACGATATGGCCATCGAGAATGCCGCGGGTGGAGTCGGCGATCGGGTCGTTGTGATTATCGCCGTCGACCAGGATCGAGATGATCGCGGTGATGCTGCCGGTGCCTTCCGGTCCGGGACCGGCGCGCTCGAGCAATTTCGGCATCTCGGTGAACACCGAAGCGGGATAGCCGCGCGCCACCGGCGGCTCGCCCGATGCCGTCGCCACTTCGCGGATCGCATGCGCGAAGCGGGTGACGGAATCGACGATCAGCAGGACATTGTGGCCCTCGTCACGGAAATGTTCGGCGATGGTGATCGCCGATAGCGGCGCCATCTTGCGCAACATCGGGCTTTCGTCGGACGTCGCCACGACGGCCACGGATTTCTGGATATTGGCGCCGAGCGTATCCTCTATGAATTCGCGCACTTCACGGCCGCGTTCGCCAACCAGCGCGATCACCACCTTGTCAAAGGCGTCGGCCCGGGCCAGCATGGACAGCAGCGTCGATTTGCCGACGCCGGATCCGGCAAAGATGCCCAGACGCTGGCCAAGGCAAAGCGGCGAGAAAATATCGATGGCGCGTACGCCGGTCTTGAAGCCCTTGGAGACACGCTGCCGCGTCATCGACGGCGGCGCCATGTTGGAAATCGACCGCGCTTTCGGACCGTGATCGAGCGGGCCGAGACCATCGATCGGTTCGCCGAGCGAATTGATGGTGCGGCCGCACCAGCTGTCGGTCGGCGACAGCCGGAAGGCGCCGCGGCGCAGGATGAGATCGCCGATGCCGATCGGCTCGCCCGGCTCGATCGGGCAGACATAGGCGATATCGGGCTCGACCCGCACGACCTCGCCGAGATGCACGCCGGTCTTGCTCTGATGGGCGACGAATTCGCCAAGCCGCACATGCTGCGAAAGACCGCTGACCGTATAATGGCCGGCAGCGATCGTCTTCACCCGGCCGCCGTGATTGACGAGCGCGTCGGGGCGCATGAAGCGGCGGAGCACGCCGGCCAGGTCGGCCAGCCTGCGGTCCGCATCGCTTTCAGTTTCTTCATCGATCTCGACCATGTGCCGCAGACTCCGTCCCGATTACTTGGCGCCGCCGAGCGTCTTGATCGCGTCGTTCATCGAGCTCTCGCTGTTGCGCATGAGCTGCGAGACGTAATCGAAGTTGCGGGAGATATTGATCAACTGCGTCATCTGCAGGATCGGGTTGACATTGGCTTCCTCAACGAAGCCCTGCAGCACGCCGATCTTGGAATCGTTGACCACCGGCTCCGGCTGCTGGCCTGGGATGATCGCCGTATTGCCGACACGGGTGAAATTCGGGCCGATATTGGCGGTGAACAGGCCGAGTGTCGCCACGGGAGAGCCGTTCTGGTAGAGGATGCCGTCCTTGGAAACGTTCGGCGGGCCGGCTTGCGGATTGAGCTGGATCGGCGCGCCGCTGGCATCGAGGACCGGATAGCCTTCCAGCGTGACGATATCGCCGGTATCGAGCATAGAGAAGCGGCCATCCTTGGTGAGTGCACTGCCCTGCGGCGAATCCACCGAGAACCAGGCGTCGCCGCGGATGGCGAAATCGAGTGGATTGCCCGTCTGCGTAATGGCGCCGTTGTCGGTCGAGAGATATTCCTGGCCAGGCGAGACATAGTCGACTTTCGCGCCCTCGACGCGGGTCATGACGTCATCGAACTTGGTTTGCGTTGCCCTGAAGCCGACCGTGTTCATGTTGGCAAGGTTGTCGGCGAGGGTATTGAGGCGCTTTTCCAATGAAATCTGCGAGGAAAGTGCGACGTAGAGACCCGATTGCATTTCGGCTTTACCTCCGGCGGCCCGTCATGGACTGCGACATAGTAACGATCGATCTGCCAAACGGCACGCGTGCACGCACCCACTGACATGAAGCCAATCTGCGCGCATTTGCTTGTGCGAGGCTTTTGCCGCAAAGCCGTGGTTTTCCCGCCCCGAACAGGTTCACGCAAGGCAGGAAACGTATTCCGACAACAGTATTTCAGAGTGAGCTGGGGCGACGCAGCATGAATATCATTATCGGATTGGTCATCGTTTTCGGCTGTATCATAGGCAGCTTCATGGCAGGTGGCGGCCATGTCAGCGTGTTGTGGCAGCCTTACGAATTCATCGTCATCATCGGCGCCGGCATCGGCGCCTTCATCGCCGGCAACCCGCTGAAAGTCATCAAGGACTCCGGCAACGCAATGGGCGAAGCCTTCAAGAACGCCGTGCCGAAGGACCGCAACTATCTCGACACGCTCGGCGTGCTCTACGCCCTGATGCGCGACCTGCGCACCAAGTCGCGCAACGAGATCGAAGCCCATATCGACAATCCGGACGAATCCTCGATCTTCCAGACCGCGCCGACCATCCTGAAGAACAAGGAATTGACCGCGTTCATTTGTGACTATGTGCGCCTCATCATCATCGGCAATGCACGCAGCCACGAGATCGAAGCGTTGATGGATGAGGAAATCCAGACCATCGAGTACGATAAGATGAAGTCCTACAACGCGCTGCAGAACATGGGCGATGCCTTCCCGGCCATCGGCATCGTCGCCGCCGTTCTCGGCGTTATCCACGCCATGGGCGCGATCACCGAACCGCCGGAAGTTCTCGGCCACCTGATCGGCGCGGCGCTTGTCGGTACGTTCACCGGTATTCTCGTGTCCTACTGCATCGTCAATCCGCTCTGCTCGATGATCAAGTCCGTGCGGACCAAGCAGAATCGGCTATATGTGATCGTCAAGCAGACGCTGATCGCCTACATGAACGGCTCGGTTCCGCAGGTGGCGCTCGAATATGGCCGCAAGACGATTTCTTCTCACGAACGCCCCTCCATCGACGCCGTCGAACAGGAAATGATGAATCCCGGCGGGCAGGCAGCCTGATGAATAAAGGGAAAAAGCAATGACTGCTCAGGTCCCGTCCATCGATCCGCAGATTTTCGCTTTGCTGACCGGCCAGCTCGGTTCACGCCAGGCGGTCGGCAAAATCTGCAGCGAATTCGGCCAGGTGCTCGGCGCCTTCCTGCCCGACCTCGTTGAGCTCGAATCCCAGCTGAAGCTCGACTTCTCCTATGAAGGCTGCACGACCGGCTACAAGAACGATCTCATCGCCGATCTCGACGAATACATGATTCTGGTCGACGGCTCGCTCAAGAACTGGTGCCCCGATTTCACCATCGCCTGCTCCACGACCGTGATCATGGCGATGGTCGAGTGCCTGATGGGCGGCGACAAGACTGTGATCGTCGAGCCAGAAGCGCGGCCGGCCTCCTCGATCGAGCTCGAAATGGCGCCGATGGTCACCGACAAGATCGCCTCGGTGATCAAATCGGCGGTCAACGCGCCGGGCAATTACGAGCCCCTGCTTTCCAAGCCCTATAATGCCGCCAAGCGCCCCAAGCCGGCCGACGACTATGTCGACATGCATGCGGCGCAAATCCGCATGAAGGTGGAATTCGGCGCTGTGGTCAGCGAGTTTTCGGTGATCATCCCGCAGAAGACGCTGCTGAAGACAGTGGTCAAGGCCCCCGTGGCGGTCACCGCCGGTGCGAAGAACGGCCCCGACTGGAGCGATATTCTCAAAGAGCAGGTGCATCGCTCGGAAGTCCGGGTCGAGGCGCGCATCCATCTCACGCCGCTCAAGCTCGGCTCGATCGCCAAGCTGCAGCCAGGGGACGTGATCCCGTTCCTCGATGCCGGCGACGTCCATGTCCAGGTCGCCGCCAATGGCCGCGATCTCTATTCCTGCGAATTCGGCCGCTCCGGCGACCAATATACCGTCCGGGTGAAAGAAACGGCAGGCTCGGAGGAGGATCTTCTCCGTGACCTGCTCGGCTAAGCGTCGATCCGATCGGCATCCTGCCGACCACCACCTTTTGTTGAAGAAAAGCCTTGCGCAAGTTTGAACTGGAATAGTCATACTATGGCACCCAAGACAGCAAAGACACCAGACGCACCCGACCTCGGCGACAACAATGACGAGCTCGACCAGGCTATCAACGACCTGCGCGGCGTGTTGAAGGCCGACGCCGACGGCGCCCCAGCTTCAGCCGGCGATTTCGGCATGGATTTTCCGGCAACCTCAGAAGCGTCGAGCGATTTCGGCTCGGGCTTCGATGCCGACCCGGCCTCCGAAGCGACGAGCGATTTCGGCGGCGCTTCGGATTTTGGCGGCAGCAGCGATTTTGGCGGCGGCAGCGATTTCGGCTCCGGTTTCGGCGGTGGCGATTTCGACGAAGCCGCTTTCGGCGGCGCGCTGCCGAACGCTTCGGCGCAGTCCTCATCCTTCTCGGCGAGCGAGCCGGGCAGCGGCATGCAGGCCAACATGAACCTGATCATGGACATCCCGATCGATGTCCAAATCATCCTCGGCTCAAGCCGGATGCAAGTCTCCAGCTTGATGAATCTCACCGAGGGTGCAATCATCTCGCTGGATCGGCGAATCGGTGAACCTGTGGATCTCGTCGTCAATGGCCGGCTGATCGGCCGCGGCGAGATCACTGTGATGGAAGACGACGAGACCCGTTTCGGCATTCGCCTCCTTGAGGTGAAAGCGGTTGCGAAATCCTGAGTTATAGTTCGTAATAAACCGGAATGATTCCGGGGAGACCGTCGAAATGTTTGACTTCGACAATTTTGGCGAGACTGCGCTCACCAGCAATCTGAGCCCGCCGGACAAGGCTGCTGCAGTGTTGCTGGCCATGGGCAGGCCGATTGCCGGCCGCTTGCTGAAATATTTTACCCAGGCTGAATTGCAGGCCATTATTCATTCCGCGCAGCGGCTGCGGCAGATCCCTCCCCAGGAACTGATCGAACTGGTCAACGAATTCGAGGACCTGTTCACTGAAGGCGCTGGCCTGATGGACAATGCAAAGGCGATCGAAGGCATCCTCGAAGAGGGCCTGACGCCGGACGAAGTCGACGGCCTGCTGGGCCGACGCGCCGCTTTCCAGGCCTATGAAGCGTCGATCTGGGACCAGCTCGAAAGCGCCGATCCGAAATTCGTTGCCAAATACCTGATCGACGAACATCCGCAGACCATTGCCTATGTGCTATCGATGATTCCCTCTTCCGCCGGCGCCAAGGTGCTGATGGAAATGCCGGAACGTCGCCGCGCCGACATCCTCAACCGTACGGTCAACCTCAAGGAAGTCAGCCCAAAGGCTGCGCAGGTGATCGAAAACCGGGTGATGGATATCCTGCGCGACCTCAACACCGAGCGCAATGCGACCGGCACGGTCAAGGCGGCTGAACTGATGAACGAACTCGACAAGCCCGATGTCGAGGCGCTGCTCGATTCGCTCGAGGCACTCAGCAAGGAAGCGGTGCAGAAGGTGCGGCCGCGCATCTTCCTGTTCGAAGACTTGCTGACCATGCCGCAAAAGAGCCGCGTCCTGCTGTTCAACGACATTGCCGGCGATGTCATCACCATGGCGCTGCGCGGCGTCGCGGCCGATATTCGCGAGGCTGTGCTGTCGGCCATCGGCGCCCGCCAGCGGCGCATGATCGAACAGGACCTCGGCGCACCCGATACGGGTGCCACGCCGCGCAACATTGCGATTGCCCGCCGTTCGATCGCCCAGGAAGCCATTCGTCTCGCGGCCAACGGCCAGATCGAGCTCAAGGAACCAAACGGCGCGGCAGCCGCCTGACGGTTGACGGTCTGAGAGCACGCTCTAACGTGAGGACCGACGCTCATGGCTGACGGTGCTGATAAAGAAAGTAAAACAGAAGCCCCTACCCAGAAACGTTATCTGGAAGCGGCGGAGAAGGGCAATGTGCCCTTCTCGCGCGAAATCACAGTCTTCGCCTCGACGCTGGGCATTTACATCTATCTCGTTTTCTACCTGCCCTCCGGCGTTGCCCATCTCTGGGATACGCTGAAGAGCCTGTTCGAGAAGCCGGACCAATGGCGTTTCGAGACCGGGCCTGATGTCGTGGCGCTGTTCATGCGTCTTGGCTGGGAATCGACGGCGATCGTGGCCCCTGCCTTCATCCTGATGGCGACCTTCGGCGTCGGCGCCTCGGTGTTACAGAACCTGCCGAGCCCGGTGCTCGAGCGTATCGCGCCGAAATTCTCGCGCCTCAATCCAGTCTCCGGCTTCCAGCGCATCTTCGGCCTGCCAGGCTATGTCGAGTTCGGCAAGTCACTGGTCAAGGTGTTGGTTGTCGGGACGGTGGTCGTGCTGACGCTCAAGACCGAGTACTTCAAGTCGCTCGATGCAATGTTCTCGGACCCCTATTTTCTGATGAGCAAGCTGAGTTCCGACGTCCGGACAATCCTGCTGATCGTGCTGATCGCGTCGGGCGTCGTCGGTATCACCGACTATTTCTGGACCCATCATCAATGGTTCACCGAGCTGAAGATGACCAAGGAAGAGGTCAAGGAAGAGCGCAAGCAGATGGATGGCGACCCCATCATCAAGCAGCGCCAGCGCTCATTCGCCCGTGACCTCGCCCGCAAGCGCATGATGGCCTCGGTGCCGCGCGCCACGCTGGTCATCGCCAACCCGACGCACTTCGCGGTCGCGCTGCGTTATGTCCGCGAGGAGGATGCGGCACCGGTGGTGATCGCCAAGGGCCAGGATCTGATCGCGCTCAAGATCCGTTCCATTGCCGAAGAAAATGGGATCCCGGTCTTCGAGGATCCACCGCTTGCGCGTTCCATGTTTGCGCAAGTCTCCATCGATAGTGTGATTCCGTCGGTCTTCTACAAGGCGGTCGCCGAACTTCTGCAGAAGATCTACGCATCGAAGAGCACGAAGAGACGGATCAACGGATAGCAATGAAAAAATGCACCTATTCTGCCGAGCGCGAGAAAATCGTGGCGGAAGCGCTTCGCCCTATCGCCACCGAGTTGCGGCTGATCGATGCCGCCGACCTCGTCTCGTTGCTCAGGTATGAACGCTGGGGGAATCTGGCCGATCTCGTCTCATCGGCAGCGGAACTCTATTTCCTGCCCGGAACCGTGCGTTTCGGCGTCGGCGGCGATTATCATCTCGACTGGAACAGCCAGCCGGAAATCCTGCTCGACCTCGAGATCAAGCCTGAAGGCGTCAGCATCTACGCCAAGCTGTCGCTGACCGACGAACTCGCTGGCCTGGAAATCTCGCACATCGCCTTCCAGGACCCCTCCCCTGACCAGGACATCAACACCGCTTTCCTGGCCGAAAGCCTGCAGAAGGCGCGCTTCGTCGTGCCGCCACCGATAGCCAGCCTCAACTAAGGCGCGTCGCGTTTTTTAAATTCGGCTCCAGGCGCTTTAGTTCTTTGTTTTTTGCATGTCTCCCGAAACCGGTGACCACTTTCGGGAGACATGCGCTAAAAACTGCGATCAGGCGATATAGCCGAGGCGGATCGCCTTGGCGATCGCCTGGATGCGGTTGACGGAATCGAGCTTCACCGTCGCTGAGGCGAGGTAGGCGTTCACCGTATGCACCGAGAGTCCGAGCTGGCCGGCGATCTCCTCGCTGACCAGGCCGTCACCGGCGAGCTGCAAGCAGGCGATCTCGCGATTGGAGAGCACCTCATCCGGCGCCGAACGGCGCTCGTCGAGCACGAGCAGGTCCATCATCATCTGATGGCTGCGGGCGTGCAGGTCGATGATGATCTCACTGGTGATATCGAGATAGTTGGCGGCGAACACGGTATAGCCGTTGCCCATCGATCCCAGGCGGACCGGCAGCGCGATACCGCAGACCGGCAGGACCCGGTTCTTCAGGCGCATGACAAAGGCGGAGAAATCCGGCGTCTCCGCCGTCTGCGTGTCTTCCTTGCCATTCCATAAGAGCGGCAGCGACGAGACTTCGAGATGCTCGAGCAATGTCGGGCCATAAACGTCGAGGATGGAAGAGGCGCCAACTTCGCTGTCGCTGGGGAAATTGTCGAGGATGCAGGTCAGCTTGCGGCGGCTCGGCAGACCGGAATTGTTGGTCTTGAGGACGGCAAAATTGCGCGCATGGGCGAAGCGCTGCATCGCCACCAGGCGGGGAAAGAAATCCGAGCGGCTGACAGCCTTCATCTGCCGCTTTGTCGGTTCAGCGAAGCTTTTGGATTCCCGGGCACGGCTTTCAGTCATCAGCTAAACCAGATTGTGGCGGACCGCATAGGCGATCGCCTCCGAGCGCGTCCTCGTGGCGGTCTTGCGCATCACGCTGGTGATGTAATTGTTGATCGTATTTTTCGAAATACCAATAATGGTGGCAATTTCGTCGCTGGTCTTGCCCTCAGCGATCCAATAAAGGCATTCAAGCTCCCGATCGGTCAGGTCCATGTCCCGCGACGTGCGCGTCGTATCCTGGAAGAGCAGGCTGGCGAAATAGCTCGCGAGTACCCCCGTCTCCCTGAGACGCTGCTGCGACAGGATGACATCCGTCGGGCAGATAAACATCAGGACGTAGCGGTTGCGGCCGGAATTGAAGATGATTGTGCAATATTCGCGGCTGGAGCCTGCCGGCAATTCGCTTTCTTCCGGCAGCATCGAAAAGGCCGGATGCAGCGTCGACAGGCACTTGTCGAGCTCGGTCGTGCGCGAAAGCTGCGTGATCAGCTCGATACCACGCTTGCAGACAAGATCGAACGGCCAGTCGGACGAGATGACGTTGTCGAGGCCATTCTCGCTATTGAGCTCGTGGCGCGCCAGCAGATAGCCGTCGGCACCGACATAGTTCGCCAGGACACGCAAGCCGGCGGAGACATCAGCCGCCTCAGCGCTCGCCCTGAGACGCTCGATCAATTGCTCGGCCGATAAGGGGCGCCGGGCTGCCGCAGCCGGGGGGATTGCCGGCACTTCCTGCATGTCTCTGTCCAGTTTCGCGCTTGCCACAAAATCACCCAATAGACGGCGCTTCTGCTCAATAGACCGGCAAATGTTCGCAACGAGTGGCGAAATCTTAGTTTGGTCGTTCGAACCGGTACCTATTGATGGAATGTGCTGATTCGTCGCGAAATACAAATAATTATTATCCAAAATCGATCGGAACGGTGTTCGAACAAGTCTCCGTAACAGGAGTGCACGGTTCTCCAACGAAAAGGTAGAAATCTAATACCTATTTTGACAGCGGTATTTTTTTAGTATTTCGCTACGTCTTGGCTCATTATACTTGCGATCAAAAATACATTGCGCCGACGATGGATCGCCGGCGCAAGCATTGCTTGTTCTGAAACTGTGCGGATCAGCCGACCTTTTCCGGGATCGCCCATTTGCGCAGGATCTTGGCAGCACGCTCTTCGCTGATCTCGACCATGCGCGTGAGGCGGCGTTCCGGGCCTTCCTTGACGCGCTTGGCGATGCCGCTGCCATCGTCCTCGCCGGAGAGAAGGTCGTCGGTCGAGTCGAAGCCGAAGTCCGAACCGAAACCTTCCATGAGGGCCGAGCCAGGCCCGCCCATCGGCGGCGAGAAGTCCGGTAGTTCGAGGCCGGCGGTCTCGCCCGTGGGCAGGGTCGCCGGGGCACCGATGCCGGCAGCGGCCATTTCAGGTCCGCCGATAGCCTTGATAAGCGGCCGGAAGCCCAGCCAGACGATCAGGAAAGCAACCAGGACGAAGGCGCCGGCATTGATCATGCTGCCCATGTTGCGCATGAAGACATCCATGAAGGATTCGCCTGATGATGCCGTGTCCTGAAGCAGTTCATTTTCAAGGAAATTGACAGAGGAGACGTTGACCACGTCGCCGCGCTTGCCATCGACGCCGACGGCCGACGAGACGATCGCCTGCATCTGCGCCAGGAAGGCGTCATACTTGGTCTGGTCGAAGGGCGAGCCGATCAGCTTTTCGACACGGCCGCGGTTCAGCACGACGGCGATCGACAGCTTGTCGATCGTATAGCCGTTGCGCACCGTGGCGACAGTCTTCTGGTTGATCTCGTAATTGGTCTGCTCTTCCTTCTTATTGTTGGAGTCGGATGACTTCGGACCCGTCGTGGTACTCTGGTTGCCCTGCGGCACGTTCTGTTCGACAGTGGTCGCCTGATCGGCGTTCTGCTGTTCCGATTTCTGGTCTTCCTTGGTCGTGCGTACCGAGCGCTCGACTTTGGAATCCGGATCGAAAGTGGTTTCCTGGGTCTGCTGCGCGTCTGTATTGAGCTTGGCAGTCACCGAGGTGCGGAAATTGTCCATGCCGAGGAACGGCGCCAGCGCATTGTCGATCTTGCCTTCCATTTCGGTCTGCAGGTTCTGCTCGACGCTCAGCGAGCGGTTGAGCGCGCTGTTGGATGGATCGTCGCCGGAAGCCAGGAGCTGGCCGGCTGAATCGAGGATGGTCACGTCATCGACCGAGAGCCCCGGGACTGCTGCCGCGACGAGATGTCGGATGGAGGTTGCGGCCTGCCGGCCGGTCTGCTGCGATGCCCGGATCATGACCGAAGCGGTCGGCTTCTGCTCCTGCTGGCGAAAGGAGCCGCGGTCTGCCATGACGATATGAACGCGAGCGGAGCTGATGCCGTCGATGGTCTGGATGGTGCGGGCGATTTCGCCTTCCAGCGCGCGGACCCGGGTGACTTCCTGCATGAAGGAGGTGAGCCCCAGCGAGCCGACATTGTCGAACAGCTCATAGCCGGCATTGGTCGAACTCGGCAGCCCCTTCTGGGCAAGCATCAGGCGGGCTTTGCCCGTCATGCCGACAGGCACCTGGAGCGACGTGCCGTCGGTGCCGACCTTGAAGTCGACGCCGTCCTCGGCGAGCGCGATGCTGATCTGGTTGAGGTCAGCGGTTTCGAGACCGACATAGAGCGTCTCGTAGCCCGGCCGGTTGACGTAGTAAGTGCCCACCAGGATGACCAACAGCGTGACCGCGCCGACGATGCCGAGCGCGATGAGGCGCCCCATTCCCAGTTGGGTCAGGTTCTTCAGGATTGCCGTGAGCTGATTCAACAGATTCATTCTGTTCTCGCAAGATTGTGCAAAGCCAAGCCTGGGGCATATCATTCCCCGCTCGCACCCTACGCAGCCAAGCTTGCGCGAAGGTTTTCGTTTTTCAGCTCAGAGCTGGATTCGGGATGCCTTTGCCGAGGCTGCAATTTTCCGGCGGTCGGCCCATAAGCCGTTCCTCATACCAGTCGACCCATGCGTCCCAGCGCCTATGCCGCGCAGATGGCAACCCGCGAAACGTTCCTATGAGCTCCGACAATTCGGGCTGTTCGGTTTTGATGTCGATATTCGTCCCCCAGGCCGGCGCCATGGCAAGCGCCTGTGCGGCAGTTCCGGCCTCGACCAGACCAATGTCGGCGTCGAGCGCCTGCCAGAAGACGGCCTGACGCGCTGATGCCAGCGCAGGGTCAACAATTGCGGAAAGCGCCGAGCACGCCGTATAGGCGATTTCACCTGCCGGTCGACCCGTCGTCGCGTCACTGATGGCGTAGACCGCATAGACCGAGCCTGCGGGAGCAAGCGCGAAGGTGTCGCCGTGATCACGCAAGCCTTTGTTCTGGAGACCGGAGACGATGGAGGCCGCCCTCGCAGACGAAACAAAGGCAATGTTTCGAAGCCTCGAAGCATTCACGGCATCGATCGAGGAAAGCCACAGCGCGGATGAAGCGCGGGCGATGGACCGCGTCAGCCCCTCACGCCAGCTATCCTTGCCGTCCGGCTTGCCAGACATGGCGCGGAGGCCTGGAAGCACCCGCAGCGCCATTCTCATCGTCAAGACGGGTGACAAGGCGGCTTCTTGTCCTGAATCCAGGCGATAGAGCCACTGCTCGAAGTCTGTGCCGCCGCGGATCCGACTCATCTATACCTGCCTTCAGTTGCGTCGGCTGACGTGACCTGGACAATGCCACTCAAAATGAGGAGAGTCTATGAAAGGCAGGAAGAGACTGGCTTGCTTTAACTGCGCCGAAGAATTTGGCTGCGGCAAATTCTTCGAACAGACTTTTTTAATTAAAACAGGTCGAAATCGCCGACGGCGCGGGTGATGGGTTGCGAATGGCCATGGCGCAGGCCGCCGGCCAGCGCCTTCTGCATGTCGGCGAGCTTGACCAGATTGAGCGCGGTTGTGACGTCGACGAGAATCTCTTCGGGAATGGCCGCGGTCACCGTGTCGATGAATTCGGCAAGGCCGCGCGCCTTCTGAACGGCCAGGTCGATGCCCTGCATGACCATCATGCGGTCGGCGGTGTCGAGTATGCCACCTTCGGCATTGGTCAGAAACGGCTCGATGCGTTCAATCAGATAGGCGACATCATGCAGCTCGGACACCACACGCATCAGAACTTCGGGAAGCGACTCCTCGGTTGGGGTCAAGTGCGACGCGAGACTGGACTGCATAAGATTGACCCTTTTTGAACTCAGAAGAACTCGATTGAACTTTCGGCGGGCTTCGGCGTGGAAACGGTGCGGGTTTCCAGTTGCACGGTGCGCTGCGTTTCAGCGCCGTTCAACGCATATTGACGGGCGCGGCCGGAGACCGGCCAGAATTCCAACTTGCGGCCGGCGTCACCGCCGGTCGATCCACCGACGAGCTTGATGCCTTCGTCGCGTAGAAACTGCGTGGCGAAATCGGCGTTCTGCTGGCCGACATTGGAGAAGGAGGCGATCGTCTTGGCGCCGCCGAAAATCTTGGCCTCCAGCCGGTCGCGGCGGGCGCCCTGTTTCAACAGACCATTGATCAAGAGTTCCATGAGATGCACGCCGTAGCGCGAGACATCGCCGCCCTGGGCCATGGCTTCAACCGAGCCGGGCAGGAGAAAGTGGTTCATGCCACCGATGCCGGCCGTCGGGTCGCGCAGACAGGCCGCGACGCACGAGCCCAGAACCGTCGACAAAACGACATCAGGATCCTTTGAAACTTTCCACTCGCCTTGGATAACGTGCTGTCGGCGGAAGCCATCCGTGTTCATTTGAGCGACCCGAACACGGCTTCGATAGCAGCCTTCATCTTGTCGATGGTGAAGGGTTTGGCGAGCACGTTGTTGGCGCCGAGACTGGCGGCCTTCTGGACCAGCGCCCGGTCACCCTGTGCTGTGAGGATGATGAACGCCGCCTTTTTGGTGGTCGGGTTGGCTCGAACCGCCTGAAGGAAGTTGATGCCATCCATCTTCGGCATGTTGAAATCCGAGATCACCAGGTGGTGTGGCTGCTCGGCCATGATCTTCATGCCCTGCTCGCCGTCGCCCGCCGAGGTGATCTGCTTGAAGCCCAGCTGGGTCAAGGCGTCGCTCAACAGTAGGCGGCTCGTTACCTGGTCGTCCACGATAAGGACTTTGATCTTCTCAGCGATAGACATTAGTCACTTCCTTCTTTACGCGCGGCCGTAAGTTTCAATATTTCTTCTCCGATGCCGCCGAGAGGCAGCTGCGTTTCCACAGCGCCGATCTCGAACGCCACACGGGGCATTCCGTACACCACGCAAGTCTTCTCGTTCTGCCCGACGGTGCGGGCGCCCGCGTGACGCATCTTCAACAGACCCGTAGCCCCATCCCGCCCCATGCCGGTGAGGATCACTCCTACGGCATTGCGACCGGCGAGCTCGGCCACAGAGTCGAACAACACATCCACTGACGGCCGATGTCCGTTGACCGGCGGCTTTTCGATCAGCCGGATCGTCGGAGCATGGGGATTGGCCACGGCCATATGCCGTTCCCCGCCGGGCGCCAGGTAGATGCGACCGATCTCGAGCCTTGCGCCGTCGGTCGCTTCATTGACCTGGGGTGCGCAAAGTCGATTCAGCCTTTCCGCGAAACTCTTGGTGAATGTCGGCGGCATATGCTGAGTGATGACGGTCGGAGGGCAATTAACCGGAAACTTCTTAAGAACTTCTATCAATGCCTCGACGCCACCCGTCGAAGAGCCGATTGCGACGATCTTTCGGCCGACGCGATACTCCGAAGCCACATTCGCATTGGCTGGCGACGTCGGCTGTGCCTGCGGCGTGCGTGTGTACTGATGGCGATAGCTCGACTTGGCTGCCGCCTTGACCTTCTCGATCAGTTCGTGGAACGGGCGCGAGTCACCCGGCGCCGGCTTGCCGATGCAATCGAAGGCGCCGATCTCCAACGCGGAGATCGAGGCTTCGGCGCCGCGATGGGTCAGCGACGAGACCATGATCACCGGCATCGGCCGCAGCGTCATGATCTTTTCGAGGAATTCGAGGCCGTTCATGTTCGGCATCTCGATGTCGAGCGTCACGACGTCGGGGTTGAGCTCCTTGATGGCGGCGCGCGCTTCCATGGCATCGCTCGCCTGACCGACGACGCTGACATCCGGATCGGAATTGAGCACCGCAGAAATCAGTCCCCGCATGGTCGCGGAGTCGTCAACCACAAGAACTCTCGCTGGTGACATCATGTCCTCCTTCCGCCGGCCTTGCCGATGAACTTGTAGGTGGTGATGCCGGTATTATCGAACAGCGCCTTGGCTTCACCCGATACACGCTCGGAATGACCGATGTAGAGATGACCGCCCTCGGGCAGCAGTTCCGAGAAACGCGACCAAATGCGCATCTGGGTCGGCTCGTCGAAATAGATCACCACGTTGCGGCAGAAGATCACGTCGAACTTGCCCTTGAACGGCCAATTGGCCATCAGGTTGAGCTCGTTATAGGTGATCAGCCGCTTGACGGCGTCGGTGACCTGCCACTTTTGCTTGCCGTCGACGACGACCTGCTGGAAATATTGCTTGCGCATCGCCGGGCTGACGGTTTCCAGCGAGGCCTCGTCATAGGCGCCGAGCCGGGCGGCGGCCAGGATCTTCGGGTCGATGTCGGTCGCCAGGATCTTGAAATCGTAGTCGGCAATGTTGGGCAGCACGGAAAGCGCGGTCAGAGCGATCGAATAAGGCTCCTGGCCGTCCGATGACGCCGCCGACCAGATGCGAGCCCGGCCGCCGGCCTTGACGCGGGATACGAGACCCGGCAGCACTTCAGTCCTCAGATGGTCGAAGTGATGGTTCTCGCGGAAGAAGCGGGTGAAGTTGGTGGTGAGAAAAGACAGCATCTCGCGGCGTTCGGCTGCCCCCGCCTGCGAGGAAACCAAATCGCAATAAGAGCGGAAATCCTTGAGGCCAAGCTGGCGGATATGCTTGGAGAGACGCGAATAGACGAGCGAGGCCTTCGTCTCGTTGAGGTAGATGCCGGCGTCGGAATAGATCATCGCAGCAATGTCGGCGAGATCCTTGCGGGTCAGCGGGAATTCTCCTCCGGCGAGGATTTCCTCCTGACTGCGGCGCGGGTCCAGGGCAAGGCTCATCAGGCAGCTTCACTTTCGGTTTGCGGGAAGATGGCCTCGAGCTCGACAAGGCAGATCATGCGATTCTCAAGAGCAATGATGCCGCGCGCGAACGACTTTTCGAGGTCGGAGGCGACTTCCGGTACGGGTTGGACGTTATCGTCGGTGATCGTCAGAATATCGGAAACGCCATCGACCAGCAGGCCAACCATGGTCTCGCGTACCTGAACGACGATGATGACATGCCGAGCGGTCGGCGCGGCCGGCTTCATACCCAACCGCGCGGAGAGATCGACGATCGGCAGCACGACGCCGCGGAGGTTGATCACGCCCATCATGTAATTGGGCGAGTGGGGCATGGGAGTTGCCGTCGTCCAGCCGCGAATCTCGCGGACAGCCATGACATTCACGGTAAATTCCTGCTCGCCGATCCGGAAAGCGATAAGCTCGCGGCCGCCTTGCGATATGGATTTTGCGGTGTACGTCATGCCGGCTCGCTCCAACTCCTACGCTTTATTTACCCAACAGCTGCAAGTGCGCCGTCTATCTTCAAACCCTGCCCCCGCGATGCGGCGACCACCGAGTCCACGTCGAGGATGAGCGCCACGCGCCCGTCGCCGAGAATGGTTGCCGCGGCGATGCCCGGCACATGGGTATAGTTTGCCTCAAGACTCTTAATAACCACCTGACGCTGGCCCTGAATCGCATCGACCATCAGCGCACGCTGGCCGCCGCCTTCGGATTCGACCAGAAGGGCGACACCATCCACCGGATTGGCGGCATTGGCGCGGTAGTTGAGGATGCGGCCGACATCGACAAGCGGGCAGAAGGAGTTGCGGATGGCGATCAGTTTCTGCGACGCGCCGAAGGAGTGGATGGCCGACGCCTCCGGCTGAAGTGTTTCGACGATGGCCGTCAGCGGCACGACCAGTGTCTGGTTGGCGACCGTGACCACCATGCCATCGAGCACGGCGAGCGTCAGCGGCAGGCTCATGATGAAGCTGGAGCCATGGCCCGGGCGCGACTGGATGGAGATGCGGCCGCCGAGTGCCTGGATCGAACGCTTGACGACGTCCATGCCGACGCCACGGCCCGACACGTCGGAGATCTTGTCGGCTGTCGAAAAGCCCGGCATGAAGATGATGTTGTCGATTTCCTCGTCCGACAGGTTGGCGTCGGCAGGGATGAGGTCGTTGTCGATCGCCTTCTGCTTGACCTTTTCGCGGTTGATGCCGGCGCCGTCGTCGGAGAGTTCGATGACGATGCGGCCGGAACGGTGCTTGGCGGTCAGCTTGACCGTGCCTTCCGGGTTCTTGCCGGCCGCCTTGCGCTTTTCGGGCGATTCGAGACCGTGGTCGACGGCGTTGCGGATCATGTGGGTCAGCGGCTCGGCAAGCTTGTCGATGACCGTCTTGTCGACTTCGGTGTTTTCACCTTCGGTGACCAGGCGGACCGACTTGCCGACCATGTCGGCGACTTCGCGGACGATACGCGACATGCGCTGGAAGACAGGCTTCACCGGCTGGGCGCGGATCGCCATGACCGAATCCTGGATCTCGCGGGTGAGCTGCTGCAGCTCGTCGAGCCCCATATTGATGCCTTGGGTACCGCTCTGGTCGTTCTCGATGACGCTCTGAGCCAGCATGGCCTGGTTGATGACAAGTTCGCCCACCAGATTGATAAGGCGGTCGACGCGGTCGAGATCGACGCGGATGGTCGGGTTGCCGCCAGCGTCGCCACCCTTGGCGGCAGCCGCTTCGCGCTTTTCCGCCGGTGCTTCGCGCGGCGTGGCGGCCTTGGCGGAGATTGTCTCGCTGGCTGCGACTTCCTGGGCAGCCGTGGCGGCGAGCAGGGCCGAGGCGGCTTCCTCGTGGTTCTCTTCCTGCTCAACCGCCATAATCGGCTCTTCGTCGAGCATCGCCAGGTCGAACGGCACCGGCTGCATCGGCAGCTCTTCGTCGCTGCCCGCATGGGCGTCCGGTGCGTCGTCGAGTGAGCGGATTTCGAGTTCGCAATCCCATTCGGCGAATTCGAAGACCTGGCGGATACCGTCCTCGCCCTTTTCCGTGGCGATGTGGATCTTCCAGGAGAAATAGGCTGCTTCCGGGTCCATGTCCGTAAGCGACGGCAGTGCGGACATGTCGCAATGGATGCTCATGTCGCCGAGGCGGCGCAGGTCGCGCAGCAGGAGAGCTGCGTCGTTGCCCTTGGAATAGAGGTCCGAGCGGGGCTTGAAGATGACTTCGAACGACGGTGCGCCTACAGCCTCTTCATCGCCGCCGAAATCGTCGAATGAGAAGGGAACGGGCTGGAAACCGCTATCGTCGGTCGGCTTCGGCGTCGCCTCCGGTGCGGCAGCCTTTGGGGCGGGTGCAGCTGCCGCCGGCTTCGGAGCAGGTGCCTTGGCAACCGGTTCGGCGGAACCTCCAGAGGGCGCTTCGCCACGGGCGAGCGCTTCGAGATCCTTGACCAGGCCGGTGGTGCGGCTCGGGTCGACCTTGCCGCCGTCACGGGCGGCATTGGTGAGGTCGGCGAGCACGTCGGCCGACTTCAGCATGACCTTCATCACATCCGGACCCGGATCGAGCTTATTGGAACGAACGCAATCCAGAGTCGTCTCGAACACGTGGGCAAAGGCCACGAGATCGTCAAGACCGAAGGCGCCGGCGCCGCCCTTGATCGAATGAACGGCCCGGAACACGGCATTGACCGTCTCCGAATCCGTCTCGCCGTCATTCATCTTGAGCAGACCGGATTCCAGTTCAGCGAGCTGTTCCTCGCACTCCTGGAAGAAGATCTCTTTGATTTCGTTCATATCCATAGGAGTAATTCCCGTTAGGCGGTTACGCGCTCAATGGCATCGATAAGCTTGGTAGGATCGAACGGCTTGACGATCCAACCGGTCGCGCCGGCCTGGCGGGCGCGATTCTTCTTTTCCGCATCACTTTCGGTCGTCAGGACAAGGATCGGAATCGCCCGGTATTTATCATTTCGGCGCACGCCTTCGATGAAGCCGAAGCCATCGAGACGGGGCATGTTGATGTCGGTGACGATGACGTCCGGATTGCACTGTTCCAAGACTTCAAGGCCCTCGACGCCATCCTCGGCCTGGATCGTTTCGAAACCGGCATTGTTGAGGGTGACCAGCAACATGTTCCGGATCGTTCTGGAATCGTCGACTGTCAGAACTTTCTTCTTCATTATTTGCTCTCCTTTGCGAGCAGATGGTCGTAGTTGACGCCGATGAGCTGCATGGTTTTCGCCATGGCGTCAGACATTTTGGAGAAGGTGAAAGAGTGCTGCTCTTCCTCCCAGCTTTTAGCCGCGGACATCAGAACCTGAACGCAGAGCGCTCCGGCCCGTTCGACGGGCGAGGCATCGATGCTGACATTGCTGCCCCTGAGGGCCATGAGCTTGCCGTGAAGGGCCTGGGCCTCGTTGAGGTCCAGCACCTTTTCCAGGCTCAATTTCTTTGCTGCTGATTTGCCAGTCATATGATGATCCCTGATTGCCTGGTCCTCGGGACCAGGTTCGTCCTGTCAATCGTCTGCCGGGGACCGGCATGAAGAAGTTCATCGGCGCCCCGCCATCTTCCGAACCGAAGGCGATCCATCGCCATCCGTCCATTCCGCACGCTCATCTGACACCTCCGACCATCCTGGGCAGGACGGCATCGCCGGAGATATCGTCAAACATCGGCGGAATGGCTGCGACGACTGCCGCGGACGGCAAGGGCGTAATGCCCGCGTCCACCGGCCGCGCCGGTCTTTGAGGATAATTTTCGAGGCGGAACCGGCGGATCATGTCGCCAAGCTCATCGATTGTCGTCTTGATGTCGCCGGACTGCGTCAGCGTCTCGCGCGCGGCTTCCGCGCAACGCATCAGATCGTCGCCGACCGTACCGGCCGATTTCGACACCATCGCCACGCCGTCGGCCGCTTCCTTCGTCTCGCGGGCCAGGCCGGCGACCGCGTCGTTGATGGCGGCGACCTGTTCGGCGATGTCGCCGATGGCGGACTGCGTCTTCGTCACCATGGCGACGCCGCTGTCGACCTGCACCTTGGTGCCGGTCACCAGGTCCTTGATCTCGCGTGCCGCCTCGGCAGAGCGCTGCGCCAGTGCCCGGACTTCCTGGGCGACGACGGCAAAGCCGCGACCGGACTCGCCGGCGCGTGCGGCTTCGATACCGGCATTGAGCGCCAGCAGATTGGTCTGGAAGGCGATCTCGTCAATCACGCCAATGATCTGGCCGATCTTCTCGGCGGACTTCTCGATATCGGTCATGGCGTTCATCGCCTGGCCGGCGACGGTGCCGCTGTCGATTGCCGCCGCACGCGCCTTGCCGGAAGCCGTTTCAGCGCCACGGGCGCTGGCGGCGGTCATGCCCACCTTGGCGGCAATACCATCGATCTCCGTGACGATGCCGGCCAATGCCGCAGCCGACTGGCTATTGCGGCTTGCAAGGGTATCGGCGGAAAGAGCGATCCGGCCGGAGGCATGACTTAACCGCTCGGTATTGCTTTTCGACGACGCGAGGGATGTCGATATTTCAGTCAGCGCCGCCGTCAGGCTGTCGGCGATATCGCGATAATCCTCGGGGACATCCAGCGCGACCGGTGTGGAGAAATCCTTTTCGGTCAGGCGCTCAGCAACCTGGGAGAGGATGGCGCGCGTCTCGATTCTGTGCTTGTCGGCTGCTGCCGACAACGACTGCTGATGACTGAGGCGGACTTCGTTGAAGCGCAGCGAGGTCGAAATTTCGAGATCGACCATGACCGCGCGGATCAAGGCACGCAGGAGATCGGTGAGCTTTTCACGCACGCGACCGCCGGTGCTGAACATCGAGTTCGGCCAGAACTCGTCAAGCAGCCCCGCCACCAGATGTTCGAGCACCACGGAATGGCCGGCGATGTGCCAGCGCGGATCGAGGCCGATGCGGCTCTCGGTATCGGACAGAACCTTGACCCGCTCGGCATAGAGGCTGTCGAAGCGGGCATCGGTGAGCACGTCCCAGTGCGACTGGGTGAGATCGTAGAGGCGGTCGATCTGGGCTTCGCTCTGAAAATTGCGGGCGGCGTCGGGAAAGGTCTGCAGGCGCTGGAAGAGGTCGCGCAGCGCCAGTTTCACATGCGGCAGCAATTTGCTGCGGCTGTCGCGGACGAGTGCGGTCTGCTCGGCGTCAAGAGCGGCAAAGCGCAGCCGGCTCGCGAGGCCACCGCCATCGCGCCGCTCCTTTTCCGCCTGTCCTGCCGCCTCTACCAAAATCGATCCCCGTCAAAACGCACGACGCCAGCCGACGGGCTGACATGCCCCTCACACAACTCCAGGCGGACATGCGCCGCACACCCTCGGCCAAGAGAGCGGCCAGCGCGGCAAATCCGGGCCTTGGAGGCCAAATTTCCAGTGAATTCCGGGCTTTGCATACCGGGACGACGAAGCGGCATCATGCCTATGGATTGGCACACCAATCCCATTCCGGCGTAATACCCATGTTTATGGTTAATTCCTTGCCTGAAGGTTAACGGGGGGTAGAAACATAGCGTAATCAATAAATAAAGTTTGTCGGTAAACTTTGATTAGCCTCTTTGCGAGACCCTCCTGAACCGCGCGGTAAGCCAGGGACAAGTCAATCGCGCTAGCTCAACCTGGCAAAATGACTATGACGTCATGCGAGGTATGAGCAATGATTGTTCTCGGGCTGAGCGCAACGCTTTTCGCCACCTGCACTTTGGCAGCATTCTCCCTTCTTCTGAATATCGACTTTGGCCGAAAGGCTGCGGGTAGCCGTATTTTCTAACGAAGCCCTATCTCAAGATCGATACTGCCTTATGCATGAATGCGCCGGTCTCATGGATTGGCGCATTCGGTTATTTGGGCTATAGGGCAAACTATATCTTCCGATGCATTCCTTCCTGCCGGCAGTGATCCATGAGCGTCCAATCCGTCAAAGCCTTCTTCGCCGAACATGCGCCTGATCTTCATGTCATAGAACTCGATGTCTCGACGGCCACCGTCGGAGAGGCGGCGGCCGGGCATAATGTCGAACCCGGCCAGATCGCCAAGACGCTCGCAATCCGCATCGGCGACGAGGTCGTGCTGCTCGTTGCCAAGGGCACGTCGCGGCTCGACAACAAGAAGTTCAAGACGCAATTTTCCGCCAAACCGCGCATGCTGGGCCTCGACGAAGTCGAACACGAAACCGGGCATCCGGTCGGCGGCGTCTGCCCGTTCGGGCTCGCAAAACCGCTCAAGATCTATTGCGACGTGGCGCTGAGGGAATATGACGAAGTCGTGCCGGCGGCGGGTGGCACCAAGGCGGCTGTCAGGATTGCTCCCGAGCGCATCGCCGTGCTGACAAAAGCCGAATGGATCGATGTCTGCGAGCACTGAGGAGAGCGTGATGATTACCTATTCGCAGTGCCGAGCCGCCAGGGCGCTTACCGAGATCACCTGCGATATGCTCGCAGAGCGTTCGGGCGTAGATGCCGCTGACATTGCCGATTTCGAGCGCAAGCTTGTCGAGCTCGACGACGCGAGCATCCAGAAACTGCAAACGGCGCTCGAGAGCTTCGGCGCGCAGTTCATCGCCGAGAATGGCGGCGGTATCGGCGTCCGGCTGAAATTCACGCAAAGCGAATCCCGGCGCTTGCAGTCGCTCGAAAATGAAGGCGGCACTGCCGGCGACGACGAGGTTCCCTGAAAGAAGCATATGGCAACCGAAGCTCCCTGGCGGTTCGACAAGGGCCGCGCCGCCCTCCTGGTCATCGACATGCAACGCGACTTCGTCGACGAAGGCGCGATCATGGAAGTGCCGATGGCACGGGAATGCCTGCCGGAGATGCGGCGCGTTCTCGACCGCTGCCGCGCGGAGGGCGTGCCTGTGTTCTTCACCCGGCATGTGCTGAGCGACCGCTTCGACGTCTCGCCCTTGGAGACGACCTATATCCCGCGGCTGAAAGCCGCCGGCATGCGCGAGGGCACGCCCGGCGTCGAGGTGGTCGATGCGCTAAGGCCCCTGGCGGGCGAGACGATTGTCGACAAGCACCGCTATGACGCCTTTTACAACACGCAGTTGGACACCGCGTTGCGCAATGTCCGCGGACCGAACGGCGTCGACACCGTGATCATCATCGGCACGGTCACCAATATCTGCTGCGAATCCACTGCCCGCAGCGCCTTTATGCGCGATTACAAGGTCGCCTTCATCAGCGACGCCAATGGCGGTCTCGATCAGGCCTCGCATGAGGCGACACTCGGCATCATCGGCCAGGTTTTCGGGCGGGTGATGACGACGGAAGAACTGCTCGCCGAAATGGTTTGAGCCATAGAATTTGAGCCACAGAAGGGGAAGGTCATCGTGTTTGCCATTTCGAAGTTCGCCGAGCAGTTCGTGATCCCGTCGAATTTCCTGCTGCTCCTTGGTCTGCTCGGTATCGTGCTGACGATCTTCCGGCGACGGCGCCTGGGCGGATGGCTGACGGCAATGGCCGTGGTCCTGCTGGCTGTCTGCGGCTGGGGCGGGGTGGAAACACCGGCGCTGGCGCCGCTCGAAAACCACTATCCCATCCCCGATCTGACCACGCCGCCGACCGGCATCATCATGCTCGGTGGCGGCGTTGACATCCACCTGACGGCCGACCGCAAGATGGTGACTATAAACGATGCCGGCGAGCGTCTGACAGAGACGGCGATGCTCGCTTATCGCTTCCCGACTGCGCGCATCTTCCTGTCCGGTGGCTTCGGCCAGCCGGGCAGCCAGGCCGATCCGTCTGAATCGACGGTTGCCAGGCAATTCCTCACCGGTGTCGGTATTGCCGCGGATCGCATCGGCATGGACGAGAAATCCCGCACCACCTGCGAGAACGCGGCGGAAAGCGCCAGGGCGCTGTCGCCGAAACCTGGCGAAACCTGGCTTCTGGTGACCTCGGCCTGGCATATGCCGCGCGCGATGGCCTGCTTCAACGCGCAAAAGTTTCCGGTCGTGCCCTATCCGGTCGATTTCCGGACCCTTGCCGGGCGTGGGCGCCTTCCCAATCACACCGCCGCCCAGCGCCTCGACGACATCGATAGGGCTTTCCACGAATGGATCGGCCTGTTCGGCTACTGGCTAACGGGGAAAACAAGCGAATTGCTACCCTCGTGAGAATTTTCGCCGGCCATCATGCAGCTTTGTGAAGCTCGGCCGGGAACATCAGGTTATAGCGCACGTCGAACGGTGCTATCTGGTATTCGGCGCGGCCGTTGACCGATGCGGGGACCACCCGCTCGAGAATCGCCGTGCCGAGCCGCCGGACCGGGATGTCGGCACCGGCCTCAATGCTGCGGAAGCGCGGGTTGACCGGCTCCCTCCAGTCCACGCGGATATGCTTGATGCTGTCCACGTCGGCAATCGAGCAGCCGACCCGGATCACATCGCCAGCGGTGAGGAACGTGCCGTAGTTGATCGCATTGATCAGCAGTTCGTGGAAGGCCAAGCCGAGATGCATGGTCACATTGGGCGACAGCAGGATATTCTCGCCCTCGAAGGCGATCAGATCCTGGCCGCTCGGAATATAGGCGGAAACCTGCTGATCGAGCAATTCGTGGACGAAAGCGCCGCGCCAACCGGAATCGGTGACAAGGTCCTGCGAGCGCGACAGGGAAAAAATCCGTCCGCGCAGCTTTTGCACATAGGCATCGATCGTGTCGGTATATTGCGAGGTCTGCGTGGCGATGCTCTGGATGATCGCCAGCAGATTCTTCGAACGATGGCTGACATCGCGCAACAGCGATTGCAGGATTTTTTCGCGGCGCCGCTCCTCGGTGCGATCGATGATCGTGGTGATCAATTGCGTGCGGTTCAGCCGGCCGGTGAAGGCGAGGACGCGGAATTCAAAAATCCTGGCTTCATCCAGCTCGATCTCGATGATTTCGGTAAGGCCGGATTGCCGCGCCCGGTTTTTCGCCGCGGCAAGCTGGAGCGCGATCGTGTCGCCAAAAATATTCGGGTCCGCCGGCTCCGAGAAATTGTCGATCCGCCAAAGGTCCGGCAGGCTCGTCACCATCAGGTAGCTATCGTCGGAATCTTGGAGAATCAGGCTGGCATTCATGTCCAAAAGCGCAGCGACGAAAAATGGACTGAGCTCATTTTCCGTCATGTCTTTTGCGTGCCAAAGAAATCGCTGCACTGCACCCACCTCGAAAACAGCCTATCGCGTCCGGCTTGCCCCACCCGAACATGCGGCGGGACACATCCCGCCGTCAATTGCGATATCTGATAGCGTCACGACCGTGTCAGGCTGACAGCGCCTGATACGTCTTGGCGCTCTCGTTGAAGAACAAGGCCTGGCTGATCAGCGCCTTGAGCATATCAGGATTATAGGGTTTGGTGACCAGGAAGGTCGGCTCGGCCCGCTCTCCGGTCAACAGTCTTTCCGGAAAGGCGGTGATGAAAATCACCGGGATGCTCGCCACTTTGAGGATATCATTGATCGCATCGATACCCGAGCTGCCGTCGGCGAGATGGATGTCCGCCAGAATCATGCCGGGACTGGTCCGCCGATAGAGGTCCACCGCCTCGGAATGGGTGCGCGCAATGCCACTCACGGTATGGCCGAGATCAAGGACGATATGCTCGATGTCGAGCGCTATCAGCGGCTCGTCCTCGATGATCATGATCTCGGTCGAGATATGGCGGGCGATCTCCCTGGTGGCCTCGTCGATGAGCCGCCGCACCTCGTCGACATTCACGGACAGGATCTCAGCCGTCTCGGACATCGAAAATCCCTCTACCGATACAAGCAGGAAAGCATGTCGCGCCTGGGTGGGCACGGAAGCCAGGTTCGACACCGCGCGCTTCTCCCAGGCGTAGGGCGAGATGATCTGCGGGACGTCTACCGAAGCCGATTTCAGAATCCGTGCAAACAGCTTGTAAAGCGCCACTCTGTCGGAAGACGCGTTTGGAAATATCGAAATGTCGGCGATCAAAGCTTCCAGTGTTGCGGCGACGAAAGCATCGCCCGAAGTCTGTGAGCCGGTTATTGCGCGGGAATAACGACGCAGAAACGGAAGATGTGCTGCCACGCGCTCGGTTAACGTCATGAATTTTCTCCCCAGATACAAGCGGACGAATTGGCCGGATAACCATACTAACGCGTCAGATATTTCATTGTTCCATTTGTTTACGATTTTTGCTTGCGCGACCCGAAGATACAAGCCGACACCACAGGTGGTTACAGGAAACCATCATAGCGTCGCGGGACCCTTGCCTTCCTCGATGGCAGGATCTAGGCCGAGCCGTTCGAGAGCAAGCTCGATATCGCGCAAATTGGAATTCAACCCATCGTCCTCGATCATGCCGCCCTCCGAGGCAAGCCGCTGCTCCGCGCGGGCATCCTCACGCAGCCTCATCAGCTTTTGGATGCGGTCACGGCGAGACAGTTCCGGGTTCCGCAAAATGGAGGCGACCCTATCGCTTCTGAGCTTTTCAAACATGGCACTCTCTCCATCCCAGACTCATTGCAGTAAGATTCCATCATTTTCGATGCTGCGTCGAGCGCTGCAACAGGAAACCCGCCGCCGCAGCGACGATGAGAACGCCGAGCGGATTCTTTTGCAGCATGATCGGCAATGCCGTGGCGGCGGTGTCGGCCAGCGACGGCTGGGCGGCAAGCCGGCGAAGCTGCATCTTGCGGCGCAGGCTGCGCTTGCGCAAAGACAGCCAAGCAATGGTCATCAGGCCCAACAGGGCCGCGACGACACCGATGACAACCCCTGCCACGACCGGGCCATAAGCCTCCGTCAGAGCGACTGCTGCCGCATAGATGAAGGCTGCGATGGCAAGGATGAACAGCAATGCGGCGACGAAATACGTGATCACCGTCAGCATTGCGCGTTCGCCGGAGTCCTGCAGTCTGAGCGCCAAGGCTTGGAACAGTGCCGCCATGCTCACCGCCGTGTCAAAAGAGCGGCGAGGAAGCCCACGCCGAGCGCGATCCCGATCGATTGCAAAGGGCGGGCGCGAACATGCTCCTCAAAGCTCTCTTCCAGGGACGCGGCCTCGTCGCGCGCGCTGTGCAGTGCATTGAGCGAGGCCTGCACGGCGTCCGACGCGATGCCCTCGATGCCGGAGCGATATTCGTCCGCCTTGGCCTGACCGAAGGCAGCGATATTCTTGGTGAGTGACGCGATCTCCCGGCGCAATTCGGTGATCTGGGCTTCAAGATCCTCGACGGACGGCGCCGTCTCCTTGTCGGACAGGATTTTGGACATGGTTGCCATGGTCTATCTCCTTGTTTTTGTCAGCATCAGATCACCCGCATCAACATCAGAATAACGGCGATGAGCAGGATAGTGCCTATGAGCCCCGTAGGGCCGTAGCTCCAGTTGCGGGAATGCGGCCATGTCGGGAGCGCGCCGATCAGCAGAAGGATAAGAACGATGATGAGTATGGTTGCCATGCTGTCCTCATCCGCCTCACCTTGTCGGCGCTCGACTGTCTCCCGGCCCTTGCAAGGCAGCGGTTGCCGCATTCGGTTGCTAAATGCGAATCCCACAGACGTTGTTCCGCGGACGAATGTTTTTTCGTGCGCTGACATGGCGGAGAAGATGCGGAAACGGAAGTGCAGAAAATAGAAAGGAGAGAACCGTTCCGGCGGAAGGGAAGGGTTCTCTCCTTGATGGGCGCCTTCGGGGGGTGAAGGGGCGGATGAGGCGCCGCGAAGCAAAAACAGACGAGGGGAATCCGTTCTTGCAACTCTAAAACTCTCGTCACGCGATCTGGTTCCATGGGTTTACAAAAAAATTTGATTTTAAATGAAACCCGAAATTCCGGCACTTAGATCGCAGTCTCGAACGGCAAGACCGGACCTTTCAGCCCGGTCTGCCTTTGTCGGACGCACGTCGTCAGACGCTGCGAATTGCCCGGATGATCAAGGAGATGACCAGGAATGCCAGGAACAGGAAAAACAAGACCTGAGCGATACCCGCCGACGTGCCGGCGAGGCCGGAGAACCCAAGTACACCGGCAACAATCGCAACCACCAGGAACAGAAGCGCATAGTAAAGCATGATATTCTCCTTTCCAACTCTTGCGATGGAAATGCACGAGAACGGCCCAGGTTCCAGAAGGTGCTCGGCTGCTTGTCGATTTCGCCATAGCCAGCTTGAAAGACTTGAAAAATTTGTTTCACAATGCCGGAACTTTTCCCGCATAAACAGCGTTTTGGCGTCTGGATCAAACCAACCCGCAAACCATGCGAGCACGATACCCAATGAAAAATAATCAATCAGATAGAATGGAGGGTCATGGTCTACCCGGACCATTTGGCGAAATTCCCAGAAAGCTGAAGGAGTACTACGATTCTTTGCAGGAGCAGGCGATCCCCGATCGCTTCCTGGACTTGCTCGAACGTCTGGATGAGGCGGAACGAGCAGCGATGGACGCGGCAAGGGTCAAGGAGACTGAATAATGGCGGCCGAGGTCGAAACCGAGACCGACAAGGATTTCAAGCGAGCGCTGCTGGGCTGTCTCGGCAGCTTGCGCGCGTTCGGCGTTTCGCTCACCGGCCGGCATGACCGTGCCGACGACCTGGTGCAGGACACGATCATGAAAGCCTGGGCCAAGAAAAGTTCGTTCGAGCCAGGCACCAATATGAAGGCCTGGCTATTCACCATTCTGCGCAACGAGTTTTACAGTCAGGTGCGCAAGGCCGGCCGTGAGATCCAGGATTCGGAAGGTTACTATACCGAGCAGCTCGCAACCAATCCGGGCCAATACGGCGCGCTTGATCTGCAGGATTTCAAAGTAGCGCTGGAAAAACTGCCGGACGACCAGCGCGAGGCCATCATCTTGATCGGCGCATCCGGCTTCTCCTACGAGGAGGCGGCAGAAATTTGCCAATGCGCCATCGGCACGATCAAGAGCCGCGTCAACCGGGCACGTACGCGACTTGCCGAACTTCTGAATGTCGAGGGAGAGGCCGATTACGGGCCGGATTCCGATTCGCTCGCCGTGACAACGCGCACCTTCGTCGGCTGAGCCAAGCCATACTGCAGCACCATCTCCAAGCCGGCTTGCAAGACAGGCCGGCTTCTTCTTTGTTGCTGCACAGTCATCAGAGGTCGAGCGTGACCTCGGCACGGGTGCCCTGCATGCGGGACACATAGCGTATGCCGCTGCCAATGGTTTTCGCCATCGAGGCCACGACGCGCGACCCAAGCCCCGTTCCCTGGATCGGACCTTCGGGATCAAAGCCCACCCCATCGTCCTCGACTGCGAGCAGCGCCTTTTCCGGCGAGATGCGCGTCAATTCCACACGAATTTCGCCATCTTCGTCATCGGCATAGGCATATTTGATCGCGTTGGTCAGAAGTTCGGTAACGATCATGCCCACCGAGACGGCGCGATCGGATGCGAGCGACATCGGATCGAGCATACAGACGATATTGGACTTGCGCTTGTCCTTGGCCATGGATTCTGCAAGTTCGTTGGCGAGCGTGCTGATATAGCGGTCCATTTCGACATGGCGGACATCGTCATTGGTATAGAGGCTGCGGTGCATGCTGGCGATGGCGGAAATGCGCGCCTGGGTTTCGCTGAGTGCTGCCTTGACCGCCTCGTCCGCATGGCTGCCTGCCTGCAAGCGGATGAGCCCCGCGACCAGGGACAGGCTGTTGGCGACGCGATGATTGACTTCCGCAAGCAGGATTTCGGCGCGTTCCTTGCCGGCCCTGATCTCATTTTCAGCGCGTATCTGCGCCGCCCGCAATTCGGCATTTTCCAGCGCCTGTTCTATGGCATTGGCGAGCAGTTGCCAGAAATCGTCCCCGACCGTCTTGATGACATAATCCGCAGCCCCTGCTTTCAATGCCTCCACGGCAATCGTTGCTTCGCTGGAGCCGGTAACATAGACGACGGGAATGTCGACATGCCGCTCTTTCAGGATGTGCAACAGATCGAGACCCGTCGAGCCTGTCATATAATGGTCGAGGATAATCGCGTCGATGCCGCCGCGCTCAAGACGCGACAGCCCGGCCTGGGGGTCGTGGGCATGCTCGACGTCGAACCCTGCACGGCCAAGCGTTTTCTCGGCAAGCCGCACGAGCGCGTCATCGTCGTCGATATAAAGAAGCGTCCTAGCCATCGAGGCCGTCAGGGAATCTGCATAACGGAAAAGAACAGCCCGAGCTGGCGGGTCGCGTGAGCGAAATTCTCATAATCCACCGGCTTGGTGATGTAGACATTGGCCCCCAGATCATAGCAACGCTGAATCTCCCGCTCATCGTCGGTCGTGGTCAAGATAATGACCGGCAGCCGCTTCGTATGCTGGTTCGACTTGACCTTCTCCAGGATGTCGATGCCCGACATGTCGGGCAGGTTGAGATCTAGCAGGATCAGGAGATAGCGGTCGATACTGGCGTCGCCGCTTCGGTCCTTGCCAAGCAGGAAATCGAGCGCGCTATTGCCGTCGGTAAAGGGCATGATCTGGTTGCTGACGCCGGCGCGACGCACATTCTTCTCGATCAGGCGCGCATGGCCTTCGTCATCCTCGATCATCACGATCGTGACTTGTTTGCCGGCAGCCATCATCGGCGGTCACTCCCAACAATCTCTCGAATTGTAAGGTAGCCGTAGCATGTCGCCTATGGATTTTCAAAGAATGCGTACGCTTCCGCACGGTATTTTCATGCCGTGCAGGCCCGACGGCAACTCGGTCTGGGATCAACTCGCCAGGCTGGCCGGGCGCTGGAGCCATCGACGCTCCCTGACAAAAGTCAGGAGTTCCGCCGGGCTGAGCGGCTTGGAGAGGGCGTAACCCTGCAGAACCTGGCAGCCGAGATCACGCAGAATGGCGGCATGCTGCATCGTCTCGACGCCTTCGGSAACGATCTCGATTCCCCGCGCCCGACCGATGTCGATGATCGAGCGCACCAGGCGCTGGTGCTCAGTGGACTCGATGATCGGGGCGATCAGCTGACGGTCGATCTTCAGCCGTCGGGGCGTGAGTTTCAGGAAGGTCACGATCGAGGCATAACCGGTGCCGAAATCGTCGATCTCGATATCGATGCCCAAGGCGCGAATCCTGTCTATCTGCGGGATGAGTTCCCCGTCATGGCCGTCGAAGGACGTCGATTCAAGCAGTTCGAAGGAGAGCGTGCCCGGCTGGAACGAGAGTGCTTTCAGTTTGTCTATCAGCGTCTCGTCACGCAGGCGCTGGGCGGAGACATTGACCGACACTTTCGGTATGTTGATGCCGTTCGCCTCCAGCCTGTAACGCTGCAGCAGCGCCTGGGTCAGCACGACGTCGTCGATCGCCGAAACCACTTTCATACTCTCGGCGATCTTCAGAAAGGCGTCGGGGGCAAGCACACCCTTGGACGGATGGTCCCAGCGCGCCAGTGCCTCGATGCCGACGATCTCCAGACTATTGGCGTCGAACTGCGGCTGGAACCAGGCCACGAACTCGTTTTGCTCGAGTCCGCGCAGGATCTCGTCGGCGGTCTTCTTGGTGTTCACAGCCGCGAGCTTGAGCGCGTCGGAGAATTTTTCCACGCGGTTGCGGCCGCGTCGTTTGGCCTCGTAGAGGGCGATGTCAGCATTGACCAACAATTGATCGAGCTTCTCGTCATGGCTGCGCGTGGCGATGCCGATGCTGGCGCCGACCCGGCATTCATGGCCTTCATAGTCGACTGGCCTGCTGATCGCATCGATCAGGCGCGCCGCGATTTCGGTATAGTCCTCGGCGCCGGCAGGCTCGCGCGAAATGATGACGAATTCATCGCCGCCGATGCGGGCGATGAAATCACCCGGACGAATGCTTTCGCCGAGCGTGGTCGAGGCGTGCCTGAGGATCAGGTCGCCGGCGGCATGGCCGAGCGTATCATTGATATCCTTGAAGCGGTCGAGATCGATATGCAGGACGGTGGTCGGCAGGCTGGGGTCGGCCTCGTCCATTTCCACCATGATCTGGTCGAGATAGCGCCGATTGGGCAGCCCGGTCAGTGCATCATGGAGAGCGGCACTCTCCATGCGCAGGCGCGCCTTTTCCAGTTCGAGGTTCTGCTGGTCGGTCCTGAGCTTGGCGTCGCGGAGATCGGCCTGCAGATGGATATCCGTCGTCACGTCCCAGTTGACGCCGACAATCTTCTTGCCGCCACGAGAATCGGCATAGGTCGTGCCGATCGCGCGGATGTAGCGAATGGAGCCATCGCGGGCAACGACACGAAACTGGTCCCGATATTCGCCATTGGTCGCGATCACATCGGCGAATTTGCGTTTCGCCAGTACGAGATCATCGGGATGCAGAGCGCGTTCCCAGTCCTCATAGACGGCAATCGCCCTTTCCGGCGGGACACCATAGAGATCCTTCATGCGATCGTCCCAGATCAGCTTGTCGGCGATGATGTCAAATTCCCAGATGCCGATCTTGGAGGTCTCGAGCGCGATCTGCAGACGATGGGAGAGCAGGCGCATCTGGTCGTCGCGCTGCTCCAGCGTGCGCATGTTGCGCTGACGCTCCTCCATCAGCCGTCCGGCCCAGATCATCGGCAGGATGATGATGAATTCACCGAACAGCAGGATGAGGCGGAAGCGCCAGACATCGATCATCGGCAGGTCCCAGCCATCCTTGGGGGCAGCAGCGATCAACCAATCTTCATGTCCGACGCGCACGACCGTGCGCACGGGGTCGCGGGTCATGACATCCGGCTTGCCGTAAAACAGCCGGTTCGACACCTGATCGCGCGAGATCGTGGTCAGCGTGACGTCAAGCGACGGGTCGACGCCGAGAAGCCCACTTTGGTGGTAAAGCGACTGTAAGGAGATGACCGCCGAGACAATTCCCCAAAAGCGCGGTTCGCCATTGGCCTGCATGCTCGTTACCGGAAACCGCGCGATCAGACCTTCGCCTCCCTGTATCAGGCGGACAGGGCCGGTTACGATGACGCGACCGGTGTCGCGCGCCTGCAACGCCGCGGGACGCTGGGCATCATTCTTCAGATAGTCCAGGCCGATCACGGATCTGTTCGGCTCGAAGGGATAGACCATGCGAACGACGAAGCCGGGGGCTGCCGCGATGTTGCGGAACTGCGTCTTGCCGTCGAGCACACGCCTGGCGAGCTCGGAATAGTGCGCCTGGTCCATGTCGGGATTGACTTCGAGCGCACCGACCAGGCCGCGCACGACCTCGACATCGACCTGAATGCTGTCCTCGATCTTGGTCTGAAGCAGGCCGATCTGTTCCGACGCCTTGGCGCGCTTCTCGGCGCGTGCACTCGACTGGTTCTGCAGGTCCGCATAAACCATGATGCCGACCATGGCGACGATCGCCACGAATGCCGGCAGATAATGCAACGAAAATAAGCGCGGCAGACGGCCTCGGTCACCGCTTTTAATTTTTGTTTCGCTGGACATTACGCGACCGTGACACCCCTGACGGAAAGCTGCTTTAACGCGGCGAGGAAATATTCCCGCGACAGTCGCATAAATCTCTTAAAAAGAAATTTATTTAGCAAAATCTAATACTTCCGGCAGCTGCGCAAAGGTTCAAGAGCCGGGAGCGAGGACGTGTCGAAGATGATCGAGGATCAGGTCACGCCCCTTGTCGCCCAGTTCCTTGGAGGCCTGCGCGGCGCTGCGCGTGAACCAGTCGCCGTCCGACAAACGCGCCATGTCCACTGCTTCCGGGCAGAGCGACAGCATCAGCGACGTCTCGCCGATGCCGGCGTGATCGAAGGGGTATTGCGCGCGGATGTCCGCCGTCATCAGCGGATGTGTCTTGATCCAGTTGAACGGATCGGATCCAGCAGCCTGTTTGGCATAGTAATCAGCAAGCGTCTCATCGCCCCACCAGCCCTCGCCGCGCTCTTTTTCGATGAATGCGAAAATCGCTTGGCGCGCGGCGAATTTGAACGCCAGATCGGTCGGCATGCCGACCTCGAAATTCTCCGTCTGGTGGTGGATGAAGCCATGGATATTGCGGAAGCCGATCCGGAGCAGGCCCGTATAGATCTGCTTGGCCATCGGCATGACCGCCTCGGCGTCGACATGCAACGAGCCCTTTGCGGGGCTAGCGACAGCATAGCTTGCGGCGCCGTAATAATAAGCGGGCATCACGACCATTGGCATCTCCTGTTCGAGGATGTCGATGATCTTGGTCACTGCCAGCGTATCCATTCCGACAGCCATGTGCTCGCCATGATATTCGAGCACGCCCAATTGCAGCACGACCGGCCAGTTTTCCGCGATCGCCTGGCGGACATGGTGCGGCAACATCAATTCGAAACGCATGTCTCCCTCCCAAATGGCTCAATGAATGCAGCCATTTATAAAGATGATCGAGCGGGTGTCACGCGTTTCAGGACGAATTGAACATGCCGGCTTCAGAGCGTCACGCGGTCGAGCGGCTGGTCGCTCTGCATGCGGTTTTCCGGTGTGCCTGGATAGACAATCTTGGCCGCCGGCACCCAGCCGCGCTGACCATCCGCCATCACCTCACACCAGCCCTTATCCTGACAGCCGAGCACCTTGAGGCCCTGCCCCCAGGTTATGAGACCGATGCGGGGATAATTCATCGAGGGTCCGCCGAAGAGACGCATGGAATTCTTTGCGAGAGCGATGTCCTGCGCCTGGGCAAGGCCGGACATAAATGCGACACTGACAATGGCCGCAGACACAACGCGTGCGATCATGTTTTTCTCCTTGAACGGCGAGGTTTCTCGGCCGTTCACCGCTAATTTCACTGGCAGGACAACTCATCAAAAAATCAAAAGTTCCTTAGCTTTTGTCTTGACATGTCGCAGATGGACTGAGGGACGTGCACGATCGTGCGAGCCGTGACAGTGCTGGAACTTGACAGTCCGATGCGAGCATAGTCTGCATTCCATGATGCCAAGGGAGACGGATATGAGCGAAGAGCAGACGCCCGCCGACAGCAAGCTGACCACCTCAAAGCGCCGCTGGGCGACCGAGCACAAATTCCTCACCGGACGTATATCCCGCCCCGAAACCGAGCGACTGCCGCCCGGGCAGCACCTGGTGAAGAATTGGCCGGTGCTCGACCTCGGCCAGACGCCATCCGTCTCGACYGACAGTTGGCGGCTCGAAGTCCGTGGCCTCGTGGAGACGCCTCTGACGCTGAAATGGGCGGAATTCCAGGCGCTGGAGCAGAGCAAAAAGCTGAGCGACATCCACTGCGTCACGACATGGTCGCGCTATGACAACGAATGGAAGGGCGTCTCCACCCGCGACCTGCTCGACCTCGCCATGCCCAGGCCGGAAGCGACGCACGTAATGCTGACGAGCTATGACGGCTATACGACCAACCTGCCGCTCGAGGATTTTGCCTCGGAAGACGCCATCCTCGCCACCCATTGGGAAGGCACGCCGATCACCCGCGACCATGGCGGCCCGATGCGGCTGGTCGTGCCGCATCTCTATTTCTGGAAAAGCGCCAAATGGCTGCGGCGGATCGACGTGATGGCGGGCGACAGAGCAGGGTTCTGGGAGCAGAACGGGTATCACATGTATGGCGATCCGTGGCGGGAGGAGCGGTACTCGGAGGATTGAGGCTGCCATAATCTCATCTGCCGGGGTTGCTCTTCACCTGCAAGGCCGGGAGAGGCGCAGCCGATCGCTTAGTCGCGCTTGGCGAGGGGTAAGAGAACGCCCAAACGCGCCCTATTGGCCGCGCAGCCCCCTTGTTGCCCCCAAATCCACGCTCCCATCAGCGCCAACAACCACCCCGAAATACGCCTTCGCCTCTTCAGGAGAATACCGCTCCAGCCGTACATCCTCGGCCACGACCTCCGGATCGCGTTTCATGGGATCGCCATAGCCGCCACCGCCCGGCGTACCCACCCGGACACGATCGCCAGGCTTCATCGGAATATCCTGCGCCTTGGAGAGATGTTCGGGCACAAGCGCTTTGTCCCCCTGCCAAACCGTCACCGTGTTCGGCCGGCCGTCCTTGCCGCCGAGCACGCCGGGCGGGCCGAAGCGGCCGTGGTCCATGACGAAGCTCGCAGTGGCTTCGCCGCGCCGCAGTTCGATCTCATAGTCGAGGCCGAAGCCGCCGCGATGTTTTCCAGCCCCGCCGGAGCCTTCTCGCAGCGCGTAGCGATGATAGAGAACCGGGAACTGCTGTTCCATGATCTCCACCGGCGGCGCCTTGGAAATGCCAATAGTCGAGCAGCCGTTCGCCAGCCCGTCGTGATCGGCATTGCCGCCATAGCCGCCGCCGGAAATCTGGTACATGACGAAGCCGCGGTTGCGCTCCGGATCATGGCCGCCGAGGGCGAAATTGCCGGAACTGCCAGCGGGCGCCGCCGTCACCCGATCCGGCAACGCCTCGACCAAAGCCAGGAACACGGCCTCGGCGATGCGCTGGCTGACCTCGGCGGCACAACCCGAGACCGGCCGCGGATATTGCGCGTCGAGGAATGTGCTCTCCGGCCGAATGACTCTCAGCGGTTCGAAGGCGCCGGCGCTGATCGGCACGTCGGGGAAGATGTGACGCATGCCGAGATAGACGGCCGAAAGCGTTGTCGCCAGCACGGAATTCATCGGCCCGGCGCAGGGTTTTGACGAGCCGGTGAAGTCGAAATCGAGCACGCCATCCGTTGCCGTGATCGCGAGCCGAATTTCCAGCGGCACATTGACCACGCCATCGCTGTCGACATAGGCGACTGACTTGTAAACGCCGTCCGGGATCAGCCGGCAATTGGCACGCATCTGTTCGGCGGCGCGCTTGCGCAGTTCGGCAATCGCCTCCTTCACCGTGTCGTCGCCATAGCGGTCGAGAATGCGGGCAAGCCGCTTCTCGCCCACCAGCAGTGCCGCTGCCTGCGCCTTGACATCGCCGATGCGCTGGTCGGCGACGCGGATATTCGAGCAGATGATCGCGTAGATTTCGGGGTCGAGCAGGCCCTGTTTGAAGAGCCGCACCGGCGGCAGGCGCAGCCCTTCCTGCTCGACAGATGTCGCCGAGGCGGAAAAGCCGCCGGGCACCGCTCCGCCCGTATCCGGCCAATGGCCGGTATTGGAAAGCCAGCAGAAGATTTCGCCATTGCGATAGACCGGCATGGCGAAACGCACGTCCATGAGATGCGTGCCGCCGAGATAGGGATCGTTGACGATATAAATGTCGCCCGGCTTGGGTGCCGCCGCCTTGCCCGATGCGATCATCTCGATCAGCACACGGGTGGAATATTGCATCGTGCCGACGAAGACCGGCAGGCCTGCCGAGCCCTGGGCGATCAGCGAACCGTCGACGGCGGAATAGATGCCGTCGGAGCGGTCATTGGCTTCGGCGATGACGGGCGAGAAGGCGGCGCGGGAAAAGCTCAGGTCCATCTCGTCGCAGACCTGCTGCAGACCGGACTGGATGACGGAAAGCGTGATGGGATCGAGCGTCATGTGGCACCTCCGACCGTAATGATGATATTACCGTCATGATCCTGCGCCGCCTGGTCGCCGGGTTCGATGATGATGGTCGTGTCCATCTGCTCGATGATCGCGGGACCGGAAATGGCCGCAGCGGGCGGCAGATGGTCGCGCCAATAGACCGGCGTGTCGATCCACTGTCCGAACCAGACCTGGCGGCGGCCGGTCTCGGCCTCGACAAGCGTCGCCTTACGGCCCGCGGGATCGATCAGTACGGAAAGGTCGATTTCGGCGCGTCGGCCGATCACCGATGTGTTGACGTTGACGAGATTGGCGCGGATTTCGTTGAGTTCGACATGGAACCGGTTGAAATAGGCTTCTTCGAAGCGCTGCTGCAATTCCTCGACGCTCGGCGTCGGACCGGGAAGCGGCACGCGCAGCAAATGCGTCTGGCCGATGAACTGCATGTCGACGGAACAGATTTCTCGGATTTCGCTGATCGCAACTGCTTCCTTGCCGATCAGCCGCCTGCCTTCCTCCGATTGCCGGGCGAAGAGCGCATGCACGGCAGCGATATCGACCACCGCGAGCGGCCGGTTGACCGTGTTGACGAAATCGTGCCGGAGGTCTGCGACGACGCAGCCTAGAGCGTTGGTTATCCCTGGCCGGGACGGCGCCAGCACCCTGGGAATGCCGAGTTCGCGGGCAATGGCCGAGGCGTGCAGCGGCCCTGCCCCACCGAAGGCAAACAGTGCGAAATCGCGCGGATCCTCGCCGAGGCTGACCGAGACCATGCGCACCGCATCCGACATGCGCGCATTGGCGATACGGATGACGGCATCGGCCGCACCGGTCGCATCGAGGCCGAGCCGATCACCCAACTCCTTCTGGAAGATTGACCTGATGTCATCGAGCGACATGCCGCCCGGCACCGAATTCAGCCGCGCCGGATTGAGCCGGCCAAGCAGCAGATTGGCGTCGGAAATGGTCGGCCGCGTGCCGCCTCGGCCATAGCAGATCGGCCCCGGCGAGGCGCCGGCGCTTTCCGGCCCGACCTGCAGCAGTCCGGCCGCCGTGACGCGGGCGATCGAGCCGCCGCCGGCGCCGACGGTGCGGACATCGACCATCGGCACATGGATCGGCATGGCATATTCGATTTCGATCTCGTTCGACACAGCCGGTTCGGCATCGCGGATCAGCGCCACGTCCGTCGAAGTACCACCCATGTCATAGGTGATGAGATTGGGGATGCCGGCGCGGCGGCCGGTATAGGCTGCGGCCATGACGCCCGAGGCTGGGCCTGACATCACGGTCTTCGCCGCCTCGACCGCGACATGGCGGGCCGAGACCATGCCGCCATTGCCGTTCATCACCAGCACGTCATGCTTGTAGCCGCGGCTCGCCAACTGGTCGGCCAGACGTTCGACGTAGCGGCGCAACAGCGGCTGCACCGAGGCATTGACTGCGGCGGTGACGCCACGTTCGAACTCGCGGCTCTCTGAAAGCAGCGCGTGGCCCATGGTAATATTGTCGTTCGGCCAGATTTCCCGCGCCAGTTCGGCGGCGCGAAGTTCATGTGCCGGATTGGCATAGGCGTGCAGGAAATGAATGACCAGGGCTTCGCAGTCGCGGTCGATCAGCGTCTGCAAGGCGGCCTTCAACGCATCCTCGTCCAGCGGCGTCAGGATTTTGCCCGCGGCATCCATGCGCTCAGGGATCTCGAGTCGAAGGTCGCGCGGGATGATCGGCCGGAACTCGCCCTTCATGCCATAGGGCTGCGGACGGGTGCGGCGGCCGAGTTCCAGCACATCGCGAAAGCCCATCGTGGTGATCAGGCCGGTGCGGCAGAGATTGCGCTCCAGCACTGCATTTGTGGTGGTGGTTGTTCCATGGACGATGAGGTCGAGGGCAGCGATATCGACCTTGGCCGCATCCAGCGCGTCCAGCACGCCAAAAGACTGGTTGGGAAGCGTGGTCGGCACCTTGGCGAGCCGCACCGTGCCATGCGCGGCATCGAACAGAACAAGATCGGTAAAGGTGCCGCCGACATCGATGCCCGCGACCTGGCTCTGCTGAGCCTCGGATTCCTCTCGAAATTCGGACATGATGACTCCCAGAATTCATTCGTATACAAATGAAATTGACCGCGAAAGCCAGAGCTGTCAAGCTGTTATCTCAAGCCGTCTTTGCCTTCGATTTCACTGGCCTTCAGCCCACCGATCCGCGCCAATGGCCGGCCGCTATCGGTCACGGCGACAGCGACCATAATCTCGCCGGCGCGCGGCGCATCGTTGAGAAAAACCCGCATCGCGTCGAAATGACTACGGACATAGGCCGCATCCTTATGCCCGAGCGGGATATCGAGCATATCGCCAGGTTTCCCGATCGCCTTGGATGACGGCACGAGGGCTGCCCCCTTTTCGACCGCCTCGCGCAACGGCTTGCCGAGCGAAGGATGCAGGATGGCGGCGGCGTGTTCGAGTTCGCCATCTTCGCCGACCATTGCCGCCTTGCCATAGCTCTGCGCTTCGCCCGGCGCTATGCCCAGCGCCTCGACGCATTTGCGACCGAGCAGGCCGCCGAGTTCGGCGCCGATGTCGATCAGTGCGCTCAGATCGTCGACATATTGGCCGGCGAAGGGATTGCGGATGACGGCCACGGCTGCGGCCTTGCGGGTGGGTGGCGAGACCGCCTGCCCCATCTCGCCATGCGTTTCCTCGACGAAAACAGCGAGTTTGCGGATTTCGGCACGCAGGCCGGTCACCGCAGGCCGTCCTCACCCTTGATGTCTTCGGCCTTCAAGCCGCCGGCGCGATTGTGGACGCGGGCGCCCGTGGTCATCACCAGAACCAGCAGGATTTCATTGGCGCGCGGCGCGTCGGCAATGCCGACTTCGATCGAGTCGAAATGACTGCGGACATAGGAGGCATTGATATGCGTCACCGGCACGTCGAGCTTTGTGCCTGGACCGCCGACCTTCTTGGTTGACGGCACGATGGCCTTGGCGTCACCGAGCACGGCGCGCGTGCTGTAGCCGCCCGGCGCATGCCAGAGGGCGCCGTGTTCGAGTTCGCCGGCCGTGCCGACGATGGCGCCCTTGCCATAGCCTTCGACCACATTCTTGTCGCCGCCAAGCGCGGCAACCAGACGATTGGCCATGTCGAGGCCGAGCGGCTCCAGGTCCTTCATGAAGCCGGTGATGTCCTCGACATAGCGGCCGGCAAACGGATTTTCGATGACGGCAACCACCGCACCGCGCTTGAGCGGCTTGTCGACCACCGGCCCGCCCTCGTGAAAAATCTCCTCGACGGAGGTGAAGATCTTACGGATTTTTGGTTCAGGCATAGCGTTTCGTCTCCGGAAGGGAAATCTCGGCATCAATGGCCGGGCCATCAGCGGCGAGGCCATCGGCCACCCGGCCGTGACCTTTCAGGAAAAGACCGGCGCGATGGATAAGGCCTGCAGCGATAAAGCGCTCCGCCTCTGCGGCGCCCGATGCAAGTGCGGCCTCGCAGTCCTCGCGGCTCAGATCCCCGCAGCCGGTGACCACCAGATGCTCGCCAAGGTCGCTGTCATCGATCACGTCGACGGCGCGGGCGCGGCGTATGGCTGGATGTCGCGGCAGGTCGACGGCATTGCCGACCAGCGAGGCCGCGGCATCCGCGGCGGCGGCATCGCGGGCAAGGATGGTGACGGAATCGGCAATGCCCATCGAAAGGCTGCGGCCACCGCGGCCCGACGTAGCGACACCGCGTATCGGATGATCTGCTGCGACGACGAAAGCGCCGAGCGCTGCACCGTCTTCGCGCGCCATGCCAACACGGAATTCGGCATTCTGATCGAGATGCAGGGCAATGTCGCCGCCATTGTTGACATAGATGCGGGCCGGCCGCTGGTCGGCGGGAAAGCCGGCCAGCATGGCAGCCAGGATCTCGTCTGCGACAGCGCCGGCCACGGCCGCCATCGGCGTGATGAAATGGGTTTCGGCATAGGGCCTGACCGCCGCCATCATCCGCTGCGCAGTCGTGCCCTTTGGCTCGACGCTATCGCGACGCATCTGGGATTTCAGCAGCGGCAGTTCGGCAACCAGCTCTTCCAAAATGGTCTTGAAGCGGCGGTTGGCGAGCGCAAAGGCATGGTGCCGAAAATAGGCTTCGAGCTCCAGCGAGATCGCCCCGTCGACGCCGATGATCAGGTCGATCGGCCCGTGCTGCAGGTGCAGCCGTCCGTTCTGGTCACCGTCGATAAACTGGGCAGTCGGGCCGATCATCATTCAACTCTTACCGAGGCTCACGCGCCCCATTTGAAATTCTGTTCCGCCGTCGGCCAGGCGCCATGCGAGACCGGAGCGATCTTGCGCTCGGCCAGCGCGAGCGCCTCCTCGATCGGCACGATGGCCTCCATATGGCCGCCGAGCGCGCGATAATCTTCGAGTCGCATGGTGAATTCAATGGGCGCCACCAGCGCCGGCGTCGGCACATAGCCGAAGGAATTGGAGGGCATTTCGGTCACGTCGGCCATGACGGTGATGCCGCCACCGGGCCAGACATAGGCCGGTGCACCACCGCAGGAGACGTGGGTCAGCGCTTCTCGCACCGAGCGGGTCAGCCGCACCGGGTTGGTCGTGACACCGGCGCGCAGACTGCCGCCGGCACCGCCCATGAAGAGCACCGTCGACAGCGCCGGCTCGCAATTCTCGGCGATGATTTCGACGGATTCCTGGATCGGCGCGGGCAGCACGGATTGCAGTTGCGGCTTCAGGTTCTCATCGAGGATATAGTAGCCATATTGCTCGCCGGTGGTCGACACCATCAGCATCCGGAGACCCGGATAGGCAACTTTGGGGTCGAAATCGCCCAGAATCGTCAGCGGATCGGCGATATTGGTGCCGCCCCAGCCAGTGCCAGGTTCGGCGACCTGGAAATAGCGGCCGGGGGTCGAGCGACGGCCCTTGATCTTGATCCCGGTCGACGGAATGTTGAGCAGTTTGCCGGCCTGGTGCTCGGAAAGCACCCCGGTAATGTGGTCGTCGACGACAACGACCTCATCGACCATGTCCCGCCACTGGCGGGCGAACATGCCGATGGTGGCTGATCCGCAGCCGACGCGCATGCGATGCTCCTCGACCTCATTGATAACAGGCGCCTTGCCGGCCTGGACGACGATGCTGGCCCCGCCGTCGATCGTCAGTTCGACGGGTTCGCTGTTACAGAGTCTTAACAGCGCATCGCAGGTGACGCGCCCCTCCTTCTTGGAGCCGCCGGTCAGATGATGGACGCCGCCGAGCGACAGCATCTGTGAACCATATTCGCCGGTCATGACATGGCCGATCGCCTCGCCGTCGACGCGCACGGCCGCCGTTTCCGGGCCGAGGAAGCGGTCGGTGTCGATCTTCACCTTGGCGCCGCAATAAGAAAAGATGCCTTCGGTGACCACGGTCACCATATCGACGCCGTTCTGCTTCTGCGAAACGATGAAGGGCGCGGGCTTGTAGTCCGGATAGGTGGTGCCGGCGCCAACGGCGGTGACGAAGGGCTTGCGCGCATGCACGAGGTCGCCGTTCCAGTCCTCGCCGGGCTCGTCGGGCATGAAGGGCACGACCTTGCCGCCGGCCGAAACCGTGCCTTCGATGATAGTCAGTGGATCGACGCGGATCAGTTCGCCGCCCTGATTGGCGTAACGGTCGCAGGCACCGGCCCGGCCGTCGGCAATGTAGCACATGACCGGACAGGCATCGCAACGGATCTTGCCGTTCTCGGCGGCTTCGACGACCTGCTTGACCATCCCGAAACTCCTGCCTTTGTCGATCTGGACAATTTCATTTGTATGCAAACGAGTATCGGACTCACTTCGCCTTCTGTCAAGCAATCCATTGGGGATCGCGATGCTTCGTTGACAAATGAATTCCGCCCATTAAACCACTCCTTCAGCAGATGGCAATGACGACCGGAATGCCGATGGATACCATGGACGAGAGTGTAGAGCCGGCGGACAATGCAAAGCCGAACGGCGAAGAATACCACGTCGAGCGTCAGATCGGTTTCCTGCTGCGCCAGGCGAACCAACGACATGTGGCCATCTTCTCCGGCATGATGGGCGACAGGCTGACGACGACGCAATGGGCGGCTCTCTCAAAATTGCGGGAAATCCAGCCCAGTTCGCAGAATCAGCTCGGCCGAGAAACCGCGATGGACGTCGCCACCATCAAGGGCGTGGTCGACCGGCTCGTGGCGCGCGGACTGGTGACGACCGAGGCGGACCCGAAGGACGGGCGGCGGCTGGTGCTGTCGCTGACAGACGATGGCCAGAGCACGATCGCCCGCAACATCGAGACTGCTGCGACGGTGACGGACGAAACGCTCTCGCCGTTGACGTCGGCTGAGCGGATGATGCTGCTGGAGCTGTTGAAAAAGATTTGTTGAACGTTGTTTGAGCGGTGGATTTGCCTGTTGTGGATGTCCGTTTTGGGCTCACCAAACATAGGCGTCGGCGGCAAAGCGGACCACAATATTCGTTTGCATACCAACGAGCGTTGGATAAGATGCCGGCAATGGGTATCGACAGCAAAAGCCCAATGGGGAATGTGAAAATGGGTCATCCGCGCGACAGGGGCTTGCGGGCCGATGCCGTGCCGGCGGGATGCTGCCCATGAAGACGCGGCCGATTTCGCTGACTGTCAACGGCGAGAGCCGCACCCTGGATGTCACGCCCGATACGCGGCTGATCTACATTCTGCGCAATGATTTCGAGCTCAACGGACCGAAATTCGGCTGCGGCCTCGGTGAATGCGGCGCCTGTGCCGTGCTGGTCGACGGCCGTTCGGTACGCTCCTGCACCATTTCGGTCGCAGCCGTCGAGGGGCGCGAGATCATCACGCTCGAAGGCCTTGGGACAGCGGCCGAGCCGCATCCGGTCCAGCGCGCCTTCATCGAAATGCAGGCGGCGCAATGCGGCTATTGCCTGAACGGCATGATCGTCGCCACAGTGGGCCTGCTCTATCGCAATCCCGCTCCGGATGAGGATGAGATCCGGCAGGCGCTCAGCCGGCATCTCTGTCGCTGCGGCACGCATATCGAAATCCTCGCCGCCGCCCGCCGCGCCGCCGAGCTCATGAGGCCTGCCACATGAGCCTTCGCGAAACACCGCGTGAACACTATCTCGAAGCGCCTGACATCCTGCTCGTCGTCCGGCCCGGCACATCCAACGAGCCGGACATTTATCTCGCCATGCATGCGGATGGCACGATCAGTGCCTTCAACGGCCATGTCGATCTTGGCACGGGAATCCGCACAGCACTGGGCCAGGTCGTCGCCGAAGAGCTCGACGTGGCTTTCGAGCAGGTGCGACTGGTGCTCGGCACGACCTCGGCCGCGCCCGACCAGGGGCCGACGATTGCCAGCGAGACGATCCAGATCTCGGCCATTCCCTTGCGACAGGCGGCAGCAACGGCGCGCCTGCATCTGCTCGGCAAGGCAGCGCAATTGCGCAATATCGAGACCAATGGCTTCACGGTCGAGAATGGCGTCATTCATCATGGCGACTGGTCGATCCGCTATGCGGACCTGATCGCCGGCCAACATGAAAGGATCGAGATCGATCCGGATGTGCCGATCAAACCGGTAGAAGCCTATCGGGTCGTCGGCAAGGCCCAGCGCCGCAATGACATCGCCGCCAAGGCCCTGGGTGAATGGACCTATGTGCATGATGTTCGCGTGCCCGGCATGCTGCACGGCCGCGTCGTCCGCCCGCCCTATGCCGGCTTCGATCACGGCGAGATGGTCGGTGACAGCCTGATCTCGGTCGACGAAAGCTCGGTTGCCGATATTCCAGGCCTGGTCGGCGTGGTCGCGGTCGGCGATTTCGTCGGCGTCGTCGCCACGCGCGAAGAAAATGCCGTCGAAGCGATGAAGCGGCTCAAAGTGCTCTGGCGGGAGCAGCCGGAGCGGCCCGACCTCAGCGACGTCGAGCAGGCGCTACGCGACAATCCCACACTGAAGACCCGTCTGCTTAGGGAACAGGGCGACATCGACACGGCACTGGCAACGGCTTCGCCGGCCATGTCGCGCACCTATGTCTGGCCCTATCAGATTCACGGCTCGATCGGCCCCTCCTGTGCTGTCGCCGACTGGCGCGACGGCCGACTGACCACGTGGTCGGGCACGCAGAACCCGCACTGGATGCGGCGCGACCTGGCGCAATTGCTTGATATGGCCGAGGATGACATCGTCGTCGAACGGCTGGAGGCGGCGGGCTGCTATGGCCGCAACTGCGCCGACGATGTCACGGCCGATGCCGCCCTGCTCTCCCGCGCCGTCGGCCGGCCGGTACGCGTGCAGCTCAGCCGCGAGCAGGAGCATGCCTGGGAGCCGAAGGGTGCGGGCCAGGTCATCGACGTGCGCGGTGGGCTCGATCTCGAAGGCGGGCCGATCGGCTATGATTTCGAGACGCGCTATCCGTCCAACCTCGCGCCGACGCTGGCGCTGGTGCTGACCGGAAAGATCCGCGGCAATGAGACGATGGAGATGGGCGACCGCACTGCGATCCCGCCCTATGCTTTCGGCAATATGCGCATCCAGGTGCATGATATGCCGCCGATTGCCCGCGCCTCCTGGTTCCGCGGCGTCTCGGCCCTGCCGAATTCCTTTGCGCATGAAAGCTTCATCGACGAACTCGCCGCGGCGGCTGGCGTCGATCCCGTCGAATATCGGCTGCGCTATCTGACCGATCCGCGCGCCATCGATCTCGTCCACGCCGTCGCCGAACGGGCGAAATGGACGCCACGCAACCACTGGGGTTCCGAGGGCAGCGAGGGCGATCTGCTCTATGGCCGCGGCTTCGCCTATGCGCTTTACGTGCATGGACGATTTCCCGGCACGCCAGCGGCATGGTCGGCCTGGGTGGCCGATGTTGCCGTCAACCGCAAGACAGGCGAGATCGCCGTCACCCGCGTCACGGTCGGCCAGGACACCGGCATGATGATCAATCCGGATGGCGTGCGGCATCAGATCCACGGCAATGTCATCCAGTCGGTCAGCCGGGTGCTGAAGGAAAAGGTGGATTTCTCCAGGACCGAGGTCGAGAGTGTCGAATGGGGCGGCTATCCGATCCTGACCTTCCCGGAAGTCCCTGATATCGATGTGCTGATGCTGCCGCGTCCGAACGAAGAGCCGCGCGGTGCGGGCGAATCTGCTTCGGTGCCGAGTGCGGCCGCGATCGTCAACGCCGTCTATGACGCCACCGGCATCCGCTTCCGCGAATTGCCGCTGACGCCGGACCGGGTGCTGGAGGCGCTTGAAGGCCGCAAGCGGGAAAAGGCGCGGGCGACAAAGTTCAGGACCAGACGCTGGTGGCAGGTCGGCCTCGGTATAACCGGCCTGGCGGGCATTGCGGCCGGCGGACTGGCTGTCATGTCGCCGATCCGCCCTGCCTATCCGGAGATCGTGCGGCCCGATCCTGGCGCCTTCAGCACGGCGACGATCGAGCGCGGGCGGCTGGCTGCAGCAGTGGGTGCCTGCAATATTTGCCATGTGGGCAATGATGACACTGCCTTCGCTGGCGGCCGAGTATTCGAGACGCCGTTCGGCCGCGTGGTCGCCGCCAATATCTCGCCGGACGTGAAGAGCGGCATCGGCGCCTGGTCCTATCCCGCCTTCGAACGGGCGATGCGGGAAGGCGTGTCGCGCGACGGCCATCACCTCTATCCGGTCCACCCCTATACCAGCTTCGTCAATGCCGATGAGGCAGATATCCAGGCGCTCTACGCCTTCCTGATGGCCGAAACACCGTCCGCCAACAAGCCGCCGGCATCCGACCTCTATTTCCCCTTGAGCATCCGCGGACTGATGGCCGGCTGGAACACCCTGTTCCTGCGGCCGACCAGCGTCAGCAATACCAGCAAGAGCGAAGCCTGGAACCGCGGCGCCTATCTGGTGGAAAGTCTTGGCCATTGTTCGGCCTGCCATACCGAGCGCAATCTCGTCGGCGCCGAACTGACCGGCAAGGCACATCTCGCCGGCGGTTTCGCCGATGGCTGGGAGGCTCCCGCCATCTTGGGGACGACAACGGGGCCGGTTGGATGGACGGAGCAGGCGCTGTTCGATTATCTTCGCGATGGACATTCCAGTGACCATGGCAGCGCCAATGGTCCGATGACTGAGGTGGTGAAGTCGCTCTCGGCTTTGCCCGATGAGGACATAAGGGCGATGGCGACTTACCTCGCAAGCCCGATGTCGGTGGATGCTGCGTTACAACAGAAGCAAGCGGCGATCACCGCCGCCAACGAGGCAAAGACGGCGGCGGCCCTCGCCGAGCCGGCAGGTGCCAGGATTTTTGACGGCGCCTGCGCCGCCTGCCATACGGATGGGACGCCGCTCGCCAACCTCGCGCTCAACACGGCACTTCACAGCGACAAGCCGGACAACGTATTGCAGGCCATCCTTCATGGTACAGAAGCACCTGCCCGGCTGGCGCGGCAAGCCAAGGCGGAGCAGGTCGAGATCATGTCGATGCCCGGCTTTGCCCAGAGTTTCAGTGATCGGCAACTGGCTGATCTCGCCGCTTATCTCAGGGCCAGGTTTGCGCCGGGCAAGGCGCCCTGGGCGGATTTGCAGGACGCGGCAACGCGGGTGCGAGGCGCGACGGAATGAGGTGGGGGTGGTTTGGCTTGGTCGATCGGCATGACCTGTCCGGCTTCCTTCCATCACCATGTCACCCCAGAGGGAGCCGCTTCCGCACCGCGATAAGCCTCCCACTTGCTCTTGCCCTCCTTTCGCTCCCCACCCTCGCTTTCGCGCATGGCGGCGAGGCTGCAATCATCCTGCTTCTGCCGACAGGTTACTATCTCCTCGGCGCAGCTTTTGCCGTCGCCGCTTCATTCTTCCTGTTGGCGCTCACTCCGGCGCGGCTGACGCAATCGGTCGCCGGCGGGCATCTGCGGCTCGGAATGATCCTGAATGTCCCGCCAGCCATCCCCAGCTTGGTCTCTTTCGTGCTCCTCGCGATCCTTCTCCTGGCCGGCACCTTCGGTACCCGCGACCCGGTTGAAAATCCGCTGCCGACGATGTTCTGGACCGTCTGGTGGGTATGTTTCACCGTGCTGCAGGCGATCACGGGATCGCTCTGGCCGCAACTCAATCCCTGGTCGGGACCGATCGCACTCGTCCGCCGCTTCAATCCCGTCCCACATGCCGATCTGCCCCGGCGCTTCGGCCATCTCATCGCCATCGCCCAATTCGCCGCTTTCGCCTGGTTCGAGCTCGTCGATCCGGCGCCGAGCGACCCGACCCGGCTGGCAAGCGTGATCTTCCTTTACTGGTTCTTCAACTTGGCGGGCGCGCTGATCTTCGGTGAAACCGTGTGGATGGGACGCGCCGAGCCCTTTTCGATACTCCTCAGCCTGGTTGGCCGGCTCTCTCCCTTTCACCGGCAGGCGGAAGGCATGGCGCGCACCGGGATCGACCTCGTCTGGCCAGGTATGAGCCTCGTGACGCATACCGCACTACCGCTCACCGGCGTGCTTTTCGTCCTGTTGACCCTCTCCACCGTCTCGTTCGATGGGCTGTCGCGCACCTTCCTCTGGCTCGGCGAGATCGGCGTCAATCCGCTGGAATTTCCGGGCCGCAGCGCCGTCATGGTGTCCGGTACGTTCGGACTGATCGGCATGTTCGCGGTGCTTGCGGCTGTCTTTCTCGCCGCGGTGATAGTCGGCTGTGCGCTTGCCGGCAGATGGGAAATCTGGCGGGAGGCGGCCGGACGGCTCGTCTATTCAATCGTCCCGATCGCCGTCGGTTTCCAGGGCGCGCATTATCTCACCAGCGTGCTTATTGACGGGCAGAATGCGCTGATTGCAGTCAGCGACCCATTTGCGCTTGGCTGGAACCTGTTCGGTACGGCGCACTGGCAAACCACGACATCGTTCCTCAACACGCTCGATGGCGTGACCTGGATTTTCGATCTAGAGACGATATTCATCACGCTCGGCCATGTCATCGGCATCGTCATTGCGCATCTGATTGCGATGAGGCTGTTTCCAACCCCACGGCAGGCGATCCTCAGCCAGATGCCGCTGGCGGCGCTGATGGTGTTCTATACCGGGTTCGGGCTATGGCTGTTGTCGACGCCGCAGATTTAGCGCAAGTCTTCGACAAGCTCCGGGTGCTTATCCAATAGCCGCAGCAATTGGCTGGTTGGGCCGCTGGGCTCGACAAGGCCTCGCTCGTACTTGTCGAATGCATTCTCACCAACTTTCAAAAGTCCGCCGGCCTCACGCTGCGAAAGCTTTAGCTTTTTCCGGACGCGCTTGATCGTGGAGGGCGACGGAATACCTTCTAATTCTTCCTTGAGTTGACGAAGCGCTGCGTCCGTAACCGACATATCGCTGCCAACATGAACGCCTTCATCGCTCGCTTCCGAATAGTAGCCGGGAAGTTGAACCGTAACACTCTTGCTCTTGTATGTGACCAGGAAAGGCCGCACCCCACGATGCAGCAATTCGCCGTTCTCCGGCGAAACCATCGTCTCCGGCAACTCCCTGCTCAGTTGCTGCATCACGATCTCTCCTTGAACGACATGACCCTGAATTCGGTGACCACGTCAGACTGAAACTTCACATAGAGGACCATGCCCTCGGCTGGTATATGATAAACATCCTGCCAGACACGATGATCGGCGAAGGTCGTCATCGATTTGTAAAACATTCGCCGATCGATGCCCGATATGGTGGCTGCGACGCCCGCCCGATCAAAACCTAGCCCGATTGCATCACGAAGCGCCGTCGACGTCATGGCCAGCGTTTCGACAGAGCCAAGCGTCGCTTTGATTGCTTCCAGATCATAAGTCGGTCGGCTTTTGTCCATGTCAATATGTCACCATTATGGTGGCAGTCAAGTCAATGCTATCAGTGCCCCACGCCCAGATATTTCTGCACCAACGACGCGTCCGCCCGCACAGCGTCCACTCCATATTCTGCCCGCACGACACCTTGCTCCATGAAGGCGATACGGTCGGCCACCGGCAGCACCGCGTCGATGCGTTGCTCGACCAGCAGAACGGCCACCCCGTCGTTGCGCAGCCTGGCCACGACATCGCGGATCGCCTGGATCATCGAGGGCATCAGGCCTTCGGTCGGCTCGTCGWGCATGATCAGCTTGGGTGCGACGCAGAGCGCGCGGGCGATCGCCACCATGGACTGTTCGCCGCCGGACAGCGTGCCGGCGCGCTGGCCCATGCGTTCGGCAAGCGCCGGGAAGTAGGAAAGAGCACGCTGAAGCACGTCCGGTCCGGATTTGCGGGTCATCAGGCCGACTTCGAGATTTTCCCGCACCGTCAGTTCCTTGAACAAGCGTCGGCCTTGCGGCACATAGCCGATGCCGGAGCGCGGGATTTTTTCTGCCGAGAGCCCTGTCAGATCCGCTCCGTCGAGCACCAGCCTGCCCCGCCGCGGCGGCACGAGGCCGAGGATGGATTTGAGCGCGGTGGTCTTGCCGGCGCCGTTGCGGCCGAGCAGGCAGACGATCTCGCCGGCGGCGACGGAGATCGAAAAGCCGCGCAGCACCTGCAACTCACCGTAATAAGTATCGAAGCCCTCCACCTTCAGCATCATGAGCCCGTCCCCAGATAGGCGGCCTGGACTTCGGCATTGGCGCTGATCTCGGCGGGCGTTCCCTCAGCCAGTGTCCGGCCACGATTGAGCACGGTGATGCGGTGGGCAAGCTGCATGACCACATCCATATTGTGCTCGATCAGCAGGATCGTAGCGGTGGTGGAGATGCGTTTGACCAGCTTGCAGAAATTGGCGACCTCGGAATCCGACAGGCCCTGCGTCGGCTCGTCGAGAATGAGCAGTGTCGGCGACAGCGCCAGGCCCATTGCCACTTCGACAAGCCGCTGGTGGCCATAGGCGAGTTCGCCAACGCGGATATCGGCACGGTGGGCCAGTTCCACGGCATCGAGCGCTGCCAAAGTCTCGCGTTCGAAATTGACCTTGTCACCTCGCTGGGTACGGCCGAGCGTGGCCATGCGGATATTCTCCGCGACGGTGAGTTTTGGATAGATGTTGGTGATCTGGAATGTGTAGGCGATGCCGCGCCGCACGCGCCGAAAAGCCGGCAGGCGGGTGATGTCCTCGCCGCGGAAGGTGATGCGGCCGTCGGTCACCGGCGTCCGGCCGGCGAGCAGGCTGACGAACGTCGTCTTGCCGGCGCCGTTCGGGCCGATAATGGCGCGGATTTCGCCTTCCTCAAGGGTGAAATCGACGCTGTCGACGGCGTGCAAGCCGCCGAAATAGCGCTTCAGCCCCTCCGTCCTCAGGATCACATCAGCCATGGCAGCCACCTCTCGCGGATCGTGCCGAGAATGCCCTTCGGGAACCAGATGACGAGGACGATCAGCATCACGCCGACGACCAGTAGATAAGCCGTGGTCACTTCGCTCAACCGGTCGATCATCGTCGTCATCAGGGCGACGCCGATCACTGGTCCAAGCAATGTGCCGGCACCGCCCAGCAGCGTGAACAGCAGCACCTCGATCGAATATTGGATCGAGGCGAAGGTCGAGCCGACATAGCCATCCAGCAGGCCGTAGGCGGCCCCGCCGGCGCCGGCGATGGCGCCGGAATAGAGAAAAGCTTCCAACTTGGCGGCGAAGACATTGAAGCCAAGCATTTCGGTGCGGCCTTCGTTTTCGCGGATCGCCGCGAAGATGCGGCCGCGACGGCTGACAAGGACGAAGAAGGAGATGGCCAGCGCCACCAGCAGCAGGCCGAAGGCGAGATTGAAACGGACGATTTCGTTGGTGAGATCGAAGGTCAGGCCGGCGAACTGAAAGCTGCGGGCCGCATGCGGCAATTTCAGGCCATCCTGCCCGCCGGTCGCATCGGCGAAATAGAGCGTCATCAGGAAGCCGACCTGCGAGAACATCAGCGTCACGATCATGAAGGAAACACGCTGCGTGCGGAGCGACAGGGAGCCGATGACCAAGGCCAGGAGCAGAGCGGCGATCACGCCGCCAAGGAAAGCCAATGGCACCGCAATGCCGAAATGATAGGTCAGCAGGCCGGCGCCATAGAGGCCGGCGGCAAAGAACATCGCGTGTCCCAGGCTCATCAGCCCGACATAGCCGAGCAGCATGTTGTAGCCGACTGCGAAGACGGCGAGCGTCATCATGTGGGTGATCGTCAGCACATAATAATCCGGCACGACGAATTGCAGCAGGAACAGTGCTGCCAGCACGACGACGAGCAGAATGAAGTTGCGGCGCGCGATTGCCGGGGTCATCGCTCGGCCTTTCCGAACAGTCCGTTCGGCCGGATCACCAGCACGAGCGCGACGAGCAGCGTCGAGACCATTTTCGCCAGCGTCGGCGAGAAAAATACGGATAGAATGCCATCCGACAGCCCGATCAGGATCGCTGCGACCACCGTTCCCGGAAGGCTGCCGAGGCCGCCGATGATCACCACGATGAAGGACAGTAACAGCGGGTCGAGGCCCATCAGGTAATGCGCCTGCTGGATCGGCACGACCAGCACGGCCGCTATGGCGGCCAGCATGCCGCCGAAGGCAAAGACGGTGGCGGAGACGCTGTCGACATCGATGCCGAAAGCCCGCGCCGTCTCGCGATCGAGCTGGGTGGCGCGCATAACGAGGCCGATCTTCGTGCGGCGCATCATAAACCAGACGCCGAGCATGAGGACGATCGCAGCGGCGATGATGAACAGCTTATAGCCATCATAGCCGAACCAGGGGAAGCGAATGCGCCAGTAGAAGGGCGGCTCGACGGCCTTGGCGTCCGGTCCGAAGAAGATCAGGGCGGATTGCTGGAGGATGTAGAGCAGGCCGATCGTGGCGACGATCGTCGCCTCGGGATCATAGCTCAGCCGCTTGAGGATCAGCCTGTCGGTGGCGTAGGCGATGGCGCCCACCAGCAATGGCGCGACGATCAGCGCCAGGACGAAGCCGAGCGCCGGATTGTCCGGAAACAGGCTCGACAGGAACCAGGCGAAGACCGCGCCGAGCATGAAGAACTCGCCATGGGCGACATTGACCACACGCATGACGCCGAAGACCAGCGACAGGCCGACAGCCGTCACGGTCAGCACCGATGCCTGCACCAGGCCTTCCAGGATTGCGAGAAAGAGATAGGGGCCAAGACCCATGAGCGACGGCACTTTCGGCAGGCGAACGGGATTGCCCCGCCAGCATTGCAGCCGGCGAGGCTGGATCGTGTTCCGAAATCAGAGGTCCATCTTGGTATAGTCGACTTCGGGCTCGTACATGCCGTCCTCGATCGAGGTCGTGTGCACGACGGTCAGCTTGGTGTTCTCGACCTTGGAAATGTGCTGCTTGCCGAACACCTGGTGGGTCTTGCCGTCGAAGACTTTTTCGCCCTGCGGATGCTCGTTGCTTTCCGGGAATTTCTGCAGCGATTCCAGCGCGACGATGAAATCCTTCTTCTGCTCTGGTCCCTTGTACTTCGCCATCTCCATCGCTTGTTTGATCACAAACAATGTTTCCCATGTCGAAAACATATGGGAATAGGTCGAAATGTCCTTGGGATCGCTGGCGCTGGCGCCATTGGCGTCGAGACCGACCTTTTCGCGGTAGAACTTGTCGAACTCGGTCTGGTCCTTCTGCGCATAACGCGGGAAGGCTTCCCAGAAATAGGTGCCGTCGAGATAATCGAGCTGCGGTGTGGCGAGATCGACGGCTTCCAGCGAGTCGATGAAGCCGAAGATCTGTGGCCGCGAACTGCCGAAATGATCGCCGAGTTCCTTGACGAAAGTCAGAACGGCCGGACCGACCATGACATGGTAGATCACCTCGGTCTCGGCCGGGATCTGCGGGAAATAGCGGGTAAACGAGCTTTCCGTCGGCGGGATCGGGATCAGGCCGGCAATCGAGCCCCCCTGCGCCTTGATCGCGGCGGAGAAATAGTCGCGATGATCGTGGCCGAAGGCATAGTCGGGGAAGATCATCGTGACCTTCTTGCCGAGGTTCTTCGAAATCCACGGCGCCATCGACGACACCTGCGACTTCACATCGGTGATGCCCGGCTGGAAGGTATAGCGGTTCAGGCCGCCCGAGGCGAGCTGATGGCCTTCCGAACAGACGAGATAGGGCACCTTGAGTTCACCGGCGCGCGGGCCGGCCGCAGCAACGACATGCGAGAACAGGTGACCGAAAATCGCATCGACCTTGTATTCGGTGGCAAATTTCTCGACCACCTCGGTGCCGCGCTTGGGATCGGTGCCGTCATCCTCGACGATCATCTCGATCGGCATGCCGTTGATGCCGCCGGCATCGTTGATCAGCTTGACCGCGGCTTGCGCGGTGCGCTCATACCAGCGGCCGTAGGAGGCGCCGATGCCGGTGCGGTGGAAGGGCGCGCCTAGCTTGATCGTGCCGCCTTCCGCGCCGCGCGCAACATAGGGTGAGGCGATCAGTGTCGCCGCACCCGCGGCCATGGTCTTGAGCGCCGTGCGGCGCGTGATGGCAGAGCCTGCCGAAAAGATCGAATTGGTCATTTGGCGTTCCCCAGTTTTCGTTTTGAACCTATGTCGACGCAAAATCGGACGTAAACAGAACCCCAGAGGGCTCATTCCCCATACGGAGCTCTCCGGCTCCTTAGATCGTATGTGTACGAAAGATTATGCGGGTTTGCAGACGGCTGTCAATTGTTTTGCTGGGGCCCGATCCTGTCATAAAAAGCGGCCATCAATCGACCTTGCGGAAGGCACGGCTGGAAACCGAAATGGAGTTCAGGCAGGGATCTTTGGCGTTGGCGAAAGAGTAGCCGTCGGCCTGATGAATCGGGCCGAATTCAAGCCCGTTCCCGGCACTTCGGGCGCAGAAGGCTTCGACGTCTTCGACATCGAAGCTAAGCTTGACGATCGTCTGGCCGCCGCTCTTCTGGCTCTTGGCCGCCGGATGCAGCAGAATGTTGGCGCCGCCGTCCTGCGCGACAAGTTCGAGAATGCGGTCGCCAGGCAATTGCCGTCGCTGGAAGCCGAAATGCTTCTCGTAGAAAAGAGCCGTCGCCTCCATGTTCCTGGCGTAAATAAGCAGTCTGTTGAGCGGCATGTCAAACCTTTGCCTGCGATTGCACCGCAGGCAAAGTAAACGCCGAAAGAGGATTGCGCCAGTCCGCGTGATGGTCGCAATCAAGGCTTGAGATTGAACAGGCCGAGACCGCTGCCATCCATGGCGAAGGGCACCGATTCATGCTCATGCGCGATCTTCCAGCCCGAAGGCATCCTTACCAGACCGAGCGTCAGGCGGTACCAGAGATCGACCTTATAACCATCAGTCTTGGTGCCGCTCATGTTGACGAAGCCGGTCCAGAAGGCGACATTGTCGCCGATGGTCAGCTTTGCATCGCGGACATCGCCGCCGACCCCGCTTTGCCAGGTGTCGAACCAGGCCTGCAGACCCTTCTCATCCTTACCTTTCGTGCCCAGCGGCGCGGCCAGGGAATAGTGTACGACATCGTCGGTGACATAGGACATCGCCCCCGCCGCGTCCTTGCTTGCGAACGCCTCTGCCCGGGCGATCAACATGGCATTGATTTCATTTTCGATAGACTGTCTGTCGGTCATAACCTTCTCCTTCCTCGGTTTCCCCTATGACGCGGGAGGAGGCACCGTTTCGACAAAAGCTGTGAAAATGTTTCTAGCGACTGGCTGGGGTGCGGCCGTAGAGGAGCAACATGACGATGATGACAACGCCATAGATGATCTGACGGCCTGCCTCCGGCATCTGCATCACAGCCAGGATCGATTGCAGCAGTGTGATCAGGATGACGCCGGCGATCGTGCCAAGATAGGAGCCTTTGCCGCCGAGGATCGACGTGCCGCCCAAGACGACAGCCGCGATCGAAGGCAGGAGATAGGCGTCGCCCATCGACTGCGCGGCCTTGGACGCATAGCCCGCCACCAGCACGCCGGCGAAAGCGCTGAGCGCGCCGGAGATGACAAAGGCAGTCATGACGATGCGACGGGTGTTGAGGCCGGAGAGATAGGCTGCGCGCTCGCTGTTGCCGATGCCGTAGATCGAGCGGCCATAGGTGGTGCGGCTATAGAGGAAGACCATGACCGCGCTGACGATCGCCCAGACGATCACCGCATTCGGCAGGCCGGGAATGATGAAGCCGGTCGCCAGCCAACGCACCGCGGGCGGGGCGGAATCCTGCGGCGAGAAGCCGCCGGTATAGAGCACCATCAGTCCCGACGCGACCACATTGGTCGCCAGTGTGACGATCATCGACGGGATGCGCATATAGGCGACGCCATAGCCGTTGATCAGACCGAAAAGCGCGCCGCAAAACACGCCGACAGGGATGGAAAGGATATGGCCGGTGAGCCCAAAGCCGGCGGTGGCGCAGGCCATCATCGCGCCCATGGTCATCACCCAGGGCACGGAAAGGTCGATCTGGCCGAGCAGGATCACCAGCATCATGCCCGCCGCGACGACACCGAGGAAGGAGGCGACCTTCAATTGTTGCACGAGATATTCGAGCGACAGGAAATTGCTGGAATAGAGCGAACCGAGGATCAGCAGCAGAATGATGCAGCCGAAGGCGGTTGCCACTGCCGGGTCGACGCGGCGAAGGAAGGCAGGCAGGCGGAGAGCCGAGGGCGCGCGTTCTTCTGTCATGTCGCTCATTGAAACCATTCCAAACGGTTGCGGACACGCAGGAGACCGATGGCGCCGATGCTGATCGCGATCACCAGCACCATGCCTTGCAGCAGTGGCTGCCAGAGCGGGTCGACGTCGAAGACGAAGAGCATGTCACCCGTGGTGCGGGCGGCAAAGGCTCCGAAGATCGCGCCGATGGCGCTGCCGCGCCCGCCGAAGAGCGACACGCCGCCGAGCACGACAGCGGCGATCGACCAGAGCGTATAGGTGCCGCCGGACTGATAAGCCGCCTCGCCCGAATAAGTCGAGAATGTCAGGAACAGGCCAGCCAGACCGGAGAACAGGCCACCGAGCACATAGGCGGCAAACTTGCCACGCCGGATCGGCATGCCCGACATGAAGGCCGCTTGCTCGGAAGAGCCGGCGGCATAGGCGGCGCGGCCCCAGACGGAGCGGCGGAACGGCACCCAGACCACGATGACGACGACCAGCAGCAGGATCAGGCTGGTGGGGATGACGTCATAGGTCTGGCCGGTGATGAAATCCGCGAGGTCTTCATTGGTCTCGCCGCCGGGAATCGGGCGGAGCAGCAGTGCGATGCCATAATAAATGGCCGAGGTGGCAATAGTGGCGACGATCGGCTGAAGCCGGCCATAGATGACCAGACCACCATTCAGCGCGCCACAGGCCATGCCGGCGAGCAGGACACCGATGATGCCGATCGTCGTCTGCCATCCATCGCCAACGACGATATAGGAGGCAAGGCAATTGGTCAGGATAAAGACCATGCCGACCGAGAGATCGATGCCGGCGGTGAGCACGACCAGTGTCTGCGCCATGGCGACGAAGGCGAGCAGCACGCCCTTGTTGGCAGCGGTCTGGACCACGTCGGCGGAGAAGCCGGCGGGATGGTTGGCGATATAGATCGTGAACATGATCAGGAACAGCGCCAGCCCCATCAGCGTGCCGCGTTGTTCGTTGAACCAGTAACGCCATTCCTTCATCCGGCCGTCTCCAGTCTGGGCGCATTCTCGACATTGAGCGCGCTGGCGATCAATGCATGTTCGGTCATCCCCTCGCCTTCCAGCTCGCGCACGACGCGGCCGTCATAGAGAACCAGCACGCGGTCACAGCAGCCGATCAACTCGTCATAGTCGGTCGAATAGAAAAGAATGGATGCGCCGGCGTCGGCGAGCCGGCGAAGCAGCTGATAGATCTCCTGCTTGGTGCCGACATCGATGCCGCGGGTGGGATCGTTGAGCAGGATGATGCGGGGATCGCGCATCAGCCATTTGGCAATCACCACTTTCTGCTGGTTACCGCCCGACAGCGTACCGACCGGGATGTCCGCTCCGGCGGTTTTGATGGCGAGCAGCTTGATCATCCGGTCGAGCAGGTCGTTTTCCTTCGGGCGATCGATGATGCCGGCATTGGACATGCGGTCGAGATTGGCGAAGGAGAGGTTTTCGCGCACCGTCATCGGCAGCATCAGGCCTTCGGTCTTGCGATCCTCGGGGATCAGCGCCATGCCGTTGCGTTCGTCGCGCGCCTGGGCGGGGCTGTTCAGGCTCACCGGCTTGCCGTCGATGGCGATGCTGCCGGTGGTGCCGCGCAGCACGCCGAACAGTGCCAGCAGCAGCTCGCGCTGGCCCTGGCCATCAAGGCCGCCAAGGCCGACGATCTCGCCCTTGCCGATCTTGAAAGAAATGTTGTTGAGCCGGTCGGTCCAACCGAGGTCCCGGCATTCCAGCACCGGTATGCCGATCTCATGACGCGGCGGCTTGGGCGGAAAGACATTGGAATATTCGCGGCCGATCATCATCTCGACCACTTCGTTGTCGCTCTTGGTACCGTATTTGTAGCCTTCGACACGGCGGCCGTTGCGGAACACGGTGCAATCATCGGCCAGTTCGGCGATCTCGTGCATGCGGTGCGATATATAAAGCAGTGCCAGTCCCTCGCCGCGCAGGCGCTTCAGCACCGCGAACACCTTGGTGACGTCGCTTGCCGTTAGCGCCGATGTCGCCTCGTCGAGGATCAGAACACGCGGCCGCCAGGCGAGTGCCTTGGCGATTTCGACCATCTGCCGGCGTGACAGCGGCAGGTCGCGGATCATGGCGCGGGGGTGAATGTCCTCGGCTCCCGCGCGCGCCAGCGCCTCCTCGGCAATGGCACGTTGGGCGCCGCGGTCGATGAGGCCGAAATGCTTTGGCGGGTTGGAAATGGAGATGTTGTCAGCGACGGAAAGGTCGGGGATCAGCGACAGTTCCTGAAAGACGCAGGCAATGCCGGCGCGCGCCGCCTCGGCCGGTGAGCGGAAGCGGACATCGCGGCCCTCCATCAGCATGCGGCCTTCATCCGGAGCAACGACGCCGGACATGATCTTAATCAGCGTCGATTTACCGGCGCCGTTCTCGCCGAGAATGGCATGGATGCGGCCGGCGTGAACGTCCAGAGACGCATTCTCCAAAGCCCGTACGCCGCCATAGCGCTTCGAAATGCCTTCCATACGGAAAAGCGGCGTGGTGGTTTCTGACTCTGCTACGGCCATGTACTATCCGTTTCACTGCTTCAGGGAGCGGCCCGCTCTGGGGGCCTGAGTTCATCCAAGGGCAGCCATTCTCAAGGGAAGGGTTATCGCCTGTAGCAAAGACCCTCTCTGGCCTGCCGGCCATCTCCCCCACAAGGGAGGAGAAGACTTGCGGCTTGCTCCCTGCCTCAATCGGGGCATAGCGGTGCCGCGGGTTAAGCCCCTCCCCCTTGTGGGGAGGGGGCTTCGCGCCATAAGCGACATCCTGAGAGACGTGCCTTCACCGCGGGCTTTCGCCCGCGGTACCTATTTCAAGCGAACCAGCAAGAGCTCACTGGTTTTCCTTCGTCTGGCCCATGATTTCCTGGGCAGAGAAGTTGATCTTGCAGGTCGGGAAGGAGTTGCCGACGAAGAAATTGTCGGACTGCTTCGGATAGTAATCCTGATCCGCCTTGAAGTTCGGGTCTTCGACGATAGCGAGCGGCAGCTTGACCGACTGCGGCACAACTTCACCCTCAAGTGCTGCGATCGCCGTCTTGATGGCAACCGCGACCTGTGCCGGGCCGGTGCCCGCTGACGAGCATTTCAGGCCATCGCCGGCAAATTTGGCGCAGAACTTGCGGAAGCCATTCTCGGTTTCGCCGCCGAATGGCACGAACGGATGCTTGGCATCGATCATCGCCTGCACGACGCCGGTGTCACCACCCTGTGCAGTGATGGCGTCGAACTTCTTGTGCACGGCGATCGCATCGGCGGTTGCCTTCTGCGCGGTCGGGTCATCCCATTTGCCGAGCACTTCGACGACGTCCCATTTCTTGCCACTGGCATCGAACGTCTCCTTGATGCCGTTGTGGCGGTCGGTATCGACAGACGTGCCGGGAACGCCACGCACTTCCAGCACCTTGCCGCCATTGGGGACGTGGTCGACGATCCACTTGGCCCAGAGCGCGCCGAGGCCCTTCTGGTCGACATTGACGTTGATCGCATCCTGCGTGTCGAGGATATTGTCGAAAGCGACGAGCACGACACCCGCCTTCTTGGCGCGCTTGATCACCGGTCCGAAGGCAGTCGGATTCTGTGCGTTGACGACGATCGCATCATAGCCGGAATCGATGAAGTTGTTGATCGCGGCGAGCTGCGCAGGCACGTCTTCGCCGGTCGAGACGACCTTGAATTCCTTGAGCTTGGCCTTGACGTCCGGCTGCGACGCATAGGCCTTGGCAGTCTGGATCATCTGGATGCGCCAGGTATTGGCGATGTAGCCGTTGGCGAGCGCGATCCGATATGGGCCTTTCTTTTTCTTGAACTGGAAGAACTTGGTCTTGTCCGACCAGGGCACGAAGCATTCCGGATCCGCTGACGGTCCCTTGACGATTTTCGGTCCTGCGGCATGAGCTGAAGTCGTCGCCATGAGCGCGAATACAGCAGCGGCAGCAAAGCCGCCGACGATAGTCTTGATCATTGAATTCCTCCCAAATGTTGCCAAGACCGGCCGTCGACCATCCGCCGCCAGGCACGCTCCAAAGGAACTGGAGCACTCGGCCCCGGTGTCTGGGTATCGTATCGTTTTAGGCAAGCCTTAGACGCCCCCGGGCTCCTCTCCCTCGGCGTCATGGGAAAGGATGGTAGCGCTACCAAAACCAATTGTAAAGGGGCGTCCGCCGCAGCTCACGCGACTATATCAACGCAGCGTGCTGGCGCGGATTCTTAGTTCGAAGCCAAGGTCGACGATGCGGTCCCTGACCGTCTGGCCATTGAGCTCGGCCAAGGCCATGGCAATGGCGCGACGGCCGATCTCGTAGCGCGGCGTGCGCACGCTGGTGATCGGCGGATAGGCCGCTTCCATCATTTCCAGATCGTTGAAACCGGCGATGCACATGCGCGACGGCACGGCGATGCCGGAACGGTTGCAGGCGAAGAGCACGCCGAGTGCGATGTCGTCATTGTTGCAGACCACGCCGTCGAGCCCCGGCACGCGCTCGATCGCCTCATGAAACAGGCGCATGCCGACAGTGACGCTCGAGGATTGGGTCGTGGTGGTGACAAGCCGACTGTCGAACTTGCCGGCAGCCTGCATGGCCGATTTGTAGCCTTCCATGCGACGGTTCGAGCGCGGGTCCATGCGCGCACCGATGAAGCCGATGCGCTGGCAGCCGACATCGATGAGATGCTGCGCCGCCCCCTTGCCGCCTTCGAAATGCGAAAAGCCGATCATCATGTCGATCGGGTCCGGCCCGATCTCCATGATCTGGACGACCGGACAATCGGCCGTCTCCATCAGCCGCCGCGTCGTCGGCGATTGATCGATGCCGGAGATTATCAGTGCCGAAGGATGCTGGCTGAGGAAGACTCTTAGGAGCCGCTCTTCCTCGCGCTCGGAATAGTGGGTGTTGCCGAACTGGACCTGCAGCGCGCTCTCGCCAAGTCCGTCATGAATGCCGCGCAGAACATCGGAAAAGACGTTGTTGGTCATCGACGGGATCAGCACGCCGATGACGTCGGCGCGCACCGAGGCCAATGCCCGGGCATTCGGGTTGAGCACATAGCCCAGGTCCTTGACTGCAAGATCGATGCGCTCGCGCAGTTCCGGCGAAACCCGCTCCGGGTCACGCAGTGCCCGCGACACCGTGATTGAGCCGACACCGGCGCGATCGGCGACGTCGGAAAGCGTCGGCCGGCCGCTGCCTCGGCGTGATCTCTGCTTGAGGGTCATGCTACTTGCCAATTGTTTTTTATCCCAAGCATAGGGCACGTTTTGCGGATTTGTACAGGTCTTGCTGTTCGCCTGATATCATCGGACAGTGGCGCGTGCGCGCGGGCGAAGATCGTTGCGCTCGTGCTGGAAGATCGCCGGCGGCAAGGGTTCGCGCTCGCGGATGATGTCGGCGCCCTTCTCGCCCACCATGATGGTCGGGGCGTTGGTGTTGCACGAGGGCACACGCGGCATGACCGAACTGTCGCAGACGCGCAGGCCTTCGAGACCGCGGACTTTGAGGTCGAGGCCGACAACGGCCATGTCATCTCTGCCCATCTTGCAGGTGCCGACCGGGTGGTGGTCCGTCTTGGCGTTGGCGCAGCCATAGTCGAACAGTTCTTCATCCGTCTGGTATTTCGGGCCCGGCAGGCGCTCGGCCATGACATAGGGTTTCAGCGCCGCTTGCTGCATGATCTCGCGGGCAACCTTCAGGCCTTCCAGCGACATCACTCTGTCATGCGGGTCGGACCAGTAATTCGGATCGATCAGCGGGGCGGCGGCCGGATCACTGGATTGCAGCCGCACGGTGCCGCGCGAGCGTGGATGCAGATAGGCGGAGTTAAGCGTCACACCGGCATTTTTCAGCTTCTCGACGCCCGCCTCGATGCCCGAGCCGAGACCGAGGTGGAACTGGATGTCAGGCGAGCGGGCATTCGGGTCGGCATACCAGAAGCCGCCGGTCTCGAACAGGCTCGACGCCACCGGGCCGGTCTTGAACAGGACATACTGGATGCCTGCCCAGAGGGTGCGATGCAGCTTGGCGACGCCGTCATAGGTGTGGTCGCCGGTGCATTCGCAGATCACGAACAGGTCGAGATGATCCTGCATGTTGCCACCGACACCGGGCAGGTCGTGCCTGACCTCGACACCGACGGAGCGGAGGTGGTCGGCCGGGCCGATGCCGGATTGCAGCAGGAGTTTTGGCGAGCCGATGGCGCCCGAGGAAACCAGAACTTCGCGGCTGGCGCGGATGATCTCGAACCCCTTCGAGGTCACCACTTCGACGCCGACGGCGCGGCGACCTTCGAGCACGATACGGGCGACGCGGGCACCAAGCCGAATTTCGAGATTCTTTCGGTCCTTGATCGGCGAGAGATAGGACAGCGAGGCGGAAGAGCGCGCGCGATTGCGCTGGGTGAGCTGATAGAAGCCGACGCCGGCCTGCTGCTTGCCATTGAAATCATGATTGTAGGGAATGCCGAGTTCCTGGCCGGCGCGAATATAGGCGTCGCAGATCGGCAGCGCCGAGACCGGCATGGAGACGCCGAGCGGACCGCCATAGGAATGATAGTCATCGGCGAAGCGCTGGTTGTCCTCGGCGCGCTTGAAATAGGGCAGAACGGAGCGGTAGTCCCAGCCGGCGCAATTATCCTCGCTCGCCCAGAGATCGTAGTCGGCGGCATTGCCGCGGGTGTAGAGCTGGGCATTGATCGATGAGCCGCCGCCGATCACCTTGGCCTGGGTATAGCGCAGCACGCGGCCCTTCATGTGCTTCTGCGGCACGGTGCTCCAGCCCCAACTCGCCACGCCCTTGGTCATCTTGGCGAAACCGGCCGGCATGTGAAACAGCGGATTCCAGTCGCCGCCGCCGGCTTCGATCAGCAGGACCTTGATGTTGGGGTCTTCGGTCAGGCGATTGGCGAGCACGCAGCCGGCAGGGCCGGCGCCGGTGATGATGTAGTCGTAGGTCATGTTGTCCCCGCGGGGTAGACGGGGGCCCGCGGTCGGCGCCGCAAATTCCTATTTCAATTCACAATCTTGCGATCGACAGGCCACCATCGGCGTCGATGATCGAGCCGGTGGCGAAGCCGAATTTTCCTGACGCCAGCGCCGACACGATCGCACCGATATCGGCCGGCTCGCCCCAGCGTTTCATCGGCACGAGGCCGTCGGCGATCTGTGCGTCGTATTTGGCCGAAACCTTTGACGTCATGTCGCTACGGATAATGCCAGGCCGCACCTCGAAGACACCAATGCCGGTCTCCGCCAACCGCAGCGCCAGCCCTTGCGTGAAAGCCGACAGGCCTGCCTTGGTGACACAATAATCCAACCGTTCCGGCGAACTCAGCGATGCAGAAACCGAGGTGATGTTGACGATGGAGCGTGCATTTTTTGGTGCATCCGCTTGCAACATTGCCTTCACCACGGCCTGGGTGAAGAAGATCGTGCCGCGCAGGTTCACCGAGACGATCGTGTCGAAATTGGCCGGGTCGAGTTCAAGGAAATCGCCGCGCACGAGCGAGGCGATGCCGGCATTGTTGACCAGGCAATCCATGCGGCCGAAATGGCTGAGGATGGCTTCGATCGCTGGCTGGTGGGTGGCGAGGTCGGCGAGATCGGACTGGACATAAAGGGCATCAGCACCCAGTTCGGCCACCACCGGATCATTCGTCGCCGGTGCACCAAGCCCCGTCAGCGCGATCGAAAACCCGTCTGCAGCCAGGGCCTTGGCCACGCCGAGACCGATGCCGCGGCCTCCGCCTGTGATCACTGCAACAGGCCGGGCGCTCATGCCGCGAGCTCCGTCCGGGTAATATGATCAGCGACGCGCAGAGCCTGCGCCGCCACAGAGAGCGCCGGATTGACGGCCGCCGAGGTCGGCAGATAGCTGGCGTCGACAACGAAGAGATTTTTGTGGTCATACGAACGGCAGAAGACATCGAGTGGGGACGTCTCCGGATCGTTGCCGATCTTCACCGTGCCGCACTGATGCGAGGGCGTGCGCTTGTCAAAGGGGCGGGACAGCACGATCGGGAAGCCGGCCTTCTTGAGCACGCCCTTGAGCCTGCGGACGAGGTCCAGATGGGCGTCCCAGTTGGTCCGATGCCATTTGAGTACGATCCTGTCGCCGTCGACCATGATCCGGCTCTCGGGATGCGGAATATCCTCGCTCATGGCGTAGAAATCGATCGCATGCGCCGAAATCTGGTTCAGCAGCCATTCGGGCACGTTCGGTAGATTGGCCTTGAGGATGGCGCCGGAAACGCGACCGAGCAGTTGGATATTGCCGAGCGGTGGTCCGCCCTCTCCGTCCGAAAGGTAGAAATCGTTGAAGCCAAAGGTTTTCTGGTAGACAGAGTCGTTGCGGTAGAAGGGCGAGATCGCCAGGATGGCACTCGAATTGTGGTTCATGAAGTTGCGGCCGACCTGGTCGGAGGAATTGGCCAGACCCTTCGGGAACTTGTCATTGGCGGAGCGGAGCAGCAGCACCGAAGACTGCACGGCACCGGCCGAGAGGATCACCAGCTTGGGCGACACGCTCTTCGGCTGGCCGCTCTGCTCGTAATGCACCGTCTGGATGCGGCTGCCGTCCGGCGATGTCTCCAGCCGCGTGACGCGCGATTTCACCTGCAGTTTGACCGTCTTGTGCTGCAGGGCATAGGCGAGCGCGGTCGTCTCGGCATCCATCTTGCCGTCGAAACTGTTGGGATGCGCATCCCATGGCGTCTTGGCCTTCCGGAGCCAGCGCTCGATGTCGATGCCAAGCGGCAGCGAATAGGGATGCATGCCGACCGCCTTCAACTTGGCGCGAACGCTGGCGATGGCCGGCTCTTCCGGCACCGGCGGGAAGGGATAGGGCTCGGAATGCTGCGGCTCGGTCGGGTCCTGGCCCAAGGCACCACGCACCTGGAACAGCTGTTCGGCGCGGCTATACCATGGCTCCAGTTCCTCGTAAGGGAACGGCCAGGCCGGCGAGACGCCCTCGCGGTGCTTCATTTCCAAAAAATCCTCGCGGCGGTAGCGCACCAGCACCGCGCCGTAGAATTTCGAATTGCCGCCGACATTGTAGTAATTGCCAGGGTTGAACGGTTCGCCACCGTGCTCGTACCACATCTCCTTCGGGCGGAAATGACCGCGCTGGAAGATGGCGCGCTGGTCGCGGTTCTCCAACTGGTCTGGGATGTGATCGCCGGCTTCGAGGATCAGGATATTGGCGCCCGAGGCCGCAAGCCCGGAGGCGACGGTCGAGCCACCAATGCCCGAGCCGATGATGACGATATCGGGCGTTTCGTCCATCGATCAGGCGATCCGCGCTTGCGTGGCTGGGTCGAAATAGACCGCCTTGTCGAGATTAAAGGCGAGCTTCGCCACATGCCCGGCGGTGATCCTGGCATCGGCGCGCAGGCGGGCGACGACTTCTTTCTTGCCGAGCTTGATGACGGCGAAAGTGTCCGAACCGGCGGGCTCCACCACTTCGATCAAGCAATCGCCCTGGGCGACAGTCTTGGCATTGTGGTCCGCGCCTTCGGGGTCGGTCAGCGCTTCCGGGCGTATGCCGAACACGATTTGCTTGCCCTTATAGGCGCCAAGCGCATTGGCCGCACCATTGACCGGCAGTTTCAGCGGTTCGCCCTCGTGGCGTTCGAGCGAAACGGTTAGACCGGCGGCTCCATCCTCGACCGTGGCAGTCATCAGGTTCATCGCCGGCGATCCCATGAAGTCGGCGACGAACATGTTGGCCGGATTGTTGTAGATTTCCGCCGGCGTGCCGGCCTGCTGCAGCACTCCGTCCTTAAGAACGGCGATCTTGGTCGCCAGCGTCATTGCCTCGATCTGGTCATGTGTCACGTAGACGATGGTCGTCTTCATGCGGTGGTGCAGGCGCTTGATCTCGGTGCGCATGTCGACACGCAGTTTCGCATCGAGGTTGGAGAGCGGCTCGTCGAACAGGAACAGTTTGGGATCGCGCACCAGAGCGCGGCCCATGGCGACGCGCTGGCGCTGGCCACCGGAAAGCTGGCTCGGCTTGCGGTCGAGCAGATGGGTGATCTGCAGCACCTTGGCGACGTCGTCGATCGCCTTCTTGCGCTCCTCGGCCGGCACGCCGCGCATTTCCATGCCGAAGGAAATGTTGCCGGCCACCGTCATGTTCGGATAGAGCGCATAGGACTGGAACACCATGGCGATGTCGCGCTTGGACGGGTGCAGATCGTTGATCGGCTTGCCGTCGACGCGGATTTCGCCCGAGCTGATCGATTCCAGGCCGGCAATGGTGTTGAGCAGAGTGGACTTGCCGCAGCCGGATGGGCCGACGAGGACGAGGAAGCCACCCTTTTCAAGGTCGAGATCGATCCCCTTGAGGATTTCGACGGCGCCGAAGCGCTTCCTGAGGTCAGAGATTTCGAGGAAAGCCATGGATCGATCACCCTTTGACGGCGCCCGCCATCAGACCGCGCACAAAATAGCGGCCGGCGAGGATATAGACGAGAAGCGTGGGCACGGCGGCGATCATCGCCGCGGCCATGTTGACATTGTATTCGACCACGCCGGTGGATGTGTTGACGACATTGTTGAGCGCCACCGTCATCGGCATGGAGTCACCCGTGCCGGCGTAAGCGGAGGCGAACAGGAAGTCGTTCCAGATATTGGTGAACTGGTAGATCACGGTGACGACGATGATCGGCAGCGAATTCGGCAGCATGATGCGGCGGAAGATCTGGAAGAAGCTTGCGCCATCGACCTGAGCCGCTTTCACCAGTTCGCTCGGAAAAGCCTCGTAGTAATTGCGGAAGAACAGCGTCGTGAAGCCCAGGCCATAGACGACGTGAACGAAGACCAGGTTGACGGTCGAATTGCCGAGGCCAAAGCTGGTGCCGATATTCTGCTGCAGCGTAGCGCCAAAACGCCCGATGCTGCCGAGGATGGTCGCCATCGGGATCAGCACCGACTGGAACGGGATGAAGCAGGCAAACAGCATCATGCCGAACACCAGCGTCGCACCGGGGAAACGCCATTTGGTCAGCACATAGCCATTGAGCGCGCCGAGGAAAGTCGAGATCGCCACGGCTGGAACCACCATCTTGATCGAGTTCCAGAAATAGCCCTTGATGCCGGCGCAAGTGAGGCCGACGCAGGCCTCGCCCCAGGCCTTGAACCAGGGGTCGAGGGTCGGCGATTGCGGCAGCGCCAGCATATTGCCGTTCTGGATCTCGTCCATCGTCTTGAACGAGGTGACCAGCATGACGAAGAGCGGCATCAGGTAGAAGACGGCGAAGATCAGCAGCAGGCCGTAGATGACGGCGCGGGTGACCCATTTGCCGCCGCCCGGCTGGACGCCGACAGCTTGCGTGGTAACGGCGCTCATCGGGCCTTCTCCCTGAGTTCGGAATAGAGATAGGGAACGATGATCGCGCTGATGGTCATCAGCATGATGATGGCGCTGGCTGAGCCGACGGCCATCTGGTTCCGCCTGAAAGTATATTCATACATGAAGTTGGACGGCAGCCAGGCCGAGCCGCCGGGACCGCCGGAGGTCAACGCCACGACCAAGTCGTAGGACTTGATCGCCATATGAGCGAGCACGATAAAGGCGGATAGGAAGACCGGCCTCAGCATCGGGATGATGATGCGCCGATAGAGCTGGAAGGCCGAGGCGCCATCGATCTGTGCTGCCTTCATGATCTCGCCGTCGATGCCGCGCAGGCCCGCGAGGAACATGGCCATGACAAAGCCCGAAGCCTGCCAGACGCCGGCAATGACGACGGTGTAGATGACGAAGTCCTTGTTCTTGATCCAGTCGAAATGAAAATTCGTCCAGCCGAGATGGTGCAGCGTCTGCTCGAGGCCGAGGCCGGGATCGAGAAACCATTTCCAAGCGACGCCGGTGACGATGAAGGAGAGCGCCATCGGATAAAGGAAGATCGGACGCAGCACGCCTTCGCCACGGATCTTCTGGTCGAGAAGCGTAGCCAGCAGCAGGCCAAGGCTCAGGCAGATCCCGATATAGAGAAAGCCGAAAATCCCCATATTGGTGATCGACGTATACCAGGACGATGGCGGGTCGCTTTCGAAGGTCCAGCGCCACAGCTTGCTATAATTGCGCCAGCCACTAATCGCGTAAGACGGGAAGGCCTTGGAATCGGTGAAAGAGAGATAGGCTGTCCAGACGATGAAGCCGTAGACGAAGATCAGGACGATGGCGAAACTCGGGGCAAGCACGATCTTCGGCAGCGCATCCTGCATCCGCGTGCGGAGCGAGATCCCGGTGGCGCGCCTGCGCGTCAGGATCGGATCGGTGGTTGCGACTGTGCTCATGAGATTCGTCTCCTCCCCTATCGTCTATGGGGCTAAGCAGGCTTTCGTTGGCAAGCCAACGAACCATCCGCTTAGTTCGTTTGTCTGTTGCAGGCTCTCGTCGGAAAACCGTGGAACACCTTTTCGGAACCCGCTTGGAATTCCCCCGCGATGGCCGCGGGGGAACCCTGATCAATCAACGTCGCTTACTTGGCGTCGTCAATGGCCTGGACGAGCTGCTTGACGGCTTCGTCAGAGGTCTTGATCTGGCCATGGACGAACTTGGTCACGACGTCCTTATAGGCATTGGCGATCGCCGGAGGAGCGCCATAGCCCTGGGCCAGCGAGCCGAACAGCGTGCCGCCTTCGTTGGCCTTCTTCAGGTCGGACATGCCCTTCTTGCCGCAAGCATCGAAGTCCGTATCCGGAACGTCGACGCGGGCCGGGACCGAACCCTTGACCACGTTGAAGGCCGACTGGAAGCTCTTGGAGAGCGTCGCGGTCGCGAGTGCCACCTGGGCGGCCTTGCGGTCGTCCGGAACGTTGAACATGCCGAACATGTCGGAGTTATAGATCACGCTGCCGTCGGTGCCCGGGAAGCGGAAGCAAAGGAAGTCCTCGCCGGCCTTCTTGTTGGCGGCGCGGAATTCACCCTTGGCCCAGTCGCCCATGACCTGAACGAGAGCATCGCCCTTGATGACCATGGCGGTCGCCAGGTTCCAGTCACGACCCGAGAAGTTCGCGTCGGTGTACTTGATGATCTTGGCGAGGTTGTCGAAGGACTTCTTCATCGTGTCCGACTTCAGCGAATCCTCGTCGAGGTCGTTCATGGCCTTCTTGTAGAATTCCGGACCACCGGTGGAGAGCACGATCGAGTCGAACATCGTGGCTTCCTGCCAATCCTGACCGCCGAGAGCCAGCGGGGTGATGCCGGCAGCCTTGGCCTTGTCGAGAAGGGCGATCAGGTCATCGAAGTTCTTCGGCTCGGTGCCGCCGATCTTTTCCATGACGGCCTTGTTGATCCACAGCCAGWTGACGGAGTGGACATTGACCGGAACGGCGACCCACTTGCCGTTATAGGTGGCGAATTTCTGCAGGGCAGCCGGAACGGCCTTGTCCCAGCCTTCCTTCTTGGCGGTCTCGGTCAGGTCGCCCATGACGCCAGCCTGAGCATAGTCGAGCACGGTGTAGCCGAGCATCTGCGAAGCGGTCGGATAGGTGCCCGCGGCAACCATGGCCTTGAGCGCGGTCATGGCAGCATCACCGCCGCCGCCGGCAACCGGCACGTCCTTCCAGGCATAACCTTCGTTGGCGAGATCTTTCTTCAGCACGTTGAGCGCGGCGGCTTCGCCACCGGACGTCCACCAGTGCAGCATCTGCACTTCTTTCACGTCAGCGGCCTTGGCGGCACCGAAGCCAGCCACCGTCATCGCCACCAATGCTGTCGTCATCAACAACTTGCGCATCGTTTTCCTCCCGGTTTGCAAGTTCATAAAAGCGGAAGATCCGCGTTGAAAAGCCTATCCACTCCCCGTGCAAAGGCCTTGGTAGTCACGGCGCGAACGCCGCTGGGGGTCATTTAAAACGTTATAAACCCGAACAAGTCAAGAGCAACATTCCGCCTTTTTGTATCAAAGTTTACATCGCTTACTGTCTGTTTTTGCTTTCTTTTTCTTCACCGCCAAAAGATTCGGCACGCTTTCCAAATAAATTTAAAACGTTTCCAGATCGGCGTTGCGCGCGCTGCAATGTCGGGTTAGTGTCCGCCCCATTCGACGCCCCTGGAGGAGAGGCCGAGCGTGTCTCGCGTACCCATCCCAACCACAACCAGACCAGCCCGCAGAAGCGGCAAGCCGACATTGCGAACCATTGCGGATATGGCAGGCCTTGCCGTGACCACCGTGTCGCGGGCGCTGTCGGACGACCCGGTGATCAACCAGGAGACCCGCAAGCGGGTGCGCGAGATCGCACTCAAGGTCGGCTATTCTCCCGACCGCGCCGCGCAGCGTCTGAAGACTGGCCGCACCAATGTCATCGCCATCCTGCTGGAGCCGCATGAGGAAATTCTCGGCTACGGCACCTCGATCATGGCCGGCATTGCCCGGGCGCTGCAGGGCACGGCCTATCACCTGATCGTCATGCCCAACCTGCCGCATACGAGCAATATCGATGCGGTCAACTACATCATGCGCAACCATATGGCCGACGGGCTGATCATGTCGCGCACCGAGCCGTTCGATCCCAGGGTGCGGCTCCTGATGGAGCACGATTTTCCCTTCGTCACGCATGGCCGAACGGAGCTCTCGACACCGCACCCTTATGTCGATTACGACAATTTCACCTTCACCTATGAGGCAACCAAGCGGCTGATCGCCAAGGGCCGCCGCAAGCCGGCGCTGATCAGCGGACCGATGCGCTTCAGCTTCGGCAGCCACATCCTGCACGGCTTCATGACCGCCGTGCGCGAGGCCGGCTGCGCCTATGAAGTCATCACCGAGATCGACCTCGACCATCCCGCCGGCAAAATCCGCGACCGGATCGCCCGACGCCACCGTGAACCCAATCCGCCCGACGCCTTCATGTGCGGCGGCGAGGTCGCGGCACTGGCCACGATCACCGGCATGAGCGACTGCGGGCTGACGCTCGGCGTCGAATACGACATCGTCGCCAAGCAGACCTCGCAACTGATGTCGGCCATCCAGCCGAAGGTGGAGAGCATCTATGAGGACCTGACCGCGACCGGCGAGCATATGGGGCGCATTCTGCAGAAGCGCATCACCGGCGAGACGGATATGGGACAGTTGCAGGTGCTGCTGCGACCGGAGCCGCCGTTTTTTGGGGCGGGCTGAGAGCTTGCTCCCTCTTCTCCCCAGCGGGGAGAAGTGCCAAGCGAATGCGAGGCGATGAGGGGGGCGGCAGCCACCGTCGGTGCAAGAAGCCCCCTCATCCGGCCCTTCGGGCCACCTTCTCCCCGCTAGGGAGAAGCGGGAGCAAGCCGCCAACGCCACGCTAAAATCAACTACCAATTCAGCCATCTCCTCCCTCCTTTCTCTCGCAAACTCTCTCCAACAAGTCCTCGTTACCGCGGCATCCACCAGCCTGTGCGCTTGCCGATATGCATGTTGAGCGTCTTGGTTTCGGTATAGTCTTCCACCGCATGTTTGCCGAGTTCGCGGCCCAGACCCGATTGGCGAAAGCCGCCGAAGGGGAGTTCCGGCGTGCCGTCCATGAATGTGTTCATCCAGATCGTGCCGGCGCGGACCTTGCGGCCGACGGTCATGCAGGTGTCGAAACTGTTGCTCCAGACGCCGGCGGAGAGGCCGTAATCGACGGAATTGGCGATCTGGATCGCCTCCTCGGTTGTCTCGAAGGTCAGCACCGACAGGACAGGACCAAAGACTTCTTCGCGGGCAACGGCCATGTCCTTCGTGACACCGGACAAAATGGTCGGCGCCATATATTGGCCCATGCCGAGGTCAAGCGTGCCGCCGCCGGCCTGGACCGTCGCGCCATCCTTGGAAGCGCCGGCCACGTAGCCCTCGATCTTGCTGAGATGCTGCGGCGTGATGATCGCGCCCACCTGCGTCGACGGATCGAGTGGGTCGCCGACCTTGACCTTGGTCGAGAGCTCGGCAATGCGTGCCGTGACGTCCTTGGCGACGTCCTTGTGCAGGATCAGCCGCGAGCCGGCATTGCAGCATTCGCCGGCGTTGAAATAGGCGCCGAACACGGCGGCATCGATGAATTCGTCGAGATTGGCGTCCGGGAAAACGATCTGCGGGTTCTTCCCGCCGAGCTCCAGTGAGACTTTCTTCAGTTGCTGGGCAGCACTTGCCATGGTCAGGCGGCCAATGCCGGTCGAGCCGGTGAAGGAGATCATGTCGACATCCGGATGCCTGGTCATGACCGCGCCGACTTCTGGCCCGGTGCCGACGAGGATGTTGACGACGCCATCCGGCACGCCGGCTTCAGCGAGGATTTCGCCCAGGATCAGCGTCGAGCCCGAGGTGAGTTCGGAGGGCTTCACCACCGCAGTGCAGCCGGCAGCCAGCGCGAAAGGCAGTTTCTGGCTGACGATCAGGAAGGGGAAATTCCACGGCGTAATGATCGAGACGACGCCGATCGGCTCGCGCAGCACGACACCCATCGTACCTTCGCCGAGATTGTTGTAGCTCTCGCCATAAAGGTTGCGGGCGAGCGTCGCGGCATAGCGCCAGATATCGACGGCGCCGGCCATCTCGCCACGGCACTGGCTGATCGGCTTGCCGGCTTCGATGGCGTCGAGAAAGGCCAGTTCCTCGATGCGCTTCTCGATCAGGTCGGCAGCCCTCAGCAGCATGTTGGAGCGCTGTCCGGCGGTGAGATTCGACCAGCGGCCATCGTCAAAAGCTTTGCGGGCGGCCTCAATGGCGCGCTCGGTATCGGCCTTGGTGGCAGCCTGGTAGCGGCTGACCAGCACGCCGTGGCTCGGCGCCACGCGCTCGATCGTTTTGCCCTCGCTGCCGGCGGTCCATTTGCCGTCGATCAGCATGTTGAAGTCACGGACGGCGAGGTCGTTCAATGTTTGCGGACGGATCTGGATGGTCATTACCATTCTCCCTTGAAGGTCGCAGTGCGTTTGCCGGTGAAGGCGGCAACGCCTTCCTTGAGGTCGCCGGTCTTGGAGACCAGCATGGAGCCGAGCGCCTCGACGCCGGAACCATTGTCCTCGCCATTGGCGACCGCGATCATGAGTTTTGCAATTTCGAGTGCCGCCGGGCCGCGGGCGGCGACGCGCGCCGCATAGTCCCTGGCGGCGGCCAGCGATGTGCCGGTCTCGACCACGGCATCGACAAGGCCGTTCGCCCTGCCCTCTTCGGCGGAAAACATCTCGCCGCCCAGCGCCATGCGGCGGACGATCTGGGCACCGAAGCGTTTGACCAGCCGCTGCGTGCCGGACCAGCCAGGCACCATGCCGAGGCCGGTTTCCGGCAGGCCGATCTTGATCTGGCTTTCGGCGATGCGGATATCGGCGCATCCGGCCAGTTCGAGCCCGCCGCCCAGCGCGTGGCCGTTGAGCGCGGCGATCACCGGCATGCGCAGGCTTGCCAGCCGTTCGAAGACGCGATGGCCGAGACGCACCCAGCCATGCCCGAACTCCTGGGGCGGCATCCCGCCCCAGGCCTTGATGTCGCCGCCGGCGGAAAACGCCTTGCCCTCGCCGGTGATGATCGCCACGCGGATGTCGAGATTGGCTTCGACTTCATCACAGGCGGCGCCCAGCGCCTTGAGCATATCGATGTCGAGCGCGTTCAGCCGCTCAGGCCGCGAAACGGTCATCACCGCCACCGGGCCGTCAATGTCGATGCGAACCGTCTTCTCAGACATGGGCCGCCTCTAACGTACGGATCGGCTTTGTCGGCAGGGAAAGACCGATCAAATCCTCTGCGAACAGCGCAGCATCCATAACCCTAAGATTGTCAGACACGATTAGCGGGAATTCCGACTGGTCAAGAATGGCGGTCTGCAGGTCAACACCTGGTGCGATCTCGGTCAGTAAGATGCCTTCCAGCGTCAGCTTCATCACGCAGCGCTCGGTGACATAGGTAATGTCCTGGCCCTGCTCGACGGCGCGTTTTCCCGAGAAGGTGACGTGCTCGACCTCGTTGACCAGCTTCTTGAGTTTGCCTTCCTTCTCGATCACCAGCTTGCCGGCCTCGATGCCGAGCTTGGCGCCGGCATTGAACATGCCGGAGAAGACGATCTTCTTGGCGCGCGCAGTGATGTCGACGAAGCCGCCGGCACCGGCCGTCACATGCGGCCGGAACGAGAGTTTCGAGACATTGACCGAGCCGTCGCGGCCAATTTCGAGGAAGGAAAGTAGCGAGGCGTCGAAGCCGGCACCCTGGAAATAGGTGAACTGGTAGGGCGACGGCATGTAGGCATCGGCATTGGAGGCGCAGCCGAAGGCGAAATCCAGAAGCGGCACGCCGCCGACCGCACCCTGTTCGATCACCCAGGTGACCGAGCCGTGCAGGCCCTCTTCCATCAGGATGCGCGGCACATTGGCCGAAATGCCGAAGCCGAGATTGACGCAACTCCCAGCCTGCAGTTCTTGCGCCACGCGCCGGGCAATGACCTTCTGGATGTTGAACTCCGGCACCCGGAAGGTGTCGAGCGGGCGGAAGATTTCGCCCGAGATGGCGGGATCGTACAGCGTCTGCGTCGTCTGCTTCTGGTCGGGATCGACCACGACATAGTCGACCAGCATGCCCGGCACCCGCACGTCATGCGGCTTGAGCGAACCCTCTTTGGTGATGCGCTTGACCTGGGCAATGACGATGCCGCCATTGTTGCGGACGGCGAGCGCCTGGTCGAGGCCGCCGAGATAGGCGCCTTCATGCTCATAGGTCAGGTTGCCGCGTTCGTCAGCCGTGGTGGCGCGGATGATCGCCACCTGTGGCACGATGACGGGGAAATAGAGCCAGTCCTGGCCGTCGAACTCGATTTTTTTCACGATCGGCTCGGCCGCGGCCTTGTCATTCATGGCGCAGCCCTGGCGCGACGGATCGACGAACGTGTCCATGCCGATCTTGGTGATCACACCCGGACGCTTGGCGGCGGCCTCGCGGTGCATGTCGAACATGATGCCCGACGGGATATTGTAGGCGGGAATCTCGTTGCCGGTGATCATCCGCCAGATCAATGGCGGCTCGGCCGTCGATGGGCCGGAGGGATAGGAGCCGCCGAGGACTTTTTTGAGCAATCCTTTCTTGGCGATATAGTCGACGCCCTTGATGCCGCTCATGTCGCCGGCAGCGATCGGGTGCAGCGTGGTGATGTCCTTCGGCTGGCCGCAGGAATCGAAGCGTTCGCCGATCGCTTTCAGCATCGCATCCGGGCAACCAAGCCCGCTCGACGACGAAACGGAGACGACGGCTCCGTCCGGGATCAGTCTGGCTGCTTCGTCTAGGGTGATGTGCTTGCTCATTCGTTTCAGTCTCAAAGTCCAGGTTCGATTTTCACGGCATGGCCGGTCTTGGCGGCTTCGACCACGGCAAGGCCAGCCGCAAGCGACCAGACGCCGTCCTCGCCAGTAGCCGAGGGCTTACCCTTGCCGGCGATGGCACTGTGGAAGGCTTCCAACGCGGTTTCATAGAGGTTGCGGCCATCGAGCTTTAGGTCCTGCTCGCCCTCGGCATTGCGCAGGGTGACGGTGCCGAGGGGCTTCTGCGTCATGACGTTGCGCGCCACCAGCGACCCCTCGGTGCCATGCACCTCGAAGCCGGTTTCGGCAAACCTGGTGGTAAAGCCATCATGGAACTGGGCGATGACGCCGGATTTGAAGCGCATCACCCCCATGACCGCATCCTCCAGCCCTTCCTTGCCCATGCCGCCACGCTGGCTGAAGGCGATCGCGTCGACCGGATCGTCGCCGAGGACGAAGCGCAGCGTATCGGTATCGTGCACGGTGATGTCGAGGATGACGCCGCCGCCAGCCTCCGGCCGGTCAAGCCGCCAGCCTTGCAAGTGCGGCGGCAGGTAGACGGCGTGGAAAACACGCGCCGACAGCGGCTTGCCGATCTTGCCGGCGGCGATGGCATCGCGCATGGCGCGATGGCTGGCAGCATTGCGCAGATGATGGTTGGTGGCGACCACGACGCCGGCATCCTTTGCCGCCTTGACCATCGCCCTGGCATCGACAAGCGACATGGCGAGCGGCTTCTCGCAGAGGATATGCTTGCCAGCCTTGGCGGCAGCAATCGCTTGGTCGCGATGCAATTCATTGGTCGTGGAAATATAGACGGCGTCGATTGCGGGATCGTCGACGAGGTCCGAAAGGCTGGTGACCGATTTGGCAATACCGTGGTCGGCCGCATATTTCGCGCCGCGCTCGGCATTGGTGCTCATCACCGAGACGATCTCGCCGCCGGTGGCGCGGATGGCGCCGATCACCCATTCATGAGCGATCGTGCTCGCCCCGATCAGACCCCAGCGCGTCATGCCCGTTTCCTTCCCTCATTCAAGCCGCCCATACTTGACTCGCGCACGACCAACCGTACGGAGCCCGTCAGCGCCTCCGGTTCGGCCTTGCCGGCGCTTATCTGCTTGAGCAGCAATTGCGCGGCGCGGCGGCCCATGCCCTGCGGGTCGACCGATACAGTGGTCAGCGCCGGCACCGCCGTCTTGGCCTCGATCACGTCGTCGAAGCCGATGACGGCAAAATCCACGCCCGGTTCCAGCCGCTTCGCCCTCAGCCCATCGCAGACGCCGAAGGCCACCGCATCATTGAAGCACATGGCCGCGGTCGGCGGATTGGGCAGCAGCATCGCACGGGTCACGGCATCGACGCCGCCGGCGCGCGACGGGGCGGAGCCGACGATCAGGCTTTCATCGACGCCGAGGCCCGCCTTGGCGAGCGCATCGCGATAACCTTCCATCCGCTCGGCGAACACTGTCGTGTCCGGAAAACCGCCAAGGAAGGCGATACGGCGATGCCCGAGACCGGCCAGATGTTCGACAGAGGCAAAGGCGCCGGCATGGTTGTCCGACATCAGTGACGAGACTTTCGCGCCGGGCACATTGCGGACGACGACGACGACCGGAATGCCCGCGGCGACCAATGGCTTCAGGTCGGCGGCTTCAGTACCGCGCGCCGGCGAGACGATCAGGCCGGAAATGCCGTGCTCGCGCATCGAGGCGATCACCTCGCGCTGACGATCAATGCTTTCGCCGGAATTGGAAAGGAACTGCACATAGCCGGCCGACTGGACGACCATGTCGACGCCAACAGCCAGTTCGGCAAAGAAGGAGTTGGTGAGATCGTTGACGACGATGCCGATGATCTTCGACTTGGCGTTCGACTGGCGCAGATTGGCCGCACCGCGGTTATAGACATAGCCCAATTCGCGGATGACTTGGTTGACCTTGGCGCGAGTCATTTCGTTGACCAGTGGCGAGCCTTGCAGGACGAGCGAGACGGTCGACTTCGACACGCCGGCGGCGTGCGCGATCTCGACAACTGTCACCTTGTCCCTGGCCATAGACTGATTTCCTCCGCGGGTCTGATGCCCGCTGTCGATGGCGTTTTAATTGGAACGATCCAAAAGTGTCAAGCGGAAAGATTTGTTAAAGTTGGATTTTGAAGTTGCTTCGCAGCGAATACGCCCGCACATCCTTAAACAAAAGAATGCTGAACAACGCGATAAATTTAGTATTTTCAATTATTTATAAGACGATCGCTCTCCTCTTGGCTCCGCCGCTGCGCGCTTGTTCGTCCGCGTCAATATCCATCGCCAAAATTTCGCTTGAAATTTGGAACGATCTAAATTATTGCTCCCACCGAACTCAGGGAGGCACCCATGACACTTTCGCTCAGACTTCCGAAGGCCGACGGCTCGGTCGAGGCTTACCTCCTGATGGGCCATCCCACCGCACGGCCAGCCGCGCCCCCGAAATTCAATCGCATCGCCTATGCCGCCGCCCATGTCGTCTCCGATCCGTTGCGCGATCTCGATCCCTGGAACAAGCCGGCCGTCGATTGGGACGCGACCATGGCGTTCCGCCATCATCTCTGGAGCCTCGGCTTCCGTATCGCCGAGGCGATGGATACGGCACAGCGCGGCCTGGGTCTCAACTGGACCGGGGCGCAGGAACTGATCTCCCGCTCCCTCGCCGAATCCCGCACCATCGCGGGCGCCGATCTCGCCTGCGGCGCCGGCACCGATCATCTTGCGCCGGCCGACGCGAAATCGCTGGACGATGTGATCGCGGCCTATGAGACACAGATTGAATTCGTGGAAAAACATGGCGGCCGGGCGATCATGATGGCGAGCCGGGCGCTGGCGAAACTTGCCAAGTCGCCGGATGACTATGCCAAGGTCTATGGCCGCATTCTCAGTCAGGCCAAGGACAAGGTGGTGCTGCACTGGCTCGGCGACATGTTCGATCCGCAGCTGGCCGGCTATTGGGGCAGCGCTGGATTCGCTCCCGCGCTCGATTGCGCCATTCGCATCATCGAGGAAAACAAGGCCAAGGTCGAAGGCATCAAGATTTCGCTGCTCGACAATGCCAAGGAGGTTGAGCTGCGCAACCGCCTGCCGGACGGCGTGCTCTGCTTTACCGGCGACGATTTCAACTATGCCGAACTCATCGAGGGTGACGGCAGCCGCTACAGCCACGCGCTGCTCGGCATTTTCGACGCCGTTGCGCCCCAGGCGTCAAAGGCGCTGGCATCATTGGCGGCGGGCGACGTGCAGACGTTCCGTTCGGTGATTGAGCCGACCGTGCCGCTGTCGCGCAAGATCTTCGAAGCGCCGACGCAATATTACAAGGCGGGCGTGGTGTTTCTCGCCTGGCTGAACGGTCATCAAAGCCATTTCAGCCTGCCGGCCGGCATGCAGTCGGCGCGTGGCGTGCTGCATTATGCCGACATCTTCCGTCTGGCCGACAAGGCCAATGTGCTCGACAATCCCGAACTCGCAGCCCGCCGCATGGCAAGCTATGTCGGCACTTTCGGCATCGAGCAGGATGATCACATCGGCATGTCGATGCCGGAAATGCGGGCGCAGGCTTCCAGCAGGCGGTCCTGAAGCCCCACTTCCAGCGCCTGCCGGTTCGGTTCGCGCTGCTGCATGTGGAAGAAATATTTTCCTGTGACCAAAGCCGCCGGGCTGTGAAAACCTTGTTCGAGATCGTCGGGGGCGCCGGTGCCGCCCATGCGCGTCGCCACCCAGCCAGGATCGACGGCGTTGGACGGCAGGTTCCAGAGCCGGCCGATCGCGAAGGCCAGCATGGCGTCATAGAGCTTGCTCTCCGCATAGGCCTGCGAACCACGCCAGGGCCGCTTTTCCCACAACAGGTCGTCGAAATGGGCGTCGGCACCGCGATGCATGCCGGAGCTCATATAGATCAGCCGCTGCGGCCGGGCGATGAGCGCCGTCAATATGTAGGGCGAGAGCACATTGATCGCGAAGACTTGCGGTAGGCCGTTCGGCGTCAAGCGGTGGCCATCTTCGTAGCCGATCGCCGCATTGTGGATGACCGCATCGAACTTGCCTTGCGCATTGACCTGTTCGGCGACGATGCGCGCGCCTTCGATGGTCCAGAGATCGCCGATCACGATGGCGGTGACGCCTGGTGCCGCCTTTCGTGTATCCTGAGCCCGCGCCTCGTTGCGGGCATGCAGGACGACGTCATGCCCCTGTTGGAGAAGCAATTGGCCTGCCATAAGGCCGAGCCCGGTCGACGATCCGGAGATGAAAATGCGCGCCATTGGAGACCTTCCTATTTTGCCATCTTCGTCATCCGCAGTTCCGCCATGAATAGCAGGAATGGGATGACGCCGAGCAGAGCGCCGGCAATGGCGGCGATATTCCAGCCGCCGTGATGATAGAGGAGCGTGCCGGCCACGGCGCCGCTCGCGCCACCGGCAAAGGTGGACGTCATGTAGATGGCGTTTACCCGGCCGCGCAATTCTGCGGGCGAAGAGAAGATGATCCGCTGGCTGACGATCTGGTTCATCTGCACGGCCGCATCGAGGATGATCGCCAGGACGACAAGCGGGATGAGCGCGAGCGCATGCACCGATGGGATCGTGCCGGCAAAGCTCAGCGCAAGTGAAATCATGGCAATGCCGCTCATCAACCGACTATGACCGCGGTCGGCAAGCCGGCCGGCAATCGGGGCGCAGAGTGCGCCGCCGGCACCGGCAAGCGCAAAGAGACCGATGCCCTGCGTGCTCAAATGGAAACGCTCGGCCAGCATGACCGGTGCCGTCGTCCAGAACAGATTGAAGCTGCCGAACATCATGAACTGATAGACTGCCCGCCAGCGTACTGCCGGCATGTTCCCGAAGATGCCGATCATCGACCAGAGAATCTGGCCGTAATGCAGGCCGGATTTCGGTCTGTGCTCCGGCAGCATCCGGTAGAGTGCCACGCCAATCGCCACCATCACCACGGCCGACGCATAGAAGACGGCACGCCATCCAAAGCTTGCGGCGATGAACAGCGATATCGGCCGCGCCAGCATGATTCCCGTCAGGAGGCCGGACATGACATTGCCGACCGCCCTGCCCCGCCGTTCAATCGGCACGAGGTGGGCCACCAGAGGTATCAGCACCTGCGCGCCGGTTGAACAGAGGCCGATCAGGAATGCTGCAAGAAAGAAGGGGGCGACGGATGTCGACGCCGCCATGCCGATCAGGCTGAAGACGGTGATCGTCAGCGTCGTTAGCACCAGCTTGCGGCTTTCGACGAGGTCGGAAAGCGAGACGAGAAAGAACAGGCCTAGCCCGTAGCCGATCTGCGTGACAGAAACGATCGAACCTGCAAATGCCGGGCTGACCTTCAGGTCCGGACCGATCTGCGAGATCAGCGGCTGGGCATAATAGAGATTGGCGACCAGCGAACCGACAGCGGTCGCGACCGTGAACAGCAATGCGGCCGAGGGTTCCCCCACGGCCGGCTTGAGTTGAATTTCGACCGCCTCAGCCATTGGTGGCCTTCAACCGGGCGAGTTGCGCCTCGCCCTGACGCTCGAACATCCAGCCGGGATATTCGCTCGGCAGCTTGCTGACGTCGTCAAGCTTGGACATTTCCTCCGAGGTCAGGATGATGTCGACAGCAGCGAGGTTGTCGTCGAGCTGCTCGGTGTTCTTGGCGCCGATGATCACCGACATGACGAACTGTTTGTTGAGCACATAGGCAAGCGCAATGCGGGCAATCGAGACACCGCGCGCATCGGCGATCTCGCGCATCACGTCGATGCAGTCGAAGGCGCGGTCCTTGTTGAGCGGCGGGAAGTCGAAGGCGGCGCGGCGGGCATCGTTCGGGCCGCCGCCGTCACGCTGGTACTTGCCGGAGAGGAAACCGCCGGCGAGCGGGCTCCAGACCATCAGGCCAAGCTTCTCTTCGTTGAGCAGCGGCACGATCTCACGCTCGAGGTCGCGGCCGGCAATGGTGTAGTAGGCTTGCAGCGTTACCGGACGGTTCCAGCCATGCTTGTCGGAGATGCCGATCGCCTTGGCGATGCGCCAGGCGGCCCAGTTGGAAACACCCCAATAGCGGACATGGCCCTGGCTCACCAGGTCCTCCATCGCCCGCACCGTCTCCTCGACCGGGGTGATCGGGTCGGTGCCATGGATCTGGTAGAGGTCGATATAGTCTGTACCGAGACGCTTGAGGCTGGCCTTGACGCCGGCCATGATGTGGCCGCGCGAGGCGCCGCTGTCGTTGCGGGCCTGGCCGGTGGTGCCGAAGACCTTGGTCGCCAGCACGATATCGGAGCGCAGGCGGCCGGAATTCTTCATCGCCTGGCCGGTGATTTCCTCCGACAGGCCTTCGGAATAGACGTCARCCGTGTCGATGAAATTGACGCCGGCGTCCAGCGCGCGGGCGACGATGCCATCGGCGACCGACTGGTCGAGCGCGCCGATGTTGGTCCAAAAACCCTTGCCGCCGAAAGTCATCGTACCGAGGCAGATCTCGGAAACGGCAAGGCCCGTGTTACCCAGTGTTTTGTAACGCATATCGGATGTCCCTGAGGTTGGGTTCGAAGTGCTGCACCGGACGCGGGCCACGGATGGGCCAAAGGGAAGGAAGCGCGGAAAACGAAGCGCCCTGGTACAGCCGTGACGTCATGTAGGTCGCATAATAAGAAGGGCAAGCCTTTTTATGGGCCTGCCCTTTCTTTTTCAAGGTAGCGTTGCTTGCTGCGTCAATAACGCCGGCTGCGCGTCAGCTCCAGCTGAAGTCGACGCTGGAGAGGTCCGTCGCTGCCACACCCTTCATCAGGATCACCATGTCGGCCGTGCCGTTGCCGTCCACGTCGACATAAAGCTTGTGGCTGGCCGTATCCATATAGGCTTGCGAATTGCCGGCGCCCGAGAATGTCGACGACGAACCGAGATAGCTGAAGGTGCCGCTCAGCAGTCCCTGGAAGACCAGCTTGTCGGTTCCGCCAAAGGCGAAATCCGTGATCGTATCGAAAGCGGCGCTGGTGGACTGGCTGGTGCTGGTGAAGACGAAGGAGTCCGCACCGACGCCGCCGGTCAGCGTGTCTGCACCGAGGCCGCTGATCACCGTGTCGTCGCCATCCTTGAGATCGACGGTGGCGCCGACGCCACCGCTGATGGCGATGTAGTTGATGCCGGTGCTGCCCATGATCTGCTCGACATTGGCGATCGTCGCCGTGCCCGTGCCGAGGAAAGTGACATAGTCGGTGCCGCCGCCGAGATTGATATTGCCGTCGGAATAGCCGGCCGACAGTTGCAGCGAATCGTCGGCTGCGCCGCTGGTGATCGTCTCCACCGACGTCATCGTGGCCGTGACGCCGCCGCTGAAGGTGATCGAGTCGGCGCCCGAACCGAGACTGAAGGCTGCGCCGGTCGTGTCGGTGAGGATGGTGATCGTATCGGCAAAATTGCCGCCGGCGACCGAGTTGACGTGGCTCAGCGTCAGCGTATTGAGGAAATTGTCCAGCGTCACCGTGTTGTTGCCGGCGTCGAGATCCATCCAGACACCCTGTGCCGCCCCGGAGAAGATGACACGATCGTCACCGCCGTAGCCGACAATGCTTTCGACGCCGGACAGCGTCACCGTGTTGCCGGCGGTCGCGAGGTCGAGCACATCATAACCGGTGCCGAGGTTGATGAAGCCGGCATAGGACGTGGTGCCGACCACGACGGTATCCGCGCCAGTGCCGCCGACCAGCGTCTCGATGCCGCCGATGGTCAGGGTATTGCCAAGCGCGCTCATGAGCGTGAGCTTGTCGCTGCCGTCACCGAGGAAGATCATGCCATTGGTCACCTGCGTCGAATAGGTGATCACGTCGGACTGCGTGCCGCCGGAGACGGATTCGATATTGGCGAAGGTGGCGGTTATGCCGACCGCGGACCAGTTGACGATGTCGCTGCCGGCGCCGAGGTCAAGCAGGTTGATGGCGCCGGCGACATAGAGCGTCACCTTGTCGGCGCTGGCCGAGCCGATGATCGTTTCGGTGTCGCCGATGGTCAACGTGCCGCCGCCATTGGAGAAATCCAGGTAGTCGTTGCCGGTGCCCAGGCCGATGACGCCGCCGGTCCATCCGCCTTCGAGAATGATCGTGTCCGACAGCGATCCGCCGGAGATCGTCTCGGCATTGTCGATCGTCGCGGTATTGTTGAAGTTGGAGAAATTCACCTGGTCATTGCCGGCGCCGAGATCAATCTCGCCGGTGGTGAATTGCTGGGTGAAGGTGATGACGTCGTTGCCCGACCCGCCGCTGACCGATTCCGTCCCCATCAATGTCAGCGTTGCGCCGGTGGCGTTGATCGTCAACTGGTCATTGCCGGCGCCGAGGTCGATCGTGCCGCCGGTATAGGAGGTGCTCAACACGACATTGTCGTCGCCCGCGCCGCCGAGCACGGATTCGATATTGGCGATGGTGACGGTGTTGCCGCCGGAATAGAGGGTCAGTGAATCGCTGCCGGCGCCAAGGTCATACTGGCCGCCGTTCGACGAACCGAGCGTGATCCGATCGGCGCCCGCGCCGCCCTGGATGGATTCGACATTCGATACGGTGATCGTGCTGCCGAGATCGCTGACGATCAGCGTGTCGGTGCCGCCGGCAAGGTCATAGGCGCCCGCGGTCAGGGCAGAATTGATGCTGACCCTGTCATTGCCGGTCGAGCCGACGACATTTTCGACATTGATCAGCGTCACCGTCGTGTCGGTGGCGCCGAAATTGACAGTGTCGCTGCCGGTGCCGAGGTCGATGATCATGCCGGTAACGTCGCTCGTCAGCGTCACCACGTCGGCGAAATTGCCACCGAGCACCGATTCCACATGCGCAATCGTCGCCGTGTTGAGGAAGTTGCCGAAGACGACGGTGTCGGTGCCGGCATTGAGATCGATCTGCCCGCCGGTGAATTGCTGGCTGAAGGTAATGACATCGGAACCGGAGCCGCCGGACACCGATTCCGTGTTCATCAGCGTCAGCGTCGCACCGGTCGTGTTGACCACCAGCGTGTCGTTGCCGGCACCGAGATCGATGGTGCCGCCGGTGAATGGCGTGGCCAGGACGACCATGTCGTCGCCGGCGCCGCCCAGCACCGATTCGATATTGGAAATCGTCGCCGTATCGCCGCCGGAATAGAGGGTCAGCGAGTCGCTGCCGCCGCCGAAATCGAACTGGCCGCCGTTTGTCGAACCGAGCGTGATCCGCTCGACGCCGGCGCCGCCCTGGATCGACTCGGCGTTGGAAACGGTCAGCGTGGCGCCGACATCGGCCAGCATCAGCGTATCGTTGCCGGCGCCCATGTCATAGGAGCCTGCCGTCGGTGCCGAGGTGATGTAGACCACGTCATCGCCACCTGAACCCGTGACGGTCTCGACATTGATCAGGGTGATCGTCGTCGGCTGGCTGCCGAAAATTACGGTGTCGCCGCCATTGCCGAGATCGATGGTCGTTCCGGTGAGCACGCCCGACAGCGTAATCGTGTCGGACGAATTGCCGCCGAGCACGGATTCGACGCCGGCGATGGTGGCGGTGTTGAGATAGTTGCCGAAGATGACCGTATCGACGCCGTCGCCCAGTGATATCGTCGAGCCGGTAACGGACTGCGTGAAGGTCACCATGTCGTTGGCGCCGCCGGCGGTGACCGTCTCGACCGATGACAGCGTCACCGTGCCGCCGGTAATGTCGAGCGCAACCATATCGGTGCCGTCACCCAGGTCGAGCCGCATGCCGGAGACGGCCGCGCCGAGATAGATGACGTCGCTGTCGGTGGAGCCGGTCACCGTCTCGACGCCCGTCACGGTCACCGTGTTGTAGGCGGTGGTCGTCGACTCATCGAGGGTCAGGATGTCGCTGCCATCGCCGAGATCGATCTCGCCCTGGAAGGAATCGATCAGCGTGATGCTCTGGTTGTTGAGGTCGCCGGTGACGGTTTCGACATGCGAAATCGTGATCGTCGCCGTGGCGTTGACAATCAGGTTGTCGCTGCCGGCGCCGAGATCGATATTCATGCCGGTGAGCGTGCCGAGCAGCGTGATCGTATCCGAAAAGGCCGTGCCGGTGAGAGTCTCGACATTGGTGACGGTGATCGAGGCCCCGGAACTCATGCCCGAGAGATCGAGACTGTCGGCGCCGGTGCCGAGGTCGACAGTGCCGGATGTCATATCGCCGGTGATGAACACGGTATCGGCGGAGCGCCCGCCGGTAATCGTCTCGACACCGGACATGGTGATCAGGTTGACGAAATTTCCGAGCGTCACCCGGTCGGTGACGCCATAACCCAGCGTCACCAGACCGCCGCTGATCGCCGAGCCGAAGGTGATGGCGCTGGCCACGTCGGAACCGGCCGCACTGATCGTTTCGATGTTGAGCACCGTCAGCGTACCGCCGCCGTCGGAAATATCGAGCGTATCGTTGCCATCGCCGAGATTGATCGAAGGCACCGTCGCCGCGCCAGTGAAATAGACGACGTCATTACCCGCCTGGCCGATCAGGGTCTCGACGCCTGCGACGGTGACCGTGTTGCCGGTGCTGGCGAGCACCAGCGCATCGGAACCACCATTGAGGTTGACGGTGAACTCGCCGCCGGTTGGCTGGTCGCCGAGGATGACATAATCGCTGGCGCTGCCGCCGATGATCGTCTCGACCCCACTGACAGTCAGCGAGTTCGCGGCGGCCGCGAGCGTGAGGCTGTCGGCGCCGGCGCCGAGGTCGATCGTCGCGGCGGTCAAGGCTCGGGAGACAACGATCGTGTCATCGCCAGTACCAGCGGTGACCGTCTCGATCGCCGCGATGGTGAGCGAATTGTCGGCATTGGCGAGCTGGAGACTGTCCTTGCCGTCGCCGAGATCGATCAGGCCGCCTGTCATCTGGTCGCTGACAGTAATTGTGTCGGATTTGGTGCTGCCGATAACCGTCTCGACACCCAAAAGAGTCAGTGCATTGTCGAACTTCGCCAGGGTCAATTTATCGGCGCCATCGGCCAGGTCGATGTAGAGACCATTGGCTGCCGTGGCGAGCGTGATCAGATCCTTGCCGTCGTCGGTGCCGACGATCGTCTCGACATTGCTGACGGTCAAGGTGCCGCCGCCGTCGTCAAGGAAGAGCGCATCGGTGCCGGCGCCCATGTCGATGGTCGTGCCGGCGCCGGCAGTCTGAAGATAGATCCTATCGTTGCCGGTGCCGCCCTTGATGGTTTCGACATTATAGACAGAGACCGTGTCGGACTGATCGCTGAGCACCAGCTTGTCCTTGCCGGCGCCGAGGTCGAACTCGACATCGACTGCGCGGACGCCGATGGTGACGATATCGGTATTCGTTCCGCCGACCAGCGACTCCACATGTTCGACCGTCAGGCTGTTGGCAAAGCTGCYAAGCGTCAGGATGTCGTCGCCGCCGCCGAGGTCGATCGTGGTCTTGGCGGCAACCGAGGCAAGCGTGATATCGTCGTCGGAATTGCTGCCCGTGATCGTTTCGATATTGACCAGCGTGATCTCGGCCGCGGATTCGAAAGTGATACTGTCCTTGCCGGTTCCGAGGTCGATCTTGCCGCCATCGATCTCGTCCTGGACGGTGACGACGTCAGAGGAAGCGGCACCGACCAGCGTTTCGACGCCGGAAATGGTGAGGGTGTTGATAAAGGCGCCCAATGTTACCTTGTCGGCGCCGTCACCCAGATCGATCGTCGAGCCTGTGGCCTTGGACCCGAAGACGATGTTGTCGGTGTCATCACCGCCAATGATCGTTGCGATGTTATAGACCGTGAGGACATTGCCGTCGTCGCCAAGGACGAGTTTGTCGTCGTCGCCGGCGAGATCGATCTTGGCGCCCGCAACCTTGGTTTGGAACGTGACGATATCGGTGCCGCTCGAACCGAGGATGGATTCGATATTCGACACCTTGATGGTGTTGCCGATACCCTTGAGCTTCAAGGTGTCGCTGCCGCCCAGGAGATCGAGCGAGTCATTGTCGACCGACTGCGTCACCACGATGAGGTCTGCGCCGGTGGTGCCGGTGACGCTGCTGATGTCGGTGACGGTTTTCGTAAGACTGGTTACGGCTCTTGCCATCGTCATGATCCCTGTCTTGGCGGCCAGCATGAAAGCGGCCACGGCACGCGGGAACCCAATGGTCATCCCGTGCATGGTGGAGCGTTAAGGAAGTCTTAGTATTTGAAGCTGTGTCGAGGCTGGTCGCCGAGCCGCTATCCACCACCCATTTCGTTTTGGTACATTCTTAACCCGCCGCCGCTAAGCTCAGGCCAGGGGAACCGGGAACGCTGTTTTCCCTTTGCGATCAAAGGCGGCAGGACGTTGGTGCAGGCTCTCAAAACCCAAGACGACAGCGATGATCGCGCGGAAGCAGGCGCGCATCGGATCGAGGAAATCATCGACGCCTTTGACCACGTGCTCGAATCCCTCGACGAGATTCTGGCGCTGACCGAGCACGCCTTTCCCCAGGATTTCAAAGACGCCAATCGCTGAAGCCAGGCCCGGCAACGACGGCTTCACTGACCATTGTCCCTGCCCGCTTGCAAGTTCGGCCGGATTGCGGCTTGATGTGCGGAACGCAACTCGCTCTGTCGCTGAGGCGCATGATGTCCGATCACACTGACGACCACGATCACGACTATTGGAAGCACAATGGCGTGCGCGTCATCAAGGGCGACCGGCTCGATGACAACACACCGCAGACGCCCGGCATGTATCGCCAGGCCGCCATCACGCATGCCCGGGTCGGCGCGCAAAAACTCTGGGCCGGCACGGTGACCATCCAGCCCGACGCCAAGACCGGCGTGCACCACCACGGCGCGCTCGAAAGCGTGATCTTCGTCGTACGCGGCAGGGCGCGGATGCGCTGGGGCGATCGGCTCGAATATGTCGCCGAAGCCGAACCGGGCGACTTCATCTTCGTGCCGCCCTATGTGCCGCACCAGGAGATCAATGCCGATCCCAACCAGCCGCTCGAATGCGTGCTGGTGCGCTCGGACGACACGGCTGTCGTGGTCAACATCACCGATGTCGATCCGGTCGAGAAGCCCGAAACCGTCTACTGGGTCGACCCGATCCACAAGCATCCGGACGATCGCAGCGCGTAGCCGTCATAATTTTGTCATCGCGGCCTTCAGCGCGCTGCGTCTGGAAACGAATGCCACTTTGCCGCCAACCGATTGAGCCGGCTAAGGAATTTTATTTGACTTCTGTCAGGTCAGGCCGAGCCGGCGGCTAAACCGCGCGGAAAAATTCCCCAATCAATTCAAGCTGTCACACCACATTCACTGAATGGCTTTAGGGATTTGTTAATCCCGGGGATCGTCATTTGGAGTTGGGGATATGACAGATATAGCGTCCAAAGAACTTGAAGTTTCGCATCCCGAGCACCCGCTCGGCCGTCCGAGCCAGCTCGGCAACATCTTCCTGCCGGTGTTCGGCGTCATTCTGCTGATTGGCCTCGCCTATGTCGGCTACGCGCTCGGACACGACCTGACCGACGCACACGCCGTGCCGTGGATCTTCCTTGGCCTTGCGCTCCTGATCGCGCTCGGCTTCGAGTTCGTCAACGGCTTCCACGACACTGCGAACGCCGTGGCGACCGTCATCTATACCCGTTCGATGCCGGCGGAACTCGCCGTGATCTGGTCGGGCTTCTTCAACTTCCTTGGCGTCATCACGTCCAGCGGCGCCGTTGCTTTCGGTATCCTGTCGCTGCTGCCGGTCGAACTCATCCTGCAAGTCAGCTCCGGTTCGGGCCTCGCCATGGTGTTCGCACTGCTGATCGCGGCGATCATCTGGAATCTCGGCACCTGGCTCCTCGGGCTGCCGTCGTCGAGCTCGCACACGCTGGTCGGTTCGATCATCGGCGTCGGCCTCGCCAACCAGTTCCTCGCCCCGGCCGGTACCGCCACGTCAGGCGTTGACTGGTCCCAGGCCACCACGATCGGCCTGTCGCTGCTGCTCTCGCCGATCATCGGTTTCGGTCTTTCGGCCATCCTGCTGCTGCTGCTCAAGCTCGTCGTCCGCAACAAGGCGCTTTATGAAGAGCCGAAAGGCCACAAGCCGCCGCCGATCTGGATCCGTGGTCTGCTGGTCCTGACCTGCACCGGAGTCAGCTTCGCCCATGGCTCGAACGACGGCCAGAAGGGCATGGGCCTCATCATGCTCATCCTGATCGGTCTTGTGCCCACCGCCTTCGCGCTCAACCGCACCCCGGATGTCAATTATCTCGACGCCTACAAGACATCGTCGGCCCAGGTCGAGACCGTGCTCGGCAAATATGTTAAGCCGGGCGTGACCGTCACCGATTACAAAGCGGAAGTCGGCAGCGCGGTGAAGACAAAGACCTGGAAGGACCAGACCACGGTCGCGCTGCAGCAATACATCCACAACACCAGCGCCGAAGTCGCTAAGTATCCGTCGCTGGAAAAGGTGCCGGGCGATCTGGTCGGCAACGTCCGCAACGACATTTACCTGATCGGTGAAGCATTGAAGCTGATCGACAAGAAGCAGCTTCTGCCGATGCAGGGCGCTGACCTCGATGCTGTGATGGCCTATCACAAGTCGGTCGACAACGCGACGAAGTTCATCCCGCTCTGGGTCAAGGTCGCAGTCGCTCTAGCGCTCGGCCTCGGCACCATGGTCGGCTGGAAGCGCATTGTCGTCACCGTCGGCGAGAAGATCGGCAAGACCCACCTGACCTACGGCCAGGGCGCCGCTGCCGAAATGGTCGCGATGATCACCATCGAAGCTGCCGACCAGTTCGGCCTGCCGGTCTCGACCACCCATGTGCTATCCTCCGGCGTCGCCGGCACCATGGCCGCCAACGGCTCCGGTCTGCAGTGGTCGACGGTTCGCAACATGCTGCTCGCCTGGGTGTTGACCCTGCCGATCTCGATCGCGCTCTCCTTCACGCTGTTCGTGATCTTCCGCCAGGTGTTCTAAGCGGGCTTACGAAGAGTCCATTCAATGATTACGGGCGGCGCTGACAGGAATGTCGGCGCCGCCTGATTTTTTTCGGTGAAACGAATACTGCTCGAGCCGAGCTTTGAGCGAAACTACGTTCGCCGCAGTTGTCTCAACTCCGTGACGAGAATGCAGATATGAAAAACCGTTCACACGACCGGCCTTCATCCGCATCTTGTCTATAGCGCGCCAAATTTCTTGCGTTGTGCTTGTGACGGACCCTTCGAGGCCCCATTCCGCTTCGCGTCATGGGACGCCTCAGGGTGAGGGGAGATTGGGACGCCCGTATTGCCACAAGCACTGTTGTAGCACGGGGAGATTGTGGCGCGCGCGGCGGCCCCAACTACGGCCCTCACCCAGAGGCACTTTTTCAGCGCAGCCGGAAAAGTCTCGAAGGGTCCTGCCACAAACTGCATTGGGCGCCGTCGGCGCCCCAATCCCTCTGTTCTGAAATCGGCATAGGGGGCGATCGTATATGATCGCACCCCTGCCACACCACCCGGCATGCGGGTCCGCACCGGGCGGTTCGAGAGATTGAGGTCAGGTGAGTCTGGGCATTCCGAGTTGGTCTGCCCATTTGATCGTGAGGACGGTGTTGAGGAGTTTTGCGCTGTTGCGCCACCAGCGGCGGGCGTTTGCCGCCACTTGGTTCGCCACATCCAGGCTTGCTCCTCTGGCCGTCAGTTCCCGAAAGATGGTCCTGCCGCGCTTCCATTGCTTGAGCTGGATCGCCCTCAGGCGGTGGCGCATCCACTCGTCCAGCTCTCGCCAGATCCGAGGTGTTTGCGCCAGCCTGAAGTAGGCTTTCCATCCGCGCACGAAGACGCCCAACCGTTCTGCCACGGCTTTCAGAGACCGTCCTGTCACCCGCGACGTCAGGTCACGCACGCGATCCTTGAACGCCTTGATGGCCTTGTCGGCAACCGTTCGCTTGACCACTCCTCCCGGTGCCACCCAGAAGGCGTAACCGAGGAATTTGCGGCCGAAGGCGCTGGCAACGGCGCTCTTGGTCTCATTCACTGTCAAGTGAAGTCGGCCATAGAGGCGCCGCAGCAGAGCCATTACCCGCTCACCCGCCCGCCGTGACCGCACATAGACGTTGCAGTCATCGGCATAGCGGCAGAAGGCATGGCCCCGCCGTTCAAGTTCCTTGTCCACCTCGTCCAGCAGCAGGTTGGCCAATAGCGGCGACAGCGGCCCGCCTTGCGGCGTGCCTCTGGTCCGCTTGATGGTCGCATCGCAATCGACAATGTCGGCATTCAGGTAAGCCCGAACCAGGCGGATGACGCCGGGATCGGGGATTTTCCTGCGCAGACGGTCGATCAGGATGTCGTGGTCAACCCGGTCGAAGAACTTCTCCAGGTCCACGTCCACCACGCTCCGCCGCCCGGACTGCACGAACGATTGCGCCGCAAGAACGGCATCGTGCGCACTACGCCCCGGACGGAAGCCGTAGCTGTGCTGGCTGAAGGTCGGATCAAGGATCGGCTGGAGGACTTGCAGGAGCGCCTGTTGGATCAAGCGGTCCAGCACCGTGGGGATGCCAAGCTCGCGCTCGCCGCCCCCCGGCTTCGGGATCATCACGCGACGCACCGGCTGCGGCCGATACGTCCCCTCCTGCAGGCTGTCGCAGATGGCAGGCCAGCACTGGCGCAGCATCGCAGCCGTCTGGTCGATGTCCAGACCGTCCACGCCTGCAGCACCCTTGTTGGCGCGCACCTGCTTGAAGGCCGCCAGAAGGTTCTCTCGCCGCAGGGCCGCATCAAGCAGCCCCGCACCTGTGGTGTTACCGTTCCGTGGCGGGGGCGCGGCTTCGTCAAGATCGGAGCTCCGACGGGCTTCACCCGCCTGCTTCTCCGATCTCCCGGACATTGCCGGCATCTGACGCATGGCCTTGCTCATCCTCGGTGGCAACGTCACTCTCTCTCGTTCGGCCCTTCGTTCGCGCGCAAAAAAACGCTCCCTACTACGGCCTCTGCTGACTTCTCGCGCCGGCTCGACACCGTCGCCCTTTCAGGCGCAAAGCGAGATCTCCCCAGGTAAGAACGCACTCCTTCCCTGCACGACCGCCGGATCTACACCACCGACCCTTGGTCACAAGAGCTTTGCGGTCTCTTGCCCGCTCGCCCTGATCGGCATCGCCTCTTATCCGGTTCTTTTCCATCGGCCCGCAGGTTCGATCCACGCTTCCTTCCCACGGTCGGTCACCCTGCCGCAGTTGCGCTTCTCTTCGCTCGCCATGACCAGCTTACGGTGGGACTTCCACCCACAAGAATGCGCCCATGCTGGGCGTACAACGCAAATGGGGCACCGCAGTGCCCCAAACTCCCCTCATCCTGAGGCGCCCCATGACGCGAAGCGGAATGGGGCCTCGAAGGACCCCGCCCAAAAATCACACCGGGTCTTCGCGATGCAGGTCGTGGATCGCCACACCTTCGGCATTGGTGGGCGGCTCCAGCCATTGGCTGTGACGCAGCGTGCGCTTGGTGTCTTCCATCCCCATATCCCAATGCTCGCGCATCGACGTGCCGGAGAATTCGTAGTCCTTGGCGTGGCCTTCGTAATTCTTGTGCTGGTAGATGAGGTGGACGATATTGACGACGCCGGCCTTGGAATAATCCTCGATCAGCGTCAGTTCGTCGGCTGACAACTGCTCGCGCGRCACGCGCTGCAGGGCGTGCAACAGCTTCATCTTCATGCCGTGGATGCGTTTGAAGTTATCCGTGTTCTGGCGCGTGCGGCTGGAATACATGATGTCCTTGTGGCGCGACAATACATCCGGCATCGAGCGCGGCAGCACGCCGCGAGCGGAAAACAGGTCGACCTGGAAAACCAGCGAGGAGCGATCCTCTTCCTGGTCGAGCAGGTATTGCAGCGGCGTGTTGGAGACGATGCCGCCATCCCAATAATATTCGCCCTCGATGCGGACCGGCGGCAGCGCCGGCGGCAGCGCGCCCGATGCCATGATGTGCTCCGGTTCGATGCGGATTTTGTCGGTGTCGAAATAGAGGAAGTTGCCGGTTCGGACGTTGACCGCGCCAACGCTGAAGCGCTTCTTGCCATCGTTGAGGACATTAAAGTCGATCAGGTCGAGCAGCGTCTGGCGCAGTTCGGCACTGTCATAGAAGCTCGTGGCACCCTCGGCGCCGGCCAGCTGGAACCAGGGATTCTGGAAGCGCGGCTTGAAGAAGCCGGGCTGGCCCATGGTCATCGTCATCCAGGAGCTGGTGCGGTTGCGGATGTCGCGGAAGAAATCGCCTTCCGGCGTATAGGCCCAGATCTTGCGGCCGGAAATGATGTGCCAGAACTGTTCCAGCCGCTGCATGCGGCGGCTCGGCTCGTTGCCGGCGATGATCGCCGCATTGATCGCACCGATCGACACGCCGGACAGCCAGGTCGGCTCGATGCCGGCCTCGACCAGCGCCTGGTAGACGCCGGGCTGATAGGCGCCGAGCGCACCGCCGCCCTGGAAGACCAGAGCGACGCGGTCATACTGTTGGGCGATTTCGGCAGGCGTTGGCTTGAGAGATTTGCTGGTATTGCGTTCGAGCATGTGCCACTCCCTCACTTCGCCAGATAATCGTGGACGACTTCGCCGAGACCGAGCGTCAGGTCGGCGACGAAGTGGACAGCGGAGACGACTTCGACTACCGGCAGGCGAGCGACATCGGCCATGACATGCGGACGGAGATCCAACGCCGCCGGCGAGGTCCAGGCCTCCTTCAGGTCGATATCGGTCAGATAGTAGCGGACCAGTTCGCAGATGCGCGGCGTGGCGTCGACATGCGGGATGATCTTGATCAGGAAGTTCGGTTCCTTGAGCGCCTCGAGCAGCGGACCCTTTTCGATCGCCCGATGCTTGTAGCCCATAGTCCCGGTGGCGCAGAGCACGCTGCCATAATGCAGCGTGCCGACCACGACCTCGCCTTCGTTGACGATCTTGGGCGTGGCGAGTTTCTTCGGGAAGCCCCAGATTTCGCGGCCGCCGGCGATCGGCGCGTCGTCATCGAGGAACATCGAATGGACGTAGCCGCCCTTCTGGCCCTTATAGGTGACCGGGATCACCTGTCCGGTCTCGGTATAATCGCCGAAGCCGGTGGAGTCGGGCATGCGGATGAACTCATACTTCACCAGCGGCTCGTCGAATTCGAGCGGCTCCGGCACGACAGCTTCAAGCGCCTCGCGCGTCGTGCGGTAGGTGATGATGACATATTCGCGATCGAAGAAACGATAAGGGCCGGGCGGATAGGAGGGATTGGTCAGCGGCATTGCGTAGGCGTGTTTCAGGATATCGTCAGCCTTCATCTTCGATCCCCATCGGTGTGGTTGGAAGGATATTGCATAGCAGCATGACGTGGACGTGTCAGCGTCCGGATTCAAAGGCGCGCCAAAAGCGCGCAGGGGCTGGTTATTTCTTATTGTAATCAAAGCGACATGAGAGAATGCAAATGTACGAATTATTTCGGCAGTCTCGCCGTCTCCTCTCCGTCTCTTAGCACATGCGGGAAAAGCTCATGGGTTCTCTCATTTCCAAGAATGCACTCGTCACTGGCTCCACCAGCGGCATCGGCCTTGCCATCGCCCGCGCTTTTGCCGCTGAAGGCTCCAACGTCACCATCAACGGCCTGGGCGATGCTGCCGCGATCGAGGCGGAGCGCGCGGCGATCGAAAAGGATTTCGGCGTCAAGTGCCGCTATTCCGCCGCCAATATGATGGACGGCGCGGAAGTCACGGCGATGGTCAAGGATGCGGAAGCCGCCTTCGGCACGCTCGACATCCTGGTCAACAATGCCGGCATCCAGTTCGTCTCGCCGATCGAAGACTTTCCTGACGACAAATGGGAAGCGATCATCCGCATCAACCTGCTTGCAGCCTTCTACGCCATCAAGGCCGCCATTCCAGGCATGAAGGCGCGCAAATGGGGCCGCATCATCAACACCGCCTCGGCGCATGCGCTGGTCGCCTCGCCGTTCAAGTCGGCCTATGTCTCGGCCAAGCACGGCATTGCCGGCCTGACCAAGACCGTGGCGCTGGAAGCTGCCCGCGACGGCATCACCTGCAACGCCATCGCCCCTGGCTACGTCTGGACGCCTCTGGTCGAGAAGCAAATCCCGGACACGATGAAGGCGCGCAACATGACCGAGGAACAGGTCAAGCACGACGTGCTGCTCGCTGCCCAGCCGACCAAGGAATTCGTCACCGTCGAGGAAATCGCCGCCGTGGCGCTGTTCCTCTGCACAGATGGCGCCAAGCAGATCACCGGCGTGACGCTGCCGGTCGACGGCGGCTGGACCGCCGAGTAATCGCCACCGACTGAGAGCGTCGCGACGGCGCAGTGCTCAGGCGCTCAGCATCGGGGCAAAGCGCGGATGAAACCGCGCCATGTGCAGGCTGCTCGAATAATGGCCTGCACTAAAGAGATCGTAGCGCGCCTCACCCTCGATCTCGAATCCATGCTTCTTATAGAGGTGGATGGCGCGCTCGTTTGTCGACGCGACCGCCAGCTCGACGCGCATCAGATTCAGCCAATTGTCCGCCATATTGAGCATTTCGACCAGTTCGACACCGCCGGGATCGCGGGACTTGTAGAAATTCTGCCAAAAGGCGGCATCGCGATGCGGGATCTGGCCGGTATTTGTGATGACGGATTCGTAGGCGTAGATAGCGGCAACGTCATCGGCGTCAGTGGGGCGGATGGGGCGGACGAGGGGCATGGGGAATGTCCTGGGGGCGGTTGTTCGGAAGCCGCTACTTTGATCATCGAGTTAGCCACACCCCCCTCTGCCCTGCCGGGCATCTCCCCCTCAAGGGGGGAGATTGGATGGGCGCGCCGCTCTGCCCCACATAAACCGTCTCGCGCCCGGTTCTCGACGGATATTTGAGCCGATGAGCGCGCCTCTGGCCAATCTCCCCCCTTGAGGGGGAGATGTCCGGCAGGACAGGGGGGTATCGCGGGGATCAATGAGCGAGATATCGTTAAGCCACCCGGCGAGTCCTCACCGGATGACCCACTCATTTAGCCAGCTTAGTTCTTCTTCACCAACCGGTAGAACACGAAGTCCGAGGTGGCGCCGTTCACATAGCCGCTGACATTCTTCCCCATAGCAACCTGCGTTGCCGCCTGGAACATGATGACGATCGGCGAATTGGTCTGGACCTTCTTCTGCAGGTCGACATACATGTCGTTGCGCTTGTTGGTATCCGGCTCGGCGAGAGCTGCCTTGGTCTCCTTGTTCAGTTCGTCCGGCACAGCCCAGCCGTTGCGCCAGGTCGTGGTCGACTGATAGTGGCCGTCCGAATTGTCGGCATTGTAGGAGAAGGCTTCCGCATTCGAATCCGGATCCATGAAATCCGGACCCCAATAGAGCAGCATGGCCTCATGTGTGCGGGCGCGGTACTTGGTGATCACCTGGCTGCCGGTGCCGGGAATGATCTTGAAGTTGATGCCGGCCTGGGCGAAGCCGGCCTGCAGCGATTGCGCCATGTCGGTAAACGGCGTCGAGTTGATGACGTCGAGCGTCACGTCCATGGGCGTCTTGACGCCACCGTCGGCAAGGATCTTCTTGGCCTTGGCGACGTCGAAGCTATAGGGCGTGTCGTCCAGCGAGCCGGGGAAACCCTTCGGCCAGAAGGCCTGGTGGACCTGCATCTGACCCTTAAGGAACGAGTCCGTCATGCCCTTATAGTCGACAAGGTAGCGCGCCGCTTCCCAGATCGCCGGATTGGTCAGCGCCTGATCCTTCTGATTGAGGGACAGGAAATGAACGGCCGCCTGCGGATAGGTTTCGACGGTAAAATTGCCCTTGGTGGTGATGCCGGAAATCTGGTCCGGCGTCAGGTTCTTGGCGATGTCGACATCGCCGGATTCGAGCATCAACTGCTGGGTCGCAGCTTCGGCGACGTGGCGAATGATCACCGACTTCATCGCCGGAGCGCCACCGAAATAGTCGGGATTGGCGGCAAGGTTGATGATCTCATTGGGGCGGAAAGCCTTGAGGATGAACGGACCGGTGCCGGCCGAATTGGCCTTCAGCCAGGCATTGCCCATGTCATTGTTGGCTTCGTGCGACTTGACGGTCGCCTCGTCGACAACCGATGCGGGCCGCGAGGCGAGCACGTTGAGCACGAAGGCCGAGGACATATCGCCCGCATATTTGGCGACGACCTTGTTGCCGTCGGCCTTGACCATGCTGTCGAAATTCTGCGGCGTCCAGCCCAGTTGGGTCAGCACGAAAGCCGGCGCCTTGTTGAGGACGACGACACGCTTCCACGAATAAACGACGTCCTCGGCGCGGACGGGATTGCCGGAAGAGAATTTCACGCCATCGCGGATGGTGAAGGTGATGGTCTTGTTGGCGTCATCCACCTTCCATTCGGTAGCAAGGCCCGGCGCCAGCTTCTGCACGTCCGGCGCATCATACTGCACTAAGCGGTCATAGGTCTGGGTCACATATTCGCCCGACGAGAATTCATAAGCTTCGGCCGGGTCGATCGAGACGATGTCGTCGATATTTTCGGCGACGACAAGCGCGGTCGCCGGTGTCGCGGCATAGACCGCAGTCGCGGCTGCGGCCGGCACCAGCATAGTGGCCGCGACCAGCGCGGCGTTGAACATTTTCATCGGTCGTTCTCCTCTTGTCAGGCTATTTGCCCTTTGTGGTACTGGATTTGGCGGGGGTTTCGGCGAGCGTCGGACGACCGCGGAAAAGCGGAAGGGTTCCGGTCCACAGCAATCGTGCCGGCTTGCCGGAATCGTTCCACCAGGCATGTGGGCGGTTGCCGCGGAAATGCAGGCTGTCGCCGGCAGTCATGGTGATTTCCTCGTCATCGAGCCGCTGCTGGATCGTGCCTTCGAGCACGTAGAGGATCTCCTCGCCCTCATGACTGACCGTCTCGGAGCGGTAGCCCGGTGGCACATTGAGCACGAACGAAGACAGGATATTGCCGGCAAAATCGGTGGCGATCCGTTCATAGAGAACGGATGAGCCGTCGACGGAGAATTTTTCGCGCTCGGCGCCGCGGGTCAGCGCGCTCTCGACGCTTGGCGTAGCGATGAAATAGTCCATGCCGACATCGAGGCTGCGGGCAATTTGCGCCAGCGTGCCGAGGGACGGCGTCGCCTGGTCGCGCTCGACCTGGGAGAGATAGCCGAGCGAGATGCCGGCGGCATCACAGATTTCCTGCAGCGTCATGCCGAGCTGCCGCCGCCGGGCGCGGATCAGCGCGCCGACTTTCGGCTGGGTGGTCTCGATCGCGGCTCCGGTCAAGGGCGGCATTGCGGCTCCCGGCTGAGTAAAATTTATTTGATACAAGCAAAATTTTTTGTATATTCCAAGCGAAATTTTTGAGACGCCCGGAGATATCCGAAACCTCATTTGGGGTATGACAAGCGTCGGGGAACTTGATGAGAGGCCTGCCGCTTGGCGTTCGAACCAGACACTTTGCCCTCCGCAACGGGTGCGCTCAAGGCGGCACCTGAGAGTGGCCGCGCTCGGCGCTTCCTGATCGGCCTGGCCGGCTTTTTGATCTCGCTGGCGCTCACTTTCCTCGGCCTGCTCGCCATCACCTTCTTCATCGGCCGCGTGGTGCCGATCGATCCGGTGCTGGCGGTGGTCGGCGACCGGGCGCCGAAGGCGGTCTATGAAGCGGCGCGGCTGCAGCTTGGCCTCGACAAGCCGATGATCATACAGTTCATCGACTATGTCGGCTCGGTGCTGCGCGGGGATTTCGGCACATCCGTTTCCACCGGCCGGCCGGTGGCGGAGGACCTGAGACGCGTCTTTCCCGCGACGCTGGAAATGGCGACGCTCGGCATCATCATCGGCATCGTCATCGGCGTGCCGATGGGCGTCTATGCGGCGAGCCGCCAGGGCAGCCTGCTCGACCAGGTGATCCGCGTCATCGGCCTGTTCGGCTATGCCGTGCCGGCTTTCTGGCTCGGCTTGGTGGGACTTGCAGTCTTCTATGCGCGCCTGAAATKGGTCGGCGGCCCGGGCCGTATTGATGTCTACTATGACGGGCTGGTCGATCCGATCACCGGGCTGATGCTGGTCGACACGCTGCTGGCCGGCGAGACCGAGATTTTCTGGAACGCGGTGCTGCATCTGGCGCTGCCTGCGAGCATCCTCGGTTTCTTCAGCCTTGCCTATATCGCCCGCATGACCCGCTCGTTCATGCTCGACCAATTGGCGCAGGAATATGTGACGACGGCGCGGGTCAAGGGCGTGCCGGAACGGCTGGTGATCTGGCGGCATGCCTTTCGGCCGATCCTGGTGCCGCTGATCACCGTCTGCGGTCTCTCCTATGCCGGCCTGCTCGAAGGCTCCGTCATGATCGAGACGATCTTCTCCTGGCCGGGCATCGGCAATTATCTCACCGTGGCGCTGCTCAATGCCGACATGTCGGCAGTGCTCGGCGCGACGTTGGTGATCGGCGCCGTGTTCATCGGCATCAACAAGCTTTCGGATGCGCTCTACCGCATTCTCGATCCCCGCGCACGCTGACGGGGTGAGGACACACATGGCATTTACAGACCTTCACAATTGGCTGATCGACGACAGCCCCGCCTCGCGGATGCAGGCACGGGTGTCACGCATGTACCGGATTTCAGCCGCCCTCTCCCGCAATGCGCTGGCCATGGTCGGGCTGGCCATCATCCTCCTGCTCATCCTGACAGCGATCTTCGCACCCTGGATCGGGCCGCAGGATCCGGTTGCGCAGGATCTGGCGCATCGGCTGATGCCGCCGTCCTCGGCGCATTGGATGGGCACGGACGAACTCGGCCGTGATATCTGGTCGCGTGTCGTCCGTGGTTCGCGGATCACGCTGACTATCGTCATCATCGTCGCCGTGCTGGCAGCGCCCGCGGGCCTGTTGATCGGCGCGATCTCCGGCTATTTCGGCGGCTGGGTCGACCGCATCCTGATGGGCATCACCGACATCTTCCTGTCGATGCCGAAGCTGATCCTGGCTTTGGCGCTGGTTGCGGCCCTCGGCCCTGGCATCGACAACGCCATCATCGCCATCGCCATCACCTCCTGGCCCGCCTATGCGCGTATCGCCCGGGCCGAGACATTGACCTTCAAGAATTCCGAATTCATCGCCGCGATCCGGCTGCAGGGCGCCTCGGCACTGCGCGTCATCTGCGGCCATGTCCTGCCGCTCTGCACCTCCTCGATGATCATCCGCGTCACGCTCGACATGGCCGGCATCATTCTCACCGCCGCCGGCCTCGGCTTTATCGGGCTCGGCGCGCAGCCACCGTTGCCGGAATGGGGAGCAATGATTGCCCGCGGCCGCTCCTTCATCCTCGAACAGTGGTGGGTGGCGACCATGCCGGGCTTTGCCATCATCATCGTCTCGCTCGGTTTCTGTTTCCTGGGCGATGGTCTACGCGACGTGCTCGACCCGAAGAGCGGAGAAGGCCATTGAGTAAGCCATTACTAACGGTCGAAGATCTGCGGGTCACCTTTCCGACACCGCGCGGCCCGGCCGAGGTCGTGCGCGGCGTCTCCTTCTCGCTTGGCCGCGAGCGGCTCGGGATCGTCGGCGAGAGCGGCTCCGGGAAATCGATGACCGGCCGCTCCATTCTGAAGCTCATTCGCGCACCGGGTAAAGTGACCGCGAAGCGGCTGGAATTCGACGGCATCGATCTGGCGAAACAGTCCGAACGGCAGATGCGGTCAATCCGCGGCGCCCGCATTTCCATGGTCATGCAGGACCCGAAATTCTCGCTCAATCCGGTCATGACCGTGCGCGAGCAGATCGCCGAAGCGCTGCTGACGCACCAGAAACTCTCGGGTAAGGAAATAACCAGCCGGGTGCGGTCCATGCTCGAAGCCGTCCGGATCAACGACCCCGACCGTGTCGCCACACTCTACCCGCACGAGCTTTCCGGCGGCATGGGTCAGCGGGTGATGATCGCCATGATGCTGATCCCGGAACCGGACCTCCTGATCGCCGACGAGCCGACTTCGGCGCTCGACGTCTCGGTGCAGGCCCAGGTGCTCGACATCATCGACGATCTCGTCACGCGCAAGGGCATGGGGCTGATCTTCATCAGCCACGATCTCAATCTCGTCTCCAGCTATTGCGACCGCATCCTGGTTATGAATGCCGGCCGTATCGTCGAAGAATGTAAAGCTGGCGAATTGATGCGGGCCACACATCCTTACACTCGCGGACTGATTGCCTCGGCGCCACGTCTCAATGAAACCCGCGAGGAATTGCCTGTCCTCGACCGCAGCGCATGGGGCGGCACATGAGCGCTTTATCGATCCAGAATCTCGACGTCTTTTATGGCCGGACACAGATCACCCATGGCATCGCCCTCGATATCAGCGAGGGCGAAAGCTTTGCGCTGGTCGGCGAGAGCGGCTCGGGCAAGTCGACCGTGCTCAAGGCCATTGCGGGGCTGGCGCCGGAATGGAAGGGGTCGATTTCAGTCTTCGGCAATCAACGCAGCCATGGCATCGATCGCAGTTTTTCAAAGATCTGCCAGATGGTGTTCCAGGACCCCTATGGGTCGCTGCATCCGCGCAAGACGGTCGATGCGATCCTCWGCGAACCGCTCTCCATCCACGGCATCGGCGGCCAGAACGAACGGGTCGAAAGCGTGCTTGCTGCCGTCGGGCTCGACCGGCGCTTCCGTTTCCGCTTTCCGCATCAGCTCTCCGGCGGCCAGCGGCAGCGTGTGGCCATCGCCAGGGCGCTGATCCTGGAGCCGAAATTGATGCTGCTCGACGAACCGACCTCGGCGCTCGATGTCTCGGTGCAGGCGGAAATCCTCAACCTGCTGAAGCGGCTGCGGCGCGAGCGGAACCTGACTTATGTGATGGTGACGCATAACCTGCCGGTCGTGTCTTTCCTCTGCGACAGGCTGGCGGTGATGCGGCATGGCCGGGTTGTCGAGATTGCCGATGTGGCGGATCTCAAGCGCGGCGAACTCAGGGAGCCCTATTCAAGGGAACTGCTGGAGGTCGCTCTGTCGGATACCGCCGACGCGCCGGTGGCGGGCGCTGCCTGACCGGTCATTGCCCGGCGGACGTGCCGGGGAACTCGCCCGTCGCATAGCGCTGAGACAAGCGCTTTCGCTCGAAGAGAAGCACCGCAGGCGCTCCGTCGTCTTCGCCAGCGCTTATCCTGGTTCACCGTTTTCGGCGCTGCTGACGCGGCCGGGATTCTGCGGGGAATTTGTCGCCCTACCCTGATCAGGGATAGTCACCACTCCTTTTGCCGCCTAAGCTCCTTCAACGAGGCTCGTGCCGCGCGGAATGCTTTTCGTACGTTCAGAAGAGGATCGCCAGCGTGCAAAGGGATATAGATTATCCGGACAACGCCTGGGTGGCGGTTCCAATCAACTTCGGCCCATATAATGATTATTGGGTCGTACATTTCAACAATTACAACGTCAAGAAGTTCGTCAAGATAAGCGTCAAGGTCGCTGAGGCCGTCGTCCAGGCGTTCTCGTCGGGCAAGGCGGAGGACGGCCAGCACGCCTATCCAACCTTGTCGATCATCGCGCATGGACATGGGCTGACCGGCGATATCGCCCACAACACGATTACCGGCGGCACAGTGACATCGTTCACGTTCCAGACCTCCGGCGCGGAGGGTGTCGCCAGCACGACGATCTCCGGCTTCACGCCGCAGAATGCCGTCACTTTCTTCGATCACATGATGGAGCAGCCGACGGACTACAGCTATGTCGTCTCGCTTATGGCCGGAGACACCGTGGCGACAGTCCAGAAAGGGGCGAAGGCTGGCGCCTATTTCGACACGGGGGCGGGCGACGACACCGTTACCGGCGGCGACGGCAATGATACTGCGCTGAAGTGGAATCCCGGTGATCTCGTCTATCAAGGCGGGAAAGGCACCGACCTTCTTCAACTGCGGCCGATGGAGGATGTCGTCGGCGAGGTTCATCCGACAAAGGGGGCGCTGGTCGACTTGAGAACCGGCACGGGCCAAAACCCCTTCGGAGGCACGTTCAAACTGAAGAGCGTCGAGAATGTCTATGGCACCGAAGTGGCCGATGTGATTTACGGCAGCGAGGCCAACAACGTCATCGGCGATGGTCGCTACGATATCGGCGCCGATCAGGTCCGCACCTATGGCGGCAACGACACCGTCCGCTGGGGTTTTGGCGAGACCGGCGCTTTCGCCGACGGCGGCAAGGGTAGCGATACGCTGCAGTTCGTGCTCACCGAATATGATGCCAGCAAGGTCCACGAACTGGATCTCGCCGATCCTTCGAAGAACAAGGGCATCTTCGCCTCCAACACCGCCAAGAATTTCGAAAACCTGATCCAGAGCACCGACCTGACACCAGACGGCGTCACCGTCAATTTCATCGGCAACGACGCCGCGAACAGGGTCATGACCACCGCGGCGGGCAATATCGATCTTGCCGGCGGCAATGACAGCTTCACCATGCAAGGCGCGGCCAAGACCGTGGACGGCGGCGGCGGCAAGGACGATCTCTTCGCCAACGGCTTCTTCGGAGACATGCTCGACCTTGCAGACCAGTCTAAAAACACCGGCACCTTCGCCGGTAGCACATTCAAGAATTTCGACGTCTTTCACTCCGACGGCTTCAACTTCATCGGCAGCAAGGCGGCCGAGACCTATCTCGGCAGCAGCAGTTTCGAGACTGTCAACGGCGGCGGCGGCGATGACGTGCTCAAGGGCGGTAATGGCGCCGACATCCTCACCGGCGGCGCCGGCAATGACAGGATCGATGGCGGCGACGAGGCAGTGACCAGCCTGCTCGACAATGATGTCGCTATCTTCAGTGGCGTCAGCAACAAATATCATGTGAGTTTCAAGAACGGCGCCGTCACTATCCGGGATGCGCGGCCGGGCTCACCGGATGGAGCCGATACGATCACGGGCGTGGAGCGCTTCCAGTTCTCGGACCAGGTCCTGTCGCTGGCCGACCTGATCGGCAAGGGTCCCTCGATCGCCGGCGGCCTGACCCATACATATGCGGTCAAGGAAGGAACGCTCGCCGTCGCCGACATCGGCGCCAGCGATTCCTTCGGCGATAAGGAAGGCGATGGCCTGAGCTACAAGATCATTCGCGCGCTCGGTGGCGGCGAACCCGATGGCGGCGCCTTCAGCATCGATGCGATAACCGGCGAGATCGCCTTCTACGCCAAACCGGATTTCGAGCACCCTTTCGACAGCAACGGGGACAATGTCTATCGGCTCACCGTGCGCGTCACAGACAGCAACGGCATCAACGACGACCAGACGGTGATCGTCAAGGTCGAGAATGTCGCGGGGCAAGCCGTTAGCGGCGGAGGCCATTGGGATCTGGCTGCGACGGACGAAGCGCCACACATGCACTGGCACCATGATCTGATGATATGAGCTGACACCGCGCCACCATCGCGGCGTGTCTCGATCTCCGTGTTGGCGCGGTCCTGGGCAGCCCCCCGGACTTTCGCCCGATATCGCTGGAGCGGTGCGAAGCCATCTCGAAGAACAGGCTGGCGAATTGACAATGGCGGCGGAAAATTCCTAAGCCTGGAGCATGAAGATTGCCTTCTATGCGCCGCTGAAGTCGCCCGACCATCCCGTCCCGTCCGGCGACAGGCTGATGGCGCAATTGCTGATCACCGCGCTGCAGGCGGCCGGCCACACGGTCGAGATCGCCTCGACGCTCCGTGCCTTCATGCGCGAGCCGTCGTCCGACGCCCTGCCCTCATTGCGGCGGCAGGCCGAGGCGGAGATAGAGCGGATCGGCGCCGCCTGGCAGCGCGACGGCGCCCCCGATGCCTGGATCACCTATCATCCCTATTACAAGGCGCCTGATCTGATCGGTCCCGTGCTCGGCAAGGCCTTCGATATCCCATATGTGACCGTCGAGACCTCCTATTCGGCGCGCCGCAATCTTGGCGCCTGGGCAGAGGCTCAGGCAATCGTGCTGCAATCGCTGGAAATGGCCAGCGTCAACATCTGCCTCACCACGCGCGACCGGCGGGGGCTCGTCGAGGCGGCGCCGGCGGCGCGCACGGCATTTCTGCCGCCGTTTCTCGACGGCTCGATCTTCCTCACCCTGCCGCCTCGACCGCAGCCGGGAAGGCTGGTCACCATGGCGATGATGCGGCCGGGCAACAAGATGGACAGTCTGGCGATGCTCGCCGCAGCGCTCAAGCTGATCGAGGAGGAAGACTGGACGCTCTCGATCATCGGTGACGGCATCTGCCGAAAGCAGGCCGAGGCCATGTTTGCCGGATTCGAGCCCGAGAGGATCATCTGGCACGGGCAGCAAAGCCGGCAGGACATCGCCACCCTGCTGTCGGAAAGTGCCGTTCATGTCTGGCCGGGTTGCACCGAGGCCTATGGGCTCTCTTATCTCGAAACGCAGGCTGCCGGGCTGCCTGTGATCGCGCAGGATACCCATGGCGTGCCGGAAGTCGTGATCGCGGATCGCACCGGCCTGTTGACGCCGGTTGGCGACGTGCCGGCTTACGCGAATGCCATCCGCATCATGCTGGGTGATCCGGAGATGCGTGCGCGGATGGGAGCCGAGGCGCGGCGTTTCGTCAGCGAGGAACGATCCATCGCCCGGGCAGCGCAGCGGCTGGATGAGATTCTGCACGAGCATGTGGGGAACCAATGACCGACGACGCCATCTGGCAACCGCTTGTCGATGAACTGGACCGCTGGCAGGCCACCGGCAAGACGGCCCGTTTCTGGTTGCGGGACGACGATGCCATCGAGCCGACAGCAGAACTCGTACGACTTCTGGAGCTGACGACCAAGCACGACCTGCCGGTGACGCTCGCGGTTATTCCGCTCCATACCGGGCAGGTATTGGCGGATTATCTGACCCAATTTCCTCAGGTCGCGGTCGTCGTCCACGGCTGGTCGCACACCAATCACGCGAGGCTCGACGAAAAGAAGCAGGAGCTCGGCGCACATCGGCCGGTCGAGACAGTGCTTGAGGAATTGAAAGCGGGCTTTCATCGCCTGGAGGCGTTTCACGCTGCCCGCTTCGCTCCCGTGCTCGTGCCGCCGTGGAACCGGATTGCGCCCCGTGTCATCGCGGGGCTGCCAGACCTCGGCTTCAAGGCCATATCCGTTTTCGGGCCGGAGAAGCCGGCGCCGCTCGCCGTCGTCAACACCCATGTCGACCTGATGGACTGGCACGGAACGCGCGGCGCGCGCGAAACGACGGCCTTGGTCGCCGACATGGTGAAGCGGCTTGATGAAATGTGGGAGAGCGGCGGCGCGCTCGGCTTTCTGACCCATCACCTCGTCCACGACGAAGCGGGATGGGCGTTCCTTGACGCGATGTTCTCGGTGACGCGCCGGCATCCTGCCTGCCGCTGGGTGTCGCTAACGGATATGCTCGCGTAGCGTCAGGCCATCGACGTCGAAGACCTGGCCTTCGCGCGCCGAAAAGGCGTTGGGAAACTGGTTGACGGCGAGGCGATCGATCGCCTCTATCTCGGCATCGGTACGCAGCGGCGAATGATGGATGAAGGCGACATGCGCCGCCTCGGCCGCCCGCGCCAACCGAATAGCGTGCTGCCAGGAGGAATGACCATAGCCGATCTTGTAGGGCATCTCGTCGTCAGTATAGGTGGTGTCGTAGAGGAAGAGATCGACGCCCTCGATCAGCGACAGCACGTTGGGATCGAGAATGCCAGGCTGGTGCTCGGTATCGGTGATCAGCGCCACCGAACGCCCTTGCCATTCGACACGGTATCCAATCGCACCGCCCGGATGGTTGAGATTACCGGTCAGCAGCCGAACACCGGGATAAGGCTCAAGGATTTCGCCGGCTTTGAAATCACGCGGTTTGAGATGTGCGCGACACTCGTCGACCTCGATTGGGAACCACGGCGGACGAATGAATCCGGTGATCATCTCATGCGTCGTCATCTTTCCGGCCATGTGGCCGGACCAGACGGTGAGGTCCGAACGCGGATCGAAAAGCGGCGCAAAGTAAGGAAGGCCGATGATATGGTCGTAATGACAGTGCGTGAAGAACAGATTGAACGTCGTGACGCCGTCGGCGAGCAAGGTCCGACCGGCCGGCAGCAATCCGGAGCCTGCATCGAACAACAACCGATGCACTCCGCACTGCATTTCTATGCAGACCGTATTGCCGCCAAATCTCTGGAAGTCGGGGCCGGATACAGGCAGGCTGCCGCGCACTCCCCAAAAACGCACTCTGAACACTGGATCATTCTTTCGTTTTAGCATCGATGCCCGCGACTGCCGCCATTCCGCCACGAGAGCCAATGGAACAGGTCCAGACGCGGCGGGTCAATCTCATATTTTTAAATATATATGATGACATCCGTTATTATTTCAGTCCCTGCTACCCGGAGAAACGTTTCCCAATGCCGCCTATGCCTAAGCCGACGATCGCCGTCATCGCCGACGCCCACTTTCATGATCCCAAAGCGGATTTCGGCGCCGGAGGCGTTATCGTCGAAGGTCAAAGGCTGTTTCTCCGGTCTTTCGCCGACTCGATAAAATCGACGCGGCTGTTCAACGAAAGCGATCGGGCGCTCAGGCATGCGCTCGACGATGTCAGCCGGCGCGGCATCCGCCATGTCGTGCTGCTTGGCGACTATTCCGACGACGGACAGCTCGCCACGTTGAAGGCGCTGGATGCGCTGCTGGACTTCTACCGGTCGGGCGGCATGCGGTTCTATGCTGTTCCGGGCAATCACGACATTTTTGGCGTTTCCGGCCGCCATCGCGCCAAACGCTTCCTCAATGCCGAGGGGGGCATGGACCTGGTGACCAGCGATCCGCAACGCAGCGCGGGACCGGAGGAGGATCGGGTGATCACCAGCGCTGGCATGCGCTGCACTGGCTATCCCGATGGACTGCCGCGCCATAGCGGCTTGTTCCGTGCATCGGACTATCTTCACTGGGAAACGCCGTTCGGAGCAGGTGACGCGCCGGAGGATCGGCTCTACAAGGCGGGATCATCAGAAGGAACGGCAAGGCGGCTGATGGATGCCTCCTATCTGGTTGAGCCCTTCGAAGGATTGTGGCTGCTGATGATCGATGCCAATGTCTTCGTTCCCATCGACGGCGTTGCCGGCGATGACGAAGCAACCCTTGCCGACAGCAGCGATGCCGGCTGGAATGCTATGCTCATGCAGAAACGCTTCGTGCTGGATTGGATGAAGGATGTTTCAGGGCGAGCCAGGCATCTCGGCAAGACCCTGCTTGCCTTCTCGCACTATCCGGCGCTCGACCCACTCGACCGCACCGGTGCGGATGAACGCGCTGTGCTGGGCGAGACCGCACTTCTCAGGCRCATTCCGGAATCCGAGGTCGGCGCGGCGCTGATCGCGGCGGGCATTCGGGTACATTTCAGCGGCCACCTGCATGCCAACGACACGGCGCGGATCGCTCAGCCCGACGGTTTCCTCGTCAACATCTCCGTGCCGTCCCTGGTTGCCTTTCCAGCGGCCTACAAAATCGTCTCGATCGGGACCGGGCAGCTTGCGATCGAGACCGTAGAGATCGGCGACATGGCACTCGATCCGGGCATCGCGGATCTTTATCGGATGGAAGCCCGAAGGACCGGCCTCAATGCCGCCGCCCTCCTCGACGCCGAGGATTATGGCGCCTTCGTCTCAGCCCATCTGGGCTATCTCGTCGGCCGGCGCTACCTGAAGCGGGAATGGCCAGACCCTCTCGCCGAAGCAGCGAGGACGATGACGCTTGCCGATCTTGCGAACAATGGCGAAGCGCTGCTGGCGGACATTCCCATCATGACGTTTCTCGGAGATTGGTATCGGGTGCGGATGGGCAGCGATCTTGGGCTTGCCGATGTCACGCCGGAGCGCTTACAGGCCTATCGGCGGCTCTCGGAGCGGCTCGCCACATGCGCGCCGGACAAGGGCGGGGTGCAATGGTCGTTTGCCCGGCTGCTCGCAATGTTCGAGCGGTTTTCGTCTGGCCTGCCGTCGCGGAATTTCACCGTGGATCTGGCAAGCGGCGCAGTCGAGCCTTTGGCGTTCAGTTGACCTGTTCGATCCGGCTGCGTGCCTCGGCGAGCTCCAATGTGGTGCGGCTCAGGCGGTCGGCCAGCACGCGCATGATTTCGATGGTCATTTCCGGATAGTCGGCGAGCAGCTTTAAAAAGTCTTCCTTGCGGATTCGCAGCGCCTCGATCGGCATGGTCGCCTTGACGGTGGCGGTGCGCGACGTATCGCAGAGGATGGCGATCTCGCCGACAATGGTGTTGTAATCGAGCTCTGCGACCTTGATCTGACCGCCCGGCGACTCGTTGAGAATATCGGCTTTGCCGGCCAGGATGACATAGGCGGCATCGCCCGGATCGCCCTGGTGAAACAGGGTATCCCCTGGACGATAACTGACGCGGTCGGAGGTGAATGCCAGAAGCTTCAGCTTCGCCGGCGCAACACGCGCGAAGAGGGGCACCTGCCGCAATGTTTGTACTTCGTCTTTGAGCATCATGATCAGGTTTTCACCCCGCACATCTTAGACTGTCTGACCGCTCGTGACATGATCTATGACACAAGTTCCTTAAAAATACCGCTCTTCTGTAAAAGAGTCTCGTGCGTGCCGTCTTCCACCAGTTTGCCCTTGTCGAAGACGATGACGCGATCGAACATGTCTGTCAAAGACGTGTTCGACAACACCCAGATCACAGTCGCCTCAAGACCATCCTTGTGGACCAGGTCGAGCGCATTTCTCAGCACCTGCTCCTGCACGCGCTGGTCCAAGGCGGAAAGCGGCCTGTTGAATACATAATAGGGGGACCGTCTCAACAGGGTGCGCGCCAGATTGAGCTTCTGGCGTTGGACCGAGGTCAATCTGCGGCCGCCAGCGCCGACATTATACTCCATGCCCACTTCCAGCACGCTGTCGTAAAGGCCAAGCGTATTGAGCAGTTTGCGCACGATCGAACGGATGCGCTCGGAACCGTCGGGATGCTTGTGGCTTATGCGGCCGAGCAGCACATTGTCCATCAGCGTCGACGCCGCCATGTAGCGGTCCGGATCGTAGCGCTCGATGGCTCCGGATAGATCCTCGGGCAGGCCATCATGGAACTCGCGGCGAACATCGACGATCTTCTGCATCAGTTCGTCGGTCAACAAGCCGAAGCGGTGGCGAGGCTCGATATAAAGGAAGCTCAGGCGGATGATCGCCACTGTGTCTTCCGGTGGTACATCCTCGAAACGCTTGCCCTTCAGCCGCTGCAGCAGCAGTTGATATTGCGGCAGGTCGTCTGCCGTCATGAAGGTCAATTGCTGGAAGAAAGGATGATCCGGCGGCAGGTCACCGAACAGATTGACTGCGTTCTCTGCGATTTCCAGGCCCATTTCGTAGAGGATGCGGTCCAGCCCTGTGCGGCTGACGACGGAGCGGAAATAGCCGTTCTGCGCGATCGCCCGCCCCATCAATGCCGGGCCTGTGGCCGTGCCGAAAAGCAGATTTTCGCCAACGGTTGCCTCGGTATTATAGGCACCGGGCTCGAACGAGGCCACGAGGCTCGACAGGCCCTCCTTGTCCAGTTCCTCGCGTAGCGCATGGCGCATTTCGACGATGCGGGCGGCAAAATTCTCGTGGTTCTCGGGATCGACGATCGAACGAAGCGCCAGGTCCATGATGTCCTTCGAGAGCAGCACGGCATCGAGCGCCGCTGCGATCGCCCGGGAAAGCTCTTCCGGGCCGGAAACGCCAGCCGCGGTATAATCGATCCAGTCGGCATTGACGTCGAGATCCGGATTGCCGGCCAAGCGGGCTTCATTGACCTCCCACTTGCGTTTCTTAAGGCCGTCTTCATCATATTCCGCCTCCCTCAAAGGCGCATGTTTGAGGCCGTAGAGCAGGTTGTCACGCAGCGTGCCATGGAAGAAATAGGTCTCGGACGAGGCATAGGAAAGCTGCCGGCCGGTGGCCGATTCCGGCAGGCTCATGATGTCATGCGAGCCGAAGGTGATACGGCCGGTTTCCGGCCAGATGATCCGGGCGAAGGCTTCCGCCAGCGACTCGCCGCCGGCCGCAGCCGCGCCGACAATGGCCACCGTTTCACCCGGATGGATCTGCAGCGAGACGCCGCTCAGGAGCCGCGCGCCGCTGTCGTCCACCAACGACAGATTGACCGCGGCCAGAGGCTCGGCGCTCAAGTCGTGCGCATCCGCAGCGACGTCCTGGATCTTCGGGTCGATCATGCCTTCGACGCTGAACTGTTCGACGACCTGGGTGTACTTGATCTGCACGTCCTGGCGGGTCTGATCCCAATCGATCAGGTCCTTGAGCGGCCCCGGCAGGTCCTTGTAGGCGCCGATGACGGCAACCAGCTGGCCGATGTCAAGCTGGCCGTTGAGCGCCAGATAGCCGCCGATGCAGTAGAACAGGAAAGGCGTTAGCGAGGCGAGGAAATTGTTGATGAACTTGACGAGGAATTTCCAATTGTAGAGGTCGTAGCGGATGCGGAAAATCCGCCCCAGCCGGGCAGCAATGTCGGCGCGCTCGTAATTGGTGGTGTCGAAAGCGCGGATCGTGCTGATGCCTTCGAAAATCTCGCTCACCCGGCCCGAGAGCTCACGGGCGGTCAATTGGCGTTCGCGGCCGAGAATCAGCTGCTTGCGGCGCATGCGCGGGATGATGAATCCCTGCACGCCAACCATCAGAGCGGCGATCAGGCCCAGCCAGAAATTCTGCACGAGGATGAAGAACAAAGCCGTCAGCGCCTGGCCACCGATCAGAGCCGGCGAGACAAAGGCATCGCCGGTGAAGCCACCGAGCGGCTCGACCTCGTCCTTGACCATGCTGGCGATTTCGGCGCCTTTGGCGCGTTTGAACTGCGTCGGCGGGAATCTGAGAATCTGGTCAACGAGCTGGAAACGAATGCGGCGCAGCAGGCGCTCGCCGAGGCGTCCCTTGTAGTTGTTGATATAATATTTGAACAGGCCGTTGACGATGACCAGGAGCAGGAAGACGCCGCTCAGCGCGAAAAGCATCGACATCCGGTCAAGAGCTATTCCCGGAAACAGCGTCACATGCCCAAGCCACGGGATATCGACACCCATCTGCAAGAAGAGCTGGGTCTGGCCTTCCTTGAAGCCTTTGCCCTGGATCGGTCCGTTGACGATCTGCTTCGGCAGGTCGAACGACATGAAATAAGGGATCATCGATATCGCCACGATCAGCAGGATGTAGAGCTGCTGACTGCGCGTATGTTTCCAGATGTAGCTCGAGAGACGTTTTTCCATCATAGGCTCTTACGACATGGCAACCGGATCGAGAACATAAAAGCGCCGGTCTGCATAGGGTGTCTCGGCGATTTCCGGGTCATGCAGGCGGAGGTCCGCTGTCATCCGAACCCTGACGGAGGGACGATTGACGATGACCGGCACCTGCGAAGCACCCCTGTCCAGCGCCGGCGCATAATCTATTACGACGACTTTGGCACTATCGATCAGTGAAAACAGCAAATCTCCCAACGGATCGTGCGGCCCGAAGGGTTTCAGCGAATAGCCGAGCAGCACCAGTCCGTAACTTCTCACGGCATAATCATAGCGAATTTCCTGGAATTTGCGAGGGATATGGCGAACGCGGCAGGGTGCGCCGTGGAGCACTTCCGCCTCATAGGCCTTGGTCTTGGGATCGACCGAGGTGACCGACAACGGATGATGCGTGAGATAGGAGGTGATCGGGCGGATGTGACCGCCGATTTCCAGCACATGCGGGCAGTCCCGCAGGAAATGGGCGGCGAACACCTGGCGAAGCGTCGCGCCGACGCCGCCGAGATGCGGAATATCATCGTCCGGAACCGCCGTCTGATCATCGTCAGTCTGCATCGGCTGCATGTTGCACTCCCCAAAGCTCCAGCCTACAACAGCGCCATGATGAACACCATCCATTCCGACGACATCACCGCAACCGATTGGCATGATTATGCCTTTGACCTCCTGCGCGGCATCGCCGCCTATACCGCGAGCCCGCTGATGACGGGCATGGCCGGCGTGATCGCAAAATACCCCGATGCCGATCTCGCCAATGCCTTCAATCACAAGCAGGTCCAATGCAAGATATGGGCCCGGCAGGCGCTTTATGAAACCCTCGGCGGCAAATTCAACCGCATCGCCATCATGGGCGGCTGGTATGGCGTGTTGGCCGCGATGTTCTTCGATGATCCGCGCTTCGACACTGCAGCCATCGACAGTTTTGACATCGATCCGAAGGTTGGTAACGTCGCGGAAGTGCTCAACGCTGCGTGGAAGGATCGGTTTCGCGCGATGACGGCTGATATGTATGCCCTGCCCTATGCCGAACTCGGCGCCGATCTCGTCATCAACACCAGTTGTGAGCACATCGCGGACCTGCCGGCCTGGCTGTCGCTGCTGCCAACGGGGACCCGGGTGCTGCTGCAGTCGAACAATTATTTCAGCGAACCGACGCATATCAACTGCGTCGAATCACTGGACGCCTTCGTCGACCAGGCGAAACTTGCAGAGGTCGCGTTTGCCGGTTCTCTGCCGATGAAGAAATATACGCGGTTCATGCTGATCGGGGCGGTTTAGGCTTTCGCGACGGCGGCTGGCCGGCTTGAAATCACGCGGCAATCCGCCGGGCCGCCGCCAATTGCCGCAAAATCCCTGCCGTTTGCCGCGCGCCCTCTAAATCCAGGCCGTGGCCGGACGGGCGCGGCCCGGCCAACGCATTTTCGATGGCTGATGTCATCGTCTCCGCCGATAGCGCCGCTTCGGTCAGCACCGTCGCCAGCCCGAGCTTTTCCAGGCGCTCGGCACGCACTGTCTGCTCCGTCTCGCCACCGGCGACGAAGGGGATAAGCAGGCCATGGCAGCCAGCGCGGAGGATATCGCAGACCGTGTTGTAGCCGGCCTGGGAGACCGACAGCCGCGTAGCGGTGAGCAGGCTGGGAAAATCCTGGCGGAAGCGGAAGATGCGAACATTGGCTGCCGCGTCGGCAGTGATGGCATCGAAATCGGCCTGTGGCAGATTGGGGCCAGTGATGACGCACCAGGAGAGATCCGGCGGCAACGCACTGATGGCGCCGAGAGCCGCACGGATAAGCCCGTTTCCGACGGCACCGCCACCGGCAGAAACGACGATGTCGAAGGTTTCCGTGCCTAGTGCTGGCGGTGGCGCAGCGACAAGACCGGTATAGATGACCTTTCCGGCGATTTCATCCGCCAGCCGGAACGTGTCCTCCAGGCGGGCGAAATTCGGGTCGCCGTGGACAAGCACATGGTCGAAATAGCGCGACACAAGTGCCACGCTCTCCTCGTCGCGGCCCGGCTTGGTGCGTTCCTGCAGGATGTCGCGCAGCGAGGTCAGCACAAGCGGCCTTTCCGGCATGGCGGAAATTTCTTCGAGCAGCGGGATCAGTTCGAAACGCACCTGGCGACGGCCGAAAGGAAAGGCTTCGATGATGACGATATCGGGTTTTGCCGCATGGAATGCGGCGATGAGCTCAGCCCGCCGCGCCTCCATGAAAGCCTCATCCACCGGCTTGCCGGAACTATCGGTGAGACCGGAAAAGCCGGCATCGCCGGAGAGGATCGCCGGCAGGGTGACATGGGTCACTTCCGGCCCGGGAAAGCCCGCGACCGGGGTTCCGCCGGTCACGATGCTGACCTCGTAGCCATCGGCGGCCAAGGCGCGGGCAATCCGGCTGGCGCGGGCCAGATGGCCTATGCCGAGCAGGTGCTGAACGTAAAAGAAGACGCGGAGTTTGCGGGGATTGGTCATCAACTCTTCTGCCATTCCATTTCGAACAGCGATTTGAGCTGGCCGATGCTGGCGTGGAAATCGAAATCGGAGCGGACCCGCCTCTCCGCCGCCTGCCCCAGGCGGTGGCGGTAGCTTGCGTCGCGGATCGCGGTCTCCAGCGCCTTGGCCAGTGCCTCGGGATTTTCTGGCGGGACCATGAGACCATTTTCGCCGTCGACCAAAAGCTCAGGCACGCCGGAAATATTGGTCGAGATCGACATTAGCCCCTGGCTCGACGCTTCGACAAGCACGTTCGGCAGGCCATCACGGTCGCCGTCCTCGGTGATGCGGCAGGCGAGCGCGAAAATATCGGCTAGGCGATAGCCCGCCAACACATCGTTCTGGTCGAGCGCGCCGCGCCAGTCGATCCTGTCCTCGATGCCGAGTTCGGCAGCCAGGGCCTTCAGCCGTTTGATGTGTTCACCGTCGCCGATATGCTCGAAGCGCCAATGCAGATCGGCCGGCAGGCGGCCAAGCGCCTTCAACAGAACGTCATAGCCCTTCTTCTCGACGGCACGTCCGACGGACAGGATGCGGACAGGATCGTCGCTGCTGCTGCCGTCCCGCAACGATCGGCCACCGTCGAATGGGCCGAAACGGGCGAGATCGAGACCATGATAGCTCAGATGCACATGCGAGCGTTGGCCAGCGAGGCGATTGAGATGCTCGAAGCCGGAACAGGTGCAGGTCACTGTCCAGCGAGTTCTGGAGAGCTTGGCTTCCAGCTCCCAGGCGGGCGAAGTCCAGATATCCTTGGCATGGGCCGAGCATGTCCAGGGGATGCCGGTGATCACGCTCGCATAGGCAGCCACCGAGGCCGGCGTATGGATGAAATGCGCATGCAGCCAGGCGCCGCCCTCGGGCCATTCGGCGGCAAGCACGGCTGCCTGGCCGAAGCGGCGGATGCGGTTGCGGGTCCGATCGCGCCATAAATCGCCCGCAAAGGCCGGCAGGGCACGCCAGAAGCCAGGCTTCAGCAGGCATTTGACAAGTGCCGAGAGCACCCTGCCCGGCTCTTCGTGCAGATATTCGGGCAGGTAGCGGACCGGGGCTTTGATCTCGTCGTGCACCGGGTGGCGTTTTTTGTCGGTCGGGCGGCGGAGCGCAACGAGCTCCAATTCGAAACCAGCCCGCTCAAGACCCAGGAGTTCCTGGGCGATGAACGTCTCCGACAGGCGCGGATAACCCTTGAGCACCACGACGATCTTGCGACTGGCCATTGTCCAAATCACCCCTTGACGACGGACAGGAAGCCCGGCTCGCGCCGCTCCAGCAGCCGGCCGACGATCTGCGAAATATGCGGCAAGCCTTCGAGCCGGATCGCTTCCGGAGCACTCTGCGACGGAGCGGGCCGCTCAAGCAGCGCCTTCAGTGCGGCCGACATGCGTTGGGGATCCTCGGCCTCATCCGGCAACAGCATGTCGATCAGCCCGAGTTCGAGGGCGCGCTGGGCGCGGATCAACTGTTCCTCGCGTGGCTGCACGCGCGGCACGATCAGTGCCGGCTTGTCGAAGGAAAGGATTTCGCAATAGGTGTTGTAGCCGCCCATGGCGACGACGGCCTTGGCGCCGGCAACGAGTTCCTCCATGCGGTTATCAAATTCGATCACTTCCAGGCTGGGAATCTGTTCGGCGCGGCGCATCAGCTTGCGGCGCTTCTTCATCGGCATATACGGGCCGAGCACAACCAGCGCCTTATGCTGCAGCGACGAATCGTGCTGGTAGGCGCGCATGACGTCGTTGACAAGATCGGCGCCGTCGCCGCCGCCACCGGTGGTGACGAGGATATAGTCTTCCTTGGGGCGATGATCCGTGAGGGCTTCGCTCGGCACGGAACGCTGCAGGAAGCCGACGAAGTTCATCTTGTTGCGCACCGGCTCCGGCACTTCAAGGCCGATAAGCGGATCGTAGAAATCCGGCGGTCCGTAGACCCAGACATTGTCGTAATACTGACTGATCTTCGGCATGACGCTCTTGCGCTGCCATTCGGCGTCGAGCAGATGCGGCGAATCCATGACCTCGCGTAGGCCAAGGATCAAAGTCGTGCCACGTGTTTTCAAATAGGTGAGCGTTTCTTCGACTTCGCCGTTGAGCCCCATGGGCTCCTTGTCGACGATGAAAATGTCGGGCTCGAACGTCTCAGCGGTGTGGCGGATGATCGAACGGCGCATCTTCAGCGTGTCGTCGAGCGGACGGTGCCGCTCCATCGATTCATATTCGCCATTGCGCAGCTTAATCACCGACGGGATCTTCACGAAGTCGACGCGGGCGCGGTAGTCGAAAGCGCCGGCAATAGTGGCGCCGGAAATGATCAGCACGCTCAGCCCGCGAAAATCCTCGACCAGCGAATGGGCAATGGTGCGGCATCGGCGCAGGTGGCCAAGGCCGAACGTATCATGGCTGTACATGAGGATACGGGCATCTTCAAAACGACGCATCATTACGCGCACCTCACAGCGGAATGCAGGCTTCGGAATTGATTGTGACGTCTCTTCTGCATGTCACTCACCTGTTCACTTGTAGGGATCGGCGGCATCGCGGAGGCCGTCGCCGAGGAAGTTGAAGGCCAGGATGACCAGGATGACTGGAATGATCGGGAACAGCAGCCAGGGATAAAAAGCGATGACACTGACGCTACGCGCCTCGGTCAGCAGGATGCCCCAGCTGGTGATCGGCGGCCTAAGGCCTAACCCAAGGAAGCTCAATGCGGTTTCGCCGAGGATCATGCCGGGAACCGTCATCGTCGCCGAGGCGATCAGATGCGACATGAAGCCGGGAATCAGGTGCCGGCCGATGATGCGCGGCGCCTTTGCGCCCATCAGCTGCGCGGCGAGCACATAGTCCTCCTCGCGCAACGCCAGCAGCTTCGAGCGCACGGCGCGGGCCAGCCCCGTCCAGTCCAGGAGGCCCAGGATGGCTGTTATTCCGAGATAGATCAGCATCGGGCTCCATGTGACCGGCATGATCGCCGCCAGCGCCATCCAGAGCGGGATGCTGGGGATCGACTGCAGCACTTCGATAATGCGTTGTACGATCAAATCGAAGACGCCACCGTGATAGCCGGCCAATCCGCCGATCACAATGCCGAGAGAAAAGCTGATCAGAATACCGATAATGCCGATGGTCAGCGAAATGCGGGCGCCGTAAAGGATACGCGATAGCACGTCACGGCCCAGCCGGTCGCTGCCGAGCAGGAAAAGCTGGCCACCCTTGGTCGGACAAACGAGATGGAAATCACCCTCGACAAGACCCCAGAACCTGTATTTGTCGCCATGGCAGAAGAAGCGCAGCGGCTGGACCTCGGCTGTATCGGCATAGACCCGCCGGAGATTGTCCATGTCCAGCGTCATTTTGCGGCCGTAGACGTAGGGGCCGACAAACACGCCCTTGTCGAAGAAATGCACCCGCTGCGGCGGCGCATAGATGAAATCGACGTTGCGGGTATGCAGATTATAGGGTGCAAGCAATTCGACGATGACGATCATCGTGTAAAGCAGCGCCAGGAAGATGCCGGAGACAACCGCCAGCTTGTGCGATTTGAATTTCCACCAGGTAAGCTTCAGCTGCGAGGCGCGATAGATACGATTCTGCTCGTCCGTCATCACCTCGACCGAATGCGGGTCGAAAGGTGCGGTGGAGACATAGTGCGGGAGAGGAGCGCCCGAAGCCGGCAAGGATGAACTCATTTGGTGCTCCCGCCCTGCAGCCGGATACGCGGATCCAGGAGCGCCAGCGCAATATCGGAAATCAGAACGCCGATCACCGTCAGGAAGGCCAGGAACATCAGGAATGAGCCGGCCAGGTACATGTCCTGGCTCTGCAGAGCCTTGATCAACATGGGACCGGTCGTCTCAAGCGAGAGCACGATTGCGGTGATTTCGGCGCCGGAGATGATCGCCGGGAGGATGGAGCCGATATCGGAGATGAAGAAATTCAACGACATGCGCAGCGGATATTTGACCAGGGTCTTGAAAGGATGCAGGCCTTTGGCGCGAGCGGTGACGACATATTGCTTCTGCAGTTCGTCGAGCAGGTTGGCGCGCAGGCGGCGGATCATGCTGGCGGTGCCGCCGGTGCCGACGATCAGCACCGGAATCCAGAGATGGGCGAGGATCGATTTCGCTTTGTCCCAACTCATCGGCTCGGCCAGATATTTCTGGTCCATGAGATGGCCGATCGAGGTGCCAAACCAGATATTGGCGAAATACATGAGGATCAACGCAAACATGAAATTCGGAATGGCGATGCCGAGCAGGCCCATGAAGGTCAACCCATAGTCTGTCCAGCTATATTGGTGCGTCGCCGAATAGATGCCGATCGGAAAGGCCAGCAGCCAGGTGAAGATGATAGTGAAGAAGGACACCATCACGGTGAGCCACAGCCGATCGCCGACCACCTTGCTGACGGGGAGCTGATATTCGAAGGAATAGCCGAAATCGCCATGCAGCATGCCGGCGACCCAGTAGAAATAACGCACGACCTCGGGCTTGTCGAAGCCGTATTCGGCCTTGAGGTCGTTGATCTCCTGCATGTCGACGGTTTCGCCCTGGGCCTGCAGGTCGGCGACATAGCTTTCGAAATAATCGCCAGGCGGCAATTCGATGATGGTGAAGACCAGCGCCGAAATGATGACAAGCGTCGGGATCATCACCAGGATGCGCCAGAGGATATATCTAAGCACGTGCGTCCTCCTCGCCGTACCAGAATGCATCAGGCATGTAGACACCCAGATAACAGGTCGGATCGAAGCCGAACAAGGCCTGGTCCGGAACGTTGCGCAGCCGCGACGACCGGAGGATCGGCTGGTGCGTGGCGTTGACGATACCGATCGAAAACACCTGCTGCGTGTAGATTTCGAGCATTTTCGACCAGATCGGCTCGCGCTCGGCCTTGTCATGGGTATGCCGCCAGGCCTGGAGCAGATCCACCAGTTGCTGCGCTTCCGGAAGCTCCGGAGCCACGCCCTTCATACCGTTGGACATGTAATGCATGCCCCAGACAGGCCATTGCAGCTGATCGTCGGCGGTCGGCGCGAGCTCGCCCGGATTCATGTCCGCCGTCGGTACGCCATTGTCCAGCCCCGACCACATGGTCATCATGATCGTGCCGCCCATCGCCCGGCTGCGGAAAATGTCGCGCTGCGACGTGCGGATGAAGAGCTTTATGCCGACCTGCAGCCAATGATCGGTGATCAGCTCCAGCACATCGGTTTCCAGCGTGCTCTCGCCTGCCGTCTCGACGACGATCTGCAGGATGCGACCATCGGATAGCAAGCGGATACCGTCATCGTCGCGCTTGTCGAGGCCGAGTTCATCGAGCAGCTTGTTTGCCTGCGCCGGATCGTGGGCAGCCCAGGCCTTGCTGTATTCCGGCTTGTAGAGCGGGCTCTCGGGCAGGATGGAGTCGGCACTGTCCTTGACCAGACCGTAGAACACCGCCTTGTTGATCTCCGTGCGGTCGATGGCAAGCGACAGCGCTCGACGGAAGCGGACATCGCGCAGCAGCGTACGCCAGGCCGGATCACCAAAGTTCAGGTTCGGCAGCAGGTTGACGCGCGAGCCTTGCGTCTTCTTCCATAGCGAGACCTTGACCGGAAAGCGCTTCTCGGCGTCCTTGAGGAAGGCGTAATCGCTGAAATCGATGCCAGTGTATTGCAAATCGCTCTCGCCGGCGCCGGTCTTGGCACTGATGATCTCCGACGAGGACGTGTTCAGAATGACCTCATCGACATAGGGCAATTGCAGGCCGTTCTCGTCGACGCGGTGGAAATAGGGATTGCGCACGAAGACGAATTGTTCCGCCGGCGGCGCGGTGGTGTTGCGCCAGGGATCGAGCGTCGGCAGATCCGGATTTTCGGGCCGATAGCTGCGCGACATTTTCACATGCAGTTCCGTCCATTTGCGGGCGCTATATTCCTTCATCAGCGCCGAGAGACGGAACGGGTCCTGGTAGCTCTTGTGGAACTGCTTGAGATAGGCCGCAGGCATGACGATAGCGAGCGGCTGCGGTGCGGCAAGCCGCGGCAGGAAATCCGGGTTGGGCGCATCCCAGCTGTAACGGACGGCGTAGGTGCTGATCACCTCGAAGCGCGGCGGCTTCTGGTCCACAAGCAGTTCGCGCGGCAGTCCGCCCTTGCGAATCTCCTTGTTGAGGATGACATCCTGCCAGCAATAACGGAAATCCTCGGCCGTCAGATAGCTGCCGTCCGACCAGCGGTGGCCTGGGCGAATGTGGAATGTGAAGATACGGTCCTCAACCGTTTCGAAGCTTTCGAGGATATCGGCGTGCAGATTGAGCTTCTCATCGAAGCCGACGAGCCGGGCATAGCCGCTGATCGTCATCAGGCGGATATCCTTCTGGCCGCCGATAATCGTGCGGATCGAGCCGCCATACTGGCCCGGTTTACGTCCAAGCGAGGCCAGGTCGATAATGCGCGGAACCTGCGGCAGGCGTTTATCGAGCGGCGGCAGGCGTCCGCCGGCAATCTCGTCTTTGAAGTAGTCCGGCTCGCGCGGTGCTGCCCGGGCCAATCCGGGCACGAGCGTCGAGGCGAGCATGCCGAGCACGGTACGGCGTCTGATCACGACTGCAGCTCCCGCCTATCCACCGCCTTGCGGGCAAGCACCAGATGGCCGTCACCGAGATCGGCCGGGGCCAGTACGTCCTCCTCCCCGTCCTCGTCGCGGAATGCCGGGCTCCAGGCACGCTTGTCGGCTGCGCCCTTGGTGTTGAGTATCGAGAAATCGAGCGGCCGGTCCAGATCCGGAAAGGGGACGGCGGCGAGCAGTGCCTTGGTATAGGGATGGACCGGCGACTGCATCAGCGCGTGGCGCGGCGCGATCTCGACAATCCGGCCGGCACACATGACGGCAATACGGTCGGCCATATAGTCGACCACGGCGAGATTGTGGGAAATGAAGAGATAGGTGAGCCCGAGTTCCGACTGCAAGTCCTTGAGCAGGTTGAGAATCTGCGCCTGGACCGACACATCGAGCGCCGACACCGGCTCATCGAGCAGCATCAGTTCCGGCCCGAGCGCGAGCGCGCGGGCGATGCCGATGCGCTGCCGCTGACCACCGGAGAGACCATGCGGATAGCGGTTGAGATAACGATCGCCGAGCCCCACGGCCTGGATCAGCGCCGAGACCTTCGCCCTGCGCGACCTGGCATCGCCGCGGCCGTGGATTTCCAGCGGTTCGGCAACGATGTTCTGGATCGTCATGCGTGGCGACAGCGACGAAACCGGGTCCTGGAAGACCATCTGGACCTTTGCCCGCAGCATGTCGAGCTCGCGGCCTTCCGCTGACAGGAGGTCGATCGTGCCATCGGTGCCATGGAACTTGACGGAGCCGGAATCCGGCTTGAAGGCGCGCATCAGGATCTTGCTGAGCGTGGTCTTGCCGCAACCGCTCTCGCCAACCAGACCGAGACATTCGCCACGCCGGACGTCGAAGCTGACATGGTTGACAGCCCTCACCGGCGGCCCGCTGTCCTTCTTGAACCAACTCGATTTGCGGATCTTGAAGGCCTTGACGATGTCGCGGACCTCCAGCAGCACGTCCGTATCGGTGCGCGGCTTGATGCGCTGCTTTTCCAACAGCGTGCCGACATTGACGGGAACGTCGCGCAATGCCTTCAGCCGCTCTCCCGGCTGCATGTCGAAATGCGGCACGGCCTTCATCAAGCCCTTGAGATAGGGATGTTCGGGTTTGCGGAAGATGTCGCTGACTGTGCCGGCTTCCATGATCTCGCCGTGGTAGATGACCACGACCTCGTCGGCGACATTGGCGACGACGCCGAGATCGTGCGTGATCAGCAGCATCGCCATGTTGAGCTGGCCCTGCAGGTCGCGAAGCAATCGCAGGATTTGCGCCTGGATCGTGACGTCGAGCGCCGTGGTCGGCTCGTCGGCGATCAGCAGTGCCGGCCGGCAGATCAGCGCCATGGCGATCATGGCGCGCTGGCGCATGCCGCCGGAAAGCTCGAACGGATACATGTCGAAGCCGCGCGACGGCTTGGGAAAGCCGACCATGGCCAGCATCTCTTCGGTGCGGGCGCGCCGCTCGGCCTTGTCATAGTTGGCATGGATCGCCAGCACTTCGGAAATCTGGTTGCCGATCGTGTGCAGCGGCGACAACGAGGTCATCGGCTCTTGGAAGATCATGCCCATGCGGCTACCGCGCAGGGCCCGGATTTCCGGCCCGTCGCGCTTCAGTTGGAGCAGGTCGACTGGACCTTCTTTCGAAGTGACATCGTTGAACAGGATCCGGCCATTGGCGGTCGCAATCCGCGGCAGGATGCCCATCACGGCCTGGCTGATCACCGACTTGCCGGAACCGGACTCGCCCACAAGCGCCGTGACTTTGCCAGGCAGCACGCGCAGGTCCGCCCGCTTGACGGCCTGGATCTGGCCACCGAGCAGCGAAAAAGCGATGCTGAGGTTCTCGATCCTCAACAGATCCGTTTCCGGAATGGCGCCCAAAGGCTTCCCCTGTTTTTTCATTTTTGACGTCCCGGCTAAACGCTAGCGCACGCGCGGCAGCCTGTCCACGCCCCAGGCGTCTAACTTTGAAGGATCACGCCAAAATGACACTGGTCAGGGAATATGGAAGTCCGATCAATCCGATGTGTCGACCAATGCACAGGCCGCCGCATCGCCCAGCACGTCGCGACAATCGGCGCTGCGACGGAAATCGTCATAGTAGAGCGACCATTCCGTCGTTCCAGCGGCGCGGTAAGGACCGAACTTGAAATACTGGTTGGGGCCAAGCGGCGGGTCATCGTGGCCGATATGCCCCTTGATCGTCTTCACCCATTTGCCGTTGGCGAAGATTTCGACGCGACCGTCGCCATGCGGACCGGGCTTGGTCATGATGGCGAAATCGATCCAGCCGGAAGCCGGGCTCGGCAGCGGATTACCACGATCGATAACGGAGATCTTGTCGGTGCAAGCACTGAAGAGGGCACCGTCTTCCGGCACCCAATTGTCATCCGCGGCGACGAGCGCCCGCATCTGGTTGGTATCCGGCCGCATCCAGACGGGTGTCAGCCCTGCCCCGCATTGGGCCGGCGTCCCTTTCTGACCGGCGGCGACCGGTGCGTGGAAATTGGTCTCGATGGTGACGAAGAGCTTGCCGTTCTTCATCCGCAAAGCAAGGTACGGGCTGAAATCGCCGGGCGCGCCGGGATCGATCTCACGCTTCCATTGGGCAATCAGGTAGCGGTGGTCGTCCTGGGGGATCGGATCGGCGAATTTGACGGCAAATCCATACCAGACGGCCTTGTCATAAGGGACGCGCAGGGAAGGCTTTTCCCAGATTTCCGCCCGCTCGCTGCAGCCGTCCGGGGTGACGCCGCAATGCGGCCGGATGGTCAGCTTCAGCGCACCCTTGCCGGAAAAGGCGACATCCTTCTGAAATTCGACGGTACCGGCGCGCTGCTCGTTCGTTTCCTTATAGTAAAGACCACCGTCAGGCGAGAAATCCGCGCCTTCAAAGCCGTCATAGAGCTTGGTATCCCAGGAATCGGCAAGGGCTGGCTCGGCTGGCAGGATGGCGACGAGAAGTGCTGCCGCGGCAAACTCACGCGTCATTGCAGCATATTCCCACCGGCCTTCTCGGTATTCTGCTCGCGGGAATTGCGGTAGAGAAGCATGACATGCTCCGCCTCGGAGCGGACATCGAGACCATCGCTTTCCGCCGCTTCGACACTGGTCATGGTCATATTGCTCTCACCCGGAATCAGCACGGTCACCTTCTCCTCGACGCCACGCAGCTTCTTTTCCCCTAGCGTGACCCAGTCGCCGCCGCAATAGGTGGCGAAGGCCTGGCTGGCAATGACCGGGTGGTTGAAGGTCTTGGTCAGCCCCTGCAGGCGGGCCACTTCGTTGACGGCGCCGCCAAAGGCGGAGAAGGTCAGGCGGTCCTTGAGCCCGACATTGCCGAACATGACATTGCCGACATGCAGGCCGATGCCGAAGCGGATTTCGCCGAGCGCGTTGCGGGTGCGTGCCTCGTTCATCTCGGCGATCCGTGCCGAGGCCTGGCGCACGGCCGCCATGGCCGCGCGGGTGGCGACTTGCGAGGGCTCGCGGTGCCGGCCGCAGGGATAGACGGCGAGGAAGCCGTCGCCCATGAAGCTCAGGATCTCGCCGCCATTGCGGTTGAAGGGTGCCGCAATCGCGTCGAAGAACTCGTTGAGCGTGTCGATATAGATCTGCCGTCCCGACTTCTCGGCCAGCATGGTCGATTGGCGCATGTCGGCCATGACCAGTGCGGCGCGGATCGTCTCGCCGTCGCCGCGACGCACCTGGCCCGAGAGCACGCGTTTTCCGGCATTGCCGCCGAGATAGGTGGTGACCATGTTGTCTGCCAGTTTCGACAGCACGGCCATCTTGGCCGCGACGGCAAGATCGTTTTGTATCTTCAGCAGCGCGCCGATCACATCGTCGTTGAAGCCGCCGAGCGCATCTGTCGACCACGAGCCGATCATGCCGCGGGTCGTGCCTTCGCCGAAGGATTCGACAAAGGCGAGATAATCGGTCGCACCCATCTCCTTGAGGTCGTCGAAAATGCTGAATTCCGACGGCGTCAGCACATCGATGCGGCGCCGCAGATGCTGGAGATTGTGGCTGAGCAGATAGAAATACGGGCTCTTGAGGAACCGGCTGGTGTTTTCCTCGCTGGAATTGGCGCGAAACCCTTCGACGCTCACGCCCTGGCCGCGAATCCAGGTGAAACCCAGCGCATCATAGAGCGGATGCAGCATCGAGAAGCTGAGGTGAACGCGAATCAGCGGAATGCCGGATGCCGCCAAGCGTTCGCAGAGGCCCTGAACCAGGGTCTCCAGACTTTCGCCCTTGAGGGCAGATTGCTGAAGCCAGGTCGACACACGGTCGATCAGCGTTTCCGAGACATTGATCCGGGGAAGTAACATGTATTCTCTGGTCTTTCTGACAACCGGCCACTTCAGATGCGACGCGACCGGACACCGCCTCTCCGCGCATATTTTGCGTCGAACCAGCTACAATATAGTACGAGTTTGCTGCAGCGCCAGATTTGCAAATGTAAAGTTTCTCAAAGCTTCATATTGACGGAATGAATGCCAGCCTGACATCAAGGCTGCAATTCCGCCCGAACTCCGAAGGCCAAGCCGTTGACAGCCGATCCCGCCCACAAGACCCTTCTCGACAGCATTTCCGCCCGCACGGCACGCGCCGGCGTCATCGGCCTTGGTTATGTCGGCCTGCCGCTGGCGATCGCCATCGCACGCGCCGGCTTCAAGGTTACCGGTTTCGACATCGATCCCGGCAAGATCGTCAGGATCGAGGCCGGCCAGTCCTATATCGAGGCGGTGTCCGACGCCGCGCTGATGCGGGAGACCGCGGGCGGCCGGTTCTCCGCCACGACGGATTTCGCCCAGCTCGGTGCCTGCGACATCATCGTCATCTGTGTGCCGACACCGTTGACCCGGCATCGCGATCCGGACCTCAGCTTCGTCGTCAGGACCAGCGAAGCGATCGCCGCGGCATTGCGACGCGGCCAGCTCGTCGTGCTGGAATCGACCACCTATCCCGGCACGACCGACGACGTGGTGCGGCCGATCCTCGAACGGACCGGACTGAAATGCGGCACGGATTTCTTCCTCGGCTTTTCGCCCGAGCGGGAAGATCCGGGCAACCGCGATTTCGAGACATCGAACATTCCGAAGATTGTCGCCGGCGATGGGCCGGAGGCGTCAGCGCTGATGACGGCGTTCTACTCGGCTGTCGTCAAGACTATCGTGCCGGTTTCCTCGACGGCGACGGCGGAAGCTGTGAAGCTGACGGAAAACATTTTTCGCGCCGTCAATATCGCGCTCGTCAACGAACTCAAGGTCGTCTACGAGGCGATGGGCATCGACATCTGGGAAGTGGTCGACGCTGCCAAGACCAAGCCGTTCGGCTATATGCCCTTCTATCCCGGACCGGGTCTCGGCGGCCATTGCATCCCGATCGATCCGTTCTACCTCACCTGGAAATCGCGCGAATACGAATTGCCGACCCGGTTCATCGAGCTGGCCGGCGAGATTAATTCGGCCATGCCGCGGCATGTCGTCGACCGGCTCGCCGAAGCGCTGGACGTCCGGTCCGGCAAAGCGCTCAGCCGCTCGAAAGTGCTGGTGGTCGGGCTCGCCTACAAAAAGAATGTCCCGGATATCCGCGAGAGCCCATCGCTGAAGCTGATCGAACTGATCGAAGCGCGGGGCGGCTCCGCCGCCTATCATGACCCGCATGTCGCAACGGTGCCGCCGACGCGGGAGTATAGCCATCTCGCCGGCCGCGCATCAATGCCGCTGACGGAGGAAGCCGTGCGCGGTTTCGATGCTGTGCTGATCGCCACGGACCATGATGCGGTCGATTATGCGGCACTTGGCCGATGGTCGGCGCTGGTCGTGGACACCCGCAATGCCTTCGGCCGGCGCGGCATCCAGGGCGCTGTCGTCAAGGCTTGAGGGTCACGAGGTAATGGCTGCGATCTTCGGCGCCGCCTTGCCCTTGATGTGGGTCGCGGCCAAGGCATAGCCACCAGCGGCGCCATCGATGAAATGCATGTGGTCGCGCCGCATCGGCGTCAGCACGAAACATGTCATCAACGCCGCGTTCTGGCTGTGCAGCCCGTAGCGGCAGATGCCGGCCTTGGCGGCTTCGGCGAGCCGTGCATCGATCCTGGCGAAATTCTCGCGATTGACGTCGACGGTCATCTTTAGCCCGTCGTCGAACTTGCGGAAATCGCTGTTGGCGGCGACATCGCGCTTATAGCGCTTGGGCTCGAAATCGCCGAGCGTGATGTTGAAGCGGTCGAGGAACTGGGCGAGATGATACTGAAACAGGATCCAGGCCTTCTGCTTGAAACGCCGGTCTTTGGGCGATGAAGCACGCGCCTCCCAATCGAGCGCCTTGCTCGTCAGCTTTGCCTGTGGCGGGCCGTCCTGGGGAATAGGATGGCCGCCGCGATCCTGCATGGCAACGATCGTGACGAGATCGGCAATCAATGCAGAGAAGGCTGCCTGATCACTCTTCTCGCCTGGCACGGCGATGATCGAGACGATCTCGCCATGGCGCGAAGGGATCGGCGCCCAACGGCAGGAGAGGCCGGTCAGGTCCGGCCGGGCGCCTGGCGGCGCAGGCTCGACCAGATAGCGGCCTTGCTTCATCTGCGATTCCGCCCACGCCGCCCCGCCCCCGGCGAACATGGCGAAGGCCGCAAATTCGCTGACCCGCAGGCGGGCGACCATGATGTCAAAACCGGCGGCGCGGATATCCTTCAGCGGCACGATCGCCGCGCGCATTTCCAGGCCCATTTCCTCGGTGACCCAGGTGCGCACTGCGGCAACTTCGGACCGCGCTTTGTCGATGCCTGCGGGCGGGATCGCCACCAGCGCACCGTCGCCGCCGAAGACGAAAGGCAGGTCGGCATGATCGAGAGCATTGAGCACAGCGGAGATGATGCTGGCGCCGGACATGTTGACCTGTTTGTAATTGCCGGCAGCAATGGCTCCTGTCGAATTGACGATGTCGCCGGTCACCAGTGCCCAGTCATCCGGTAAAGGGCGATAGTTGGCCGTGTCCGTCACCCCTTCAAAGGCGGTGAAGTCCGGGACGTCAGCGAAGAATGTGTTGGTGCTCGTATCGGCCATGCAGTGCTTTTACCACATTGCGGCGGACGATGCGATGATACGGCACAGCGCCGTGCAAATATTCAGCTTAGGGCAGCAACAGCACGTCGAGCTGTTGATCGCCGATAGGGATATCCCGCACCTTGCGCGGCGTCGGCACATCTTCGAAGAACGTAATGCAATCATCGTAGAATTCCGCCAGATGCGCAACGAAGGCGGCTGCCTGTTCCGCACCGTAAAATTCCGGCGAGAATTCCGTATAGATCGGAACACGCAGGGTGAGCAGGTCGCGCATGCCACGGATAGCCACCGGCTCGTAGCCCTCGATATCCATCCAGACGAGACCGATTTCCTTGGCCGAAACGCCTTCCTCCGCGAGAATCTGCCAGACCGGCTTGACCGGCACGCTGATCTTTTCGTGATCTGGGCTGTGCCTGATGGCGCTGCGGCCATGATTGGTCGGGTGGAGATAGAAATCGATCTCACCATCCGTCTCGCCGGCCGCACAGGCGACGGCCGTCACCTTCTCCGAGAATCCGTTCTGGGCGATGTTGGTCAGCAGCAGCGGAAAATTGCGCGGGTCGGGCTCGACGGTCAGGATGCGATCGAAGGCGCCCGTCAGGCCGAAATAGACCGTATGGGTGCCGATATTGCCGCCGAGTTCGAGCAGCACCTTGCCCTCCATCGGCATGCTCCTCGCCCGCATCAGGTCGACCAGGCGCTCGGCATGGTCGCGGTCGAAATGGCCTTTGACGAAGACGCTGCGGCCAATGTAGTCGGCAGGCGAGAAGGTGATGACATGGTCGCCGAGGTCGACGGTCATCGTGCGGACATGATCGCCGATATTGCGGATCAGCCAGTTGCGGCCGGCGCGAGTTTCGAGAAACCGACGGGCAGGCCGGCTGCGGAAGATACGGGGAGCGCGCGTCACTCTGCCACCTCGGAATGTCGATAGTTTTGCCTTCTGGCAGAGCGGGGACAGCCTGTCCAGCGCGGGTCGACTTCCGCGCCTGGCCTGTGTAATCAAAAGCTCACCGCAGCAGCAGAAAGAATCATGCGCTCATGAGCCGCCTCGACAGTTTCATCCGCCGCCTTTCGGCCCAGCGCGATATCCTCAACGCCATCCGTGACGAAGTGGCGGCCAGCGAGGGGCCGATCCTGGAATTCGGCCTCGGCAACGGTCGCACCTATGATCATCTGCGCGAATTGTTCGGCGGACATCGGATCGTCGCCTTCGATCGCGAGGCCCGTTCCTTTGCCGCCTCGACGCCAGAGATGAACAATCTCGTGCTTGGCGAGATCAGGGAAACCTCGGCCGCCTATCTCGGTACAGGCGCGGCGCTGGCGCATGCCGATATCGGCACCGGTCACGACGATCTCGATGCGATCACGCTCACCTGGCTGCCGCAGGTGATGGCGGGCGTCACCCGCTCGGGTGGGTTTGCAGTCAGCGGCCTGCCGCTCGACCATCCGGATCTGATCGCCCTTCCCGTGCCCTCGACTGTGCCGGTCGATCGCTATTTTCTCTATCGCCGCCGTTGAACATCAGGCGAAAATGAAACGGGCTTAGCCGGTCTCCCAGCCAAGCCCGCCCCGTCCCCGTCCTAAACTTCATTGCATGTCGCCCGACAGTGGTTCCCGGCTTCGGGACAAAGACATGCAGAAAACAAGTCCTCAGGCCGCGTGAACTATGGCATCCTTCGGGATTTCGACATCGATTTCGAGCATCGAGACATTGGTGTCGCGGTCGAGCTTGACTTGCACCTTGTCGGTGTCGATCTGCACATGCTTGGCGATCACCGCCAGGATTTCCTCGCGCAGCAGCGCCACCAGGTCGGACTGGCCGGCCGACGAGCGCTCATGGGCAAGAAGCACCTGCAGCCGCTCGCGCGCCATGGGCGCAGACCGCTGCCGAGTGAAGATATTCAGTATGTTCATGCAGCCCTCCGACCAAAAATCTTGCCGAACAGCCCCTTCTTTTCGCCGGGAATGACGATCGGGATGTTTTCGCCGGATAGGCGGCGTGCGGCATCAAAATAGGCAAGCGCAGGTGCGCAGCGGCCATCGGCCAAGGTCACTGGCGCGCCGAGATTGGAAGCGCGCAGCACATCGGTGCTTTCCGGCACGATGCCGATCAGGGGGATCGACAGGATCTCCAGCACGTCATCGACCTTCAACATATCGCCACGCTCGGCACGAATCGGATCGTAGCGTGTAAGGAGCAGGTATTTCTCTACCCGCTCGCCCTGCTCGGCCTTCAGCGTCTTGGCGTCGAGCAGGCCGATGATGCGATCGGAGTCCCGCACGGACGAGACTTCCGGGTTGGTCACGACAACGGCAAGGTCGGCATGGCGCATGGCCAGCGTGGCACCGCGCTCGATGCCCGCCGGGCTGTCGCAAATGATCCAGTCGAAAAAGCGCTTGAGCTCGTTCATCACCCAATCGACGCCTTCCTGGGTGAGCGCGTCCTTGTCACGGGTCTGCGACGCCGGCAGAAGGAAGAGCGTTTCCAGCCGCTTGTCGCGGATCAGCGCCTGCGGAAGCTTGGCATCACCCTGGATAACGTTGACCAGATCGTAGACGACCCGCCGCTCGGCACCCATGACAAGATCGAGATTGCGCAGGCCGACATCGAAATCGACGACGACGACTTTCTTTCCCCCTAGCGCCAGCGCTGCTCCCAGCGCCGCTGTGGTGGTCGTCTTGCCAACCCCGCCTTTGCCCGACGTCACTACGATGACTTGCCCCATCGATCGCTCTCCTTCGTTTGAATTCATTTCAAGTCAGTTTCTGCGCGCGAATCGCGTCGCCATCGAGCCAGAGATGCACCGCCTGGCCAAGAAGATCCGGGGACATCTCGTCCGCGGTCGTGTAAATTCCGTCGATCGCCAGCAACTCGGCTTCGAGCTTGCGGCAGAAGATGCGCGCCGAGGCATTGCCGAGCGTGCCGGCAAGCGCGCGGCCCCGCAGGGTGCCATAGATATGCACCGAACCGCCGGCGATGATTTCCGCCCCCGATGCCACCGAACCGATCACGGTCACGTCGCCCTCCGGAAAGATCACCGACTGGCCGGACCGCACCGGCTCGCGGATCACCATGGATTGCGGCTGAGCCCGCTCGATCGGCGCGTCTATCCTGACCGCCGGAAGCTGCGCTACTTCGATTTCAGGCTTCGGCTGCTCGACTGCGGTCTCTGCGGCTGGCGCTGCATCCGCAGTCGGCTCGCTCGGCGTGATCTCAAAATCCGAAGCCGGCTTGCCGCCGCGCATTGCCGGCGGCATGCCCGGTCCGAGCCAGGACGGCCGCGCACCTTCGAGGCCCATAACCCGGACATTGCGCTTCACAAGCTCGTCGATCAGCGACTTCAGCTTCTTGCGGTCGATCTCGAGGTCCGTGACGTCGAGCACGACCGGACGCTCGAGAAAGAAGCCCGCAGAGCGCCTGGCGAGATCGTCGAGCTGCACCAGCCAATCCTCGAAGGGAAGTTCCGGCGACAGGACAACGGCCAGGAAGGAGCGACCCTTGATACGGATGGAGCGGGCGTCTGTAAGCACTTCGTCATCTCGGTTAATTTTGAGTAAACAAGCTAGTCCGGCGGTAGTTAAGAAAGTCTTAAGATTTGTTCCCTGCCCGAAGCTGGAGCGAAACATGCCGGAGGCGGAAAAAATGATAGCGGGCTGTGCGGTTTCGCCGTCACTTTGGAAAACCCGAACTGCGCCTGCGTCCGTCTATGAGGTGGGGAGGCACTTATGACGCCGCTTTGGCGAATGATATCGGAGTGACGCTCGAAAGCAGCAGGCAGACGATCAGCGGCTGTTGATCGGTTCTTGCAATCCAAGTAGAGCGGTCTTTGCCGCTAACTGCGTTCACATTCAGAATGTCGCCCGACGCTGATCTGACCGCCTTGCAGGTTTTCCATCTTCCGAATCCACGACATAGACCAAGCCCGGCTCGACGATCCATTCGCCGTGTTCAAGGGAGAAGACGTCGTAGCGACCGTTGACGTCGCGCGGCGCGATGCCGACAAAGCGATAGCGCAGCCCCTCCTCGTCGATGGCAATTTCTCGGATGGGCCGATCGGAAAGGTAGCCGACAACGGCGCCCCGAAATTCCAGGCCCGCCAGAATGTAATATTCCACCGGAAAATTCCGGCTCACCTTATGCGCCGGATGAAATCCGATCGCTTTTGCTTTGCTTTGCATGAACATGGCATTTCCCGTTGGCTCGGCCTCGTTACACGCGGGTATTCCGTGCCTATTGGCGGATATCCTGTTCGCCTGCGGAAATTCGATGGCGAAAGCTGCTGTCGGTCATAAGGATTACGTCAAGGGATTGTTCCATCCCGGCGCTGACCGGAGGCCTGCTAGTTCTTGACCACTGCGCAGGCGACGCCTTTCCTCAGGATGGCATCGCAGAGATCATTGGCCTCCTTTCGTGTTGCCCGGCCGATTCTGGCTGCATATTTCGGGCGCATGCCGATCGGACGCGGCCTTTGCACCACGATGAGCGCGCGCTCGCCGTTGAGTGGCTCTGGCAGCGTCGCGATCTTCTGCAGGAAGATACGGCCGGCAATGTTCGGATCGAAATTCGCCGACAGCTGGACGCCCCACGGCGCCCAATCCGCGGACTGGATAAGGACCGGCTCGCGCAGGCGTCGCTTCACCGCCAGTTGAATGCAGCCGTCGAGGAAGGTCAGCGCCGGATCGAGAGACGCTGCTGCGGTCTTCGGGGGATCGTCCCGCCAGGTCTCGACCGCATGCCCTGTGACGGCAAAGACATAGTCGCGTGTCTCGATCGGCAGCCGATTTTTGACGAGAAAATTGCTCAATCCGTCTTCGCCGGCATTATAGGCGGCGGCCGCGAAGCCAAGATTGCCGAACCGAGTGCGCAGCTCGTTCAGGTAGCGGGACGAGGCATCCAGCGCCTGCACGACGTCAAAACTGTTGGCCAGGCCGCGCAGCCTCGCCGTCCCAGGCATGAATTGCGCAATCCCTTCCGCGCCCTTGGGACTGACGGCATCCGCCCGGAAAAGGCTCTCGCGCCAGATGAGGCGAGCGAAATATTCGGCAGGAAGATTCTGCTCGACGGCAAAGCGCTCGATGGCGCGACATACATCTTCATCATAGCTCGCGGAGCGGATGCAGATCTGCGGCATGCCTGGGGCGGCTGGGCGTTCGAAAAGGCACATTTTGTCCTTCTCGGCAATGACCGGGTCCGACGCCGCGGGTGGCGAAGACGCTACCTGCAACATGGAGATCGTGATAAACAAAGAGATGAGCCTGCGCAGCGCCATCGCTCTGTCCACCTCCGCTGTTGCGATCACGTTATATGACAGTTGGATATGGCGCCAAGATGGCCGGCTAACCGTCGTCGGCGTCCGCCGATCCATGCGGAGATGGCGCGGCGGTGGGATGGAAAAAACGAAATGGATCAATGATACGGCTGGTATTGTTATCCGTGTCTTTCATGCCAGCATAAATCGCACGGCATGGGGATGTTCCGACGCCCCACGCCGCGAAGCCAAGCGAACGCCACGAGCGGAACTTGCGGCCGCAGCCGGTGTTTCCCGGCAAAGGAAGCAGATAGACGGGAGTGAAAAGCCATGAACAATGATCGCCCCATCCGCATCGACGATTTGCACGACGTCATCGACCAGAAAATATCAGCCCTGATCCGCGATATGGCGACGCAATGGTCGGCCGAGGAAGTGATCCTGGCTATCGACGATGTCATCAAAGCGCGCTGGCTAGGCAAAATTCGTGCTGGTGAGGTGTCTTCCGACAAAATGTCGAAAGATTTCATTTCCGACGGCAACGAAGGTTGATTCTGGTCTTCCTGGCGAATCTCTGTGCTGAGAAACTGCCCCCGAACAGGTGGCGCGCACTTATAATGAGCAACCGTGGATGATTTGCCTCTCGCCTTCGCGATCCGGTCTTCAGATGCTCGTTGGCATGAACCTGGAGATGACAAACCGGTGCAAAGACCCAATTGTTGTTGCACCAGCGGCGGGAATCCTTATGTTACCTCAATCCAGCAACAACGTGGCAACCAGAATGGTCGGTTTCTCCATCGCCCTCGACGGGCAATCGCACGACTATAGTGATTATGACGACGGCAAAGGCTCCGTCCTTGAGACGGCGAAGCGCGTCATAAAGACGGAAGAGCGTGCGCTGAGAACGTTGTCGGAAAACATTCCCGATGACTTCTACTCCGTGGTCCGTGTCATCCTGTCGCTCAAAGGTCGCGTGATTCTCTCCGGCATCGGCAAGTCCGGGCACATTGCCAGGAAGATTGCGGCAACGCTGTCATCCACCGGCACACCGTCCTTTTTCGTTCATCCGGCCGAAGCCAGCCATGGCGATTTGGGCAATATTACCGAGCAGGACGTGTGTATATTGATATCGAATTCCGGCGAAACGTCGGAATTGTCTGACATCATTGCTCACACGCGTCGCTTTAAAATCTGCCTGATCGCGATCTCCAGCGGACGTCAGAGCACGTTGGCGCTGGCGTCGGACTACAAGCTGTTTCTCCCCCCGGCCGCCGAAGCTTGCATCATCGGCATGGCGCCAACGACGACCACGACCATGACGCTTGCGCTCGGCGACGCCTTGGCCGTGGCGCTGATGGAGCAGAGGCAATTCGCCGAAGAACACTTCCGCGCTTTTCACCCGGGAGGCCGATTGGGCGCGCGTCTGGCGACTGTCAGGCAAATCATGAGGGGCGATGAATCCCTGCCGCTTGTATCGCCTGAGCAACCGATGAGCGACACTATTCTTGAAATGACCCGTAAGGGCTTCGGAGTCGCTGGGCTGGTGGAAGACGAAAAGCTCACCGGCATCATCACCGATGGCGACCTCCGTCGGCATATGGATGGGCTGATGACCAAAACCGCGAGAGAGGTGGCAACCCCATCGCCAACGATCGTGCTGCCGTCAATGCTTGCTGTCGAAGCTGTCACATTGATGAATCAGAAGAAGATTCATATGGTTTTCGTGGTCGAAGAGAACATGGTGCCGATCGGGATCTTGCATATCCACGACTGTCTGCGGGCAGGTGTCGTCTGACGTCGTTGCAAAAAGGTTGCGATCCGCGACGCTTTTTTCCAAGACCGTCTTTGACATTTGAACGCATGGCGTTATGCAACCTACGGCGATCACCAATGGTGGACATCACGGTCACCGGCCATTGAATGTGCCGGCCGTTGATGTTTGCACCGGAAGCGAAATGGGACTGATGGCATGAGTGAACATCTCAAGATTTATGTTGGATATGACAGCCGCGAGGATATCGCCTGGCAGGTGTGCCGGCATTCGATATTGAGGCATTGCGACCAGCCGGTCGAGATTTATCCGCTGAAGCAGGACACCCTGCGTGAGCTCGGGCTCTATACACGCGGTGCGGACAACGCGACGACGGAATTCTCCATAACGCGCTTCCTCACCCCCTATCTGGGCGCACACGACGGCTGGTCGATCTTCGTCGATTGCGATTTTCTGTTCACGCGCGACGTTTACGACGTTCTGCAGCATGCCAGCCGCGACAAGGCGGTCTTCGTCGTGCAGCACGACTATACGCCTGCCAATATGATCAAGATGGACGGCAAGCAGCAGACCGTCTATCCGCGCAAGAACTGGTCGTCGTTCATCCTGTTCAACAATGCCCATCCAGAGGTCAAGGCGCTGACGCCTGAAATCGTCAACACGGCAGCGCCGGCCTTCCTGCATCGCTTCCAATGGCTGTCCAACGACAATCTGGTCGGCTCGCTGCCGCTCGACTGGAATTTTCTTGAAGGCGAATATCCGCTGCGAAACGACGTGCCAGCCGCAATCCATTACACCAACGGTGGACCGTGGTTTGAAGACTGGCAGAATGTGGGATATGCGGATCTCTGGATTTCCGAGCGGAATATGTATCTAGCGGCCGAAGCGGCGCAGTGAAAGCCGTTCAGACATGAAAACCGTGCTGGTCACCGGCGGCGCCGGGTTTATCGGATCCCATCTGGTGCCTTTGCTTGCGAAACGAGGCCATCGTGTAAGGGTTCTCGACACGCTCTCGCCGCAAATTCATGGAGCGCTGCCCAGCAGCGCTCTCGATTGGCTGATGTCGACACCCGGCGTCGAGTTTCATCGAGGCTCGGTCACCAGCGAACGCGACCTGGAAGCCGCGCTCAAGGATGTCGACACCGTCGTGCACCTGTCCTCGGAAACAGGAACGGCGCAATCGATGTACGAGATCAATCATTATTGCCATGAGAATGTCCAGGGCACAGCGCGTCTCATGCATCTCATCGTCAACGGCCAAGCACCGAGTGTGCGCCGGGTGCTGCTCTCATCGTCGCGCTCGGTCTACGGTGAAGGCGCTTATATAGACGCAGATTCGACCGATGGCGCGCGCGTCGTCCCCCTGCCGAGAACCGCGGAAGCGTTGAAAGCGCATCGTTGGGACCCTGTCAGCGCCAAGACCGGAGCTGCCCTTAAAGCGGTTCCGACACGCGAGGACGACGCCACGGCACCCGCTTCCATCTATGCCGCGACCAAGCTGATGCAGGAAGATCTTGTTCGCATCGGCTGCAGCAGCGCCGGGCTGGACTATGCGATCCTTCGTCTGCAAAATGTCTATGGTGAAGGGCAGTCGCTCAACAACCCCTATACCGGGATCTTGTCGATATTTTCGACCCGGATTCGGCGTGGGATAGAGCTGCCGATCTTTGAGGACGGGCTCGAAAGCCGGGACTTTGTCCATGTCGCAGACGTGGCGGCGGCATTTGCGGCGGCCTTGGAAGTATCGGTCTCGGCTAACTGCGTCATCAATGTCGGATCAGGAATCGGCACGCCTGTCGCCCAAGTCGCCGCGGTGCTTTGCCGCGCTTTCGATGCTCCGGTGAATACGCGCGTGACCGGCCAATTCCGCCTCGGCGACATCCGGCACAATATCGCTGACATAAGCCGGTTAAAAGAGCGACTGAATGTTGTTCCGCAGGTCACGCTTGCGGAGGGCATGAAACGCTTTGCCGCCTGGGTCGGCGAGCAGCCTTTGCCGAATGACCGGCTCGAGGAAGCGAACCGCGAGCTGATCAAGCGCAATATGATGGGATGAGGTGGTTGCCCACCAGAACCGTGTCGTTTGGAAAAGATACATGGTACTATGGGGAACTGTGTAAACTGGGACGGATAATGGCGCCGCGAAGAATTCTGGTTGTGGGGAACAGCCATTCTCAAATGCTTTCGAACGCTTTGAGTAAACATCGAGATTTTGGCGCTAGCGAAGCACCAGACTTCAAGTTCATGTGGCTTAAAACGCAAAAACATGGCGACGCGACTCTCCCCGAAATCGAAGCCGAAGTGAGCGGACTAAAAGAAACCGACCTTCTTGCCATCACAATACTCGGTACACAGCACAATATACTCGCACTGTTCCGACACGATCAGCCTTATCGTCTTTATGACCCCCAACATGCGGAGCTTTTTGAGGACAGCGCGGGGGAGGTCGTGCCTCTGTCGACGTTTGCAGCTGCAATTCGTGATATTGTTCAGCGCGATGTAACGGTTGCTCGCCTGAAAAAGCTAGCTCCTTGCCGTGTTGTTCACTTTCCTCCTCCGCCGCCTAAATTTAGCTTCGGAAGCGCGGGAAAACACATCAAGATTTCTGAAACCGAGACGGTGTTTCGGGAATTTGAGGACCCTTATAAACGCCAGCTCATCTACAAGCTGGAGCAAGGCATTACTGACGAATATTTGAAAAAAATCGGCGTCGACACCTGCGAAATACCAAAAGAGGCCGTCGATGAAAACGGCTTTTTGTCGCGGGAATTTCAAGCTGCGGATGCAACGCATGCCAATTTTGAGTACGGCGCGTCGATGCTTAGGTACTTGGCAAAGCTTTAGCGAAGAGAGGAATTAGCATGGCCGGAACCGCTCATCCCTACCGAACGATGCCAGACAAGGGCTTTTGGAAGCGTTCCGTCGTCGCGCCTGCAATGGAAAATGTCGACCCCGTCGGGCGGTTTGATCTGAAAATCAATGCGTCAACATCGGTGGCAACGGCCGGAAGCTGCTTTGCCCAGCATATTGCGCGACATTTGAAAACAAACGGYTTCAACTACTACGTCGTGGAGCCAGGCCATCCCCTCATTCCAAAAAACATACGCGCGGAACATAACTACGGCACGTTTTCCGCTCGCTATGGAAATATTTACACGGCGCTGCAGCTACGTCAGCTGGTAGAAAGAGTTCAGAACGCCTTCCGGCCTTCTGAAGCGCCATGGATCGATCCGGATGGGTCTGTGCGTGATCCTTTTCGGCCAACCATTCAACCCGGAAATTTTGTTTCCACGGCTGAAATGCTCGCGGACCGGCATGCTCACCTGGCAGCAGTAAAAAAGATGTTCGAGACACTGGACGTCTTTGTTTTCACATTGGGCTTAACGGAATGCTGGAGATCGCGCGAGGACGGTGCGGTATTTCCGCTCTGCCCTGGTGTCGAAGGCGGCGCGTTTGATGAAAGCTGCTACTTTTTTCACAATCAATCCGTCGTTGAAGTCATCATCGACATGAATGTGGCGATCGCCTATCTGAAACAGGTCAACCCCTCAGCTCACGTCATTCTCACGGTGTCTCCGGTACCTCTAATGGCCACGGCGGTTCCAGGCGAGCACGTGTTGACGGCAACCACTTATTCAAAATCGGTGCTTCGGGTAGCAGCCCAAACCCTTAGCGATTCCCACAGCAATGTGCATTACTTTCCTTCCTACGAAATCATCACAGGCGCGTATAATCGCGGGCGGTATTATGCCGAAGATCTGCGCAATGTCACCGAGGAAGGTGTCGCGCATGTCATGCGGTTGTTCCTCAAGCATGTGGCAGGTGCGGAAAGCGAAACCAGATCGAGCACTGAGGGTCCCAAGAGAGCGGACACTTTTCAGCGGGGCGTTGCCGAATTTGTTGAAGTGGAGTGTGATGAAGTGGCACTGGACCGCGCCGAAGACCGTGCTGGCCCTGCGGTGGCGAGCCCAGCCGCCTAAAGCGCGCCACGTGAATCCATAATACGCGACGCTTTAGATTTCAGTGGCCGACTGAAGGTTTATTGGGCAGCCGCTGCACCGTAAATTCTTGAAATGAGACTTTTTACGTGTCGCGCGATACTCCTGTCTCGCAGCGCAGGCCGACTTAAGTCCACCGCATAGTCTTCACAGTACCAATCGATGAAGGCGTGATATTTCTTCGCGTCGCTGGGCTTCCAAGCCAGGCATTGCGCCCACGCCTCTTCCAGCGTGTCACGCGTAGAACGTATCGTCACAGCGTCGTAAATGGCGCGCGCGAAGGATACGATCGGAACCTCATGCAGCATTGCTTCGAATCCCACGCTGCTGTTGAGCGTGAAAACGGTACGCGAACGGTCGATCAGGTCGTGAATGTTGTCTGTGGACCAAAACACGTTCATATTATCGACGAAACGCTGATAGGGTACCGTCGCTTTCAGATTTGCGGGATGAGGCTTGAGAACCATGCGAAGATTTCTCGAGCGCGCGAAGTTCACCACCCGATCCAGGACAGCATCTTCCGAAATATCGGAAAAGTACAAAATTGACTGGTCATGAGGGATTTGCAGCGGAAAGAATACATCATATTCTGCACGGCTCAGGTCCGCGCTACGTGGCGCTTGAGTGAATTTTGTCCCCAGATCCCCTGCGGCGAGCTGCTTCCTATAGTGCAAAAAGCTTTCCCCAGGCCCATTGCTCGACGCGTCGATTGCCAGTGGATAAACCGAAGCCCCCGCTCCCCAACCTCGGTGGTCAATCGTGAACAGCGACGGGAGGTATTCCTGCATATAGAATGCGACCGGCAGCCCGAGACCTGGAATTTCGAAATCACACCTATGCGGCAGAAACACGAAGTCGCCGCTCTCGGTATTAACGCGATCAGCCGTTATTTCCCAGTTTGGGATCTCCCGCACCTCCATGCGGACACCCTGCGTTTCAAGCGCATTGGCAAGCCAAATTGCAAATTGCTTCCATACCATCCGCACGGCATTGGTTTGTTCGCTTAACGGTGGGATCTTGTTTCTTGCCGGTTTTTTCCAAGGGAGGTCGAGCCGCGGCAGATAAAATGTACCCGAGCGCGGCAGCTTCTCAACCAAAGATGCATGAGATTGAAAGAAAAGGCTTACTTTATTCTGCGGATATTTCCGGAGAGCCGTGTTGATGACATGCTTAGCCTCGACCTTTTCATATTCGGAATCGCCAAGAAGTTTCGAAACAACTGAAAATGGTTGTGAGAACTCTTTTGAATCCCCTTTCGCGGACCAGACAACTGAGTTCACCTTGAACTTGTCAAAGTCTTTAAAGGCGCCGCGTAAATTTGCTGCGATCAAACTTGGTCCCATCGCCTCGATGGTTCGTGTCAGCGAAAGCTGATCGACAAACCACGCTGGACGACCTGCGGCAAATTCAGCGTCCAGCCGTTCAGCCAAGGCAGCTGCAAATCGCCGGCCATTAGGCGTAGGGAAAAAGGCCACCACGCCAGCAGCCACCTTCATATGCTCGGGATGCCCATCCTGCTCAAGGTCCCGGCGCCATAATGCAACGTCGACCGGGCCTTTCAGTGCGGCAATATGCAAATTGAGAGGATTCACAATGAGAGTGTCGGCATCCATACAGACGACGGGACATTGTGCCTGCAGGAGCAATTCTTCGCAAAACAGGAAGCGCGCCGAGGCAAAATAGGGCTGCTGGTCTTTCGTGGTCCAATGCGCCAGTTCCGGTTTGCGATGGGCGACGACAGACACCGAGGTCGCAGCAGATTCATTAGCCGCGACCTTCACCTTATCCAAGTCATCCGCCGTGGGATTCACCATGAGGATAACCAGGTCAAAACCCGGAGAAAAGATGTCCATGCTTCGCTTAAGTGCAATTGCATGGTGCAAATAATCGCTGTTGCAGGCGACAAGGACGGTCAGAGGGAGTTGCAACAGCCGGTCGGAACGCAGAAACCACTCATGATCAACAACCATCTTACTGTTCCACCTAACAATCAGAGAGTACCGATGGCAGTCCCCACAGACCTATCAAGACACAGCATCGGCCCTGCGGCAAAGCCATTTGCAACTCCAAATCAGTTTGCTTTTGCGCGAACGACTCCAGCATTAAGCTTTCGGTGCTTGGCGTTGGATTGCGTCGCCTCAAAAACGCGCATTAGTTGCGATGCCAAATTCTCGCGACGATAGACGTGCCGTAGCTTGTTTTGGGCATTGGCGACGTATCCTTGCCGCGCATGAGGGTCGTAAATCAATCGGCGCAGCGCGCTCACCCAATCACCCGTCGGGCCAGCCAGGATCCCAGCGCCGTCCGAACACGCGTTGTGGTAAACTGGCAGGTCTGACGCCACCGTGGCCGCGCCTGCCGCGCTATATTCGACCCATTTTGTATCCGCTTTGCAGCGATTGAAGGGGGTATCCTGAAGCGGAGCAAGACCAATCCACCATCCCAGCGAATTCAGTCTCTGTCTGAATTCAATATAGTTGAAGACCGGCTGGTGATGCATGTAGCGATCACCGAATCGCGCAAAGCTGGGTGGCGGAGGAATACTGCCAAAGGTTTCGAAGCGCAGCAAAGGCAACTCATCCATAAGGGCCTCCACAGCTGGCAGAACCAAGGCCAAATCTTCGGAGTGGCCGCCTGTCCCCATGTAACCAATGGTCGGCATTGTCGAAGGAGTCGGCTCCAAAACCTGTTCCGGGCTAACTGAACAATAAAGGTCGCCGCCAACAATCGGCACATCGAGGTTATAACTCTCTAAAGTTTTTGCCAGCGCAGGAGTCGAGGCATAAAGAAGGTCCGCCGCCTCCATGTTTGCGCGCAAATTCGCAAGCAGCCGAGGGTCGTTGTAGACCGCGAACTTCGTTTCCCCCAAGCTCTTCGGTACGTTCAGAAGATCATCATCAAGATGATATATTACAGGAATTCCTTTCTTCTGCGCAAATCTTGCCGCGGACTTCCCCTTCTCCCATGTGTACCTGGACATTATGAAAAAAGAAGGCTTTTCGCTGTCAATGATTCCCTCAAGAACCTTTGGTTTTTTTGAATGCGCCTCCAACCGCAGTTGCATATCACCTTTTGATATCGACTGGGCAAGTGGTTGCAGGAAGCTGATTATTTGAGTTGCGCTTATGTAGTCGCTTAAAACGAGGATACTCTTCATCTTTCCTCCCAGAGCATCATTGCGCACCGCTTTTTCCGAACGCTGGAAGTTTATCACCTCGAAAATAAGCGGCCGTCCAAGAGGCCCAATATTCCCTGGCTCCCCCAAGTCCGTGACTTATCTCGTTCACGGAACTGGCCTTTAATGCGTGCACATGATCAAAAATGCTCATGACCTGTTGGCGAAGGCGTTCCGGTGTGTATGCCTCTCGCAGGCGCCCTTGCGCTCGCTCCACCATTTCGAAGCGCGCCTTGGGATTGTGTGTGAAATGCTCCAAAGCATCAAGCCAACCGTTGTCTCCGACCGTGGCACCGCAACCGTCGGCACAACACTCGTCATAAATCATTTGCTCACTGGCAATCACCGCTGCACCAACGGCGGTATATTCGACCCACTTGGTATTTGCCTTAACGTTGTTGAAGGGCGTTCTTGCCAATGGGCAAAGGCCAATGTCCCAATTGCGGGACGCGAAGGTTTCCAGGAATTGCGCGTAATCGGGCACTGGATCCAGAACAATTATTCGCGGACCAAAAACTCGAAGAGAGTCCGGCAAGGGAATCGATCCGAAGAGCTCGAAGTTCACTTCAGGGTTCCGGTGGAGAAACTCTATCAAGCCCGGCAAGACCAGTTCAAAATCATGGGCGTGATCAAATCCCATATAGCCTATCGTCTGGACCGGGCGTAACGCAGCATCATTAATGACCGTTGCCGCGCAGTAAAGCTCGCCCGCGACCATCGGGCCAGCGTAGCCTAGCTTACGGAAGCGCTTCTTCAGACCGTCAGTGGAGCAGTAGGCCAGGTCAGCATGCCGCAGCAGATGGTCAACCGTGTGTAACCGTTCGGGCCGGTTATGTGCTCGGTACTTCTTTTGACCGAGCTCCCGCGGGATATTGAGAAGGTCGTCATCGACGTGATAAATGACTTGCGCTTCCAGCGCGGCAGCCGTTTCAGTAATGATTTCCCCATGCGGACCGCTGTAGCGGCAACACACGACAATGTCTGGCTGAAATGACCTAATCCGCTCCGAGACCCATGCGCCCGCGGTTTCCCCTCGAAACTCTTCGCCAAATTTCTCAAGGAGTTCGGTTTCCAGGAGCGTGTCGATCGTGAGTCTGCCTGTGGCCTCAAGCGGAGCCAATGGCTTCAGAAATGAGAGTTGCAAAGTCGGGATCATTCCATTCGCGATGAAAAGTATCCGTCGTGGCCCTTGCCTTTGGTCCTCAGCCTGGAATGAGACGGCAGCGCTGAGACCCATTTCCGGCGCATTCAGCAGTCTGGCAAAACGGCGATACACGTTTTGCGGATCCAACGGCATTGCGAGCTGCTTCAAGAAAGCTTGCTGCCGCGCAAGAATGGCATCGCGGCGCAGGACAGCGTCCCTAGCGAACGCCAGCCAGTCTTGTAGATTTGAAATATCAACCAGGCCCCGATAGTTGCCATAGTCCATCACCTCATCCCCATCATGCCACACAGCGGTGGGGATGCCGGCGAGGAGCATGTCAAGTATCACGGTTGACGGAGCCGAGATGCCGAACTGATACGAGGACAGATTTGCTTTGTAGATTGGAAGGTTGTTAATCTCGACATTGTCAGGAAGCTTCACATTGCTCTTGAGCACGTATTGACCGCCGGGATGCGGCCTCAGCGTCAATGGCAAACCAAAAGCACCGAAATCGTCACAAAATTGGAAGAAAACGTCCATAAAAGACGCCCCGTGGTTGCCGGAGGCTTTCAAGCGGACGGAATGGAGATTCTCACAGACGAGCCCTCCACCCAAAGTCTTCCTGCCGGCCTTGACGACCGAGCGCTGCAAAACAGTTGAAGGCCCGGTGACGTAAAGCTTCGAACGCTGCGAGGCAGGCATTGTCGACAGAACCGGCGCTTCGCACCATCCACACAGTATATCGGCCGCAAATGTTATATTGCGACCATGCGCCATGATATGCTCTCGGTTCTGCAGAAAACCGACGCATTCAAAGCCATGCTGCAATGTTATCTTCGTAAATCCGGGGGGGGCCACTCGGAAGACGTTGTGGGTGTCAGCGTGTCCGGACAAGCTGGATTCGCTTGCTGCAATGAGTATGCCGCGCCTGTTCTGGATGACAGTGAATGCGTCCAGTGCGGCATCGAACAAATGCATGTCGGCGTTGATATTGGCACGCATCTGCGCGAGTTCTCGTTGCCAGATTTTCTGACGGTCGCGGTCGAGAAAGCGATGTGAGATGAGAAAAACGATTTCGGCATCCGTCTCACGGCGCGCCAAATACGCCAAGGGGCGAATTATGTTAACGTCCTGCAGCAGATTGAAAATGAATATGATAGACGACATGGAGATCAAGCCGATTTGAGTTTATTGTCATCGTCATTAGTTTCTTCGTATGTCGCAAATACTGTCGACCAATACGGAGAATCAAGTTCCGAAAACACTATTTTAATATTACCGAACAACTGCCGAACAACACTTGTCATATTTTCTATTGTCGCATTGTACTCTGCGATGTCTACCGAAACAAAATTGGATTTCCGACCAAATAAGGTCTTACTATAGCGCCTGGGTAAGCTGCTCATAGGTAATTCCCAGACGAGCATGTTGCCGATCTCCTGCGGACCATTGAGACTGGCTTTCAGCGGCTTTGCCAGCTTCTGCATTGCTTTTCTCGTGAGCTGGAAGATCGGCTCTTTCGTTTGCTCGTTTCTTGTCAGGCGTAAATCAAACGTCAGGGCACTTGGCTGCATGGGACTTGCAATCGACAAATGCCCCAGCTTTTGAATCTGCTTATGGATTGCCCCGCTTGTCTGACGACCGTGTATCACGGCATAAAACGGCGCTTTGTCGGTCTGCGGTTCCGGCAAACTTGACAGGAACTTCAATAGATTGTCGGCTTCGACGCTCGGGTCCGCGATCAACTCCAGACGCTTGGCCAGATGATCGACAGTCTCCCGACGCAGCGCCGGCGCATGCGCCTCAAGATCCGTGAGGAGTGCTCGAATGTCCCGATAGATAAAGGGTTCGAGTTGGGAATAGAGAGGGAATCCCATGGATAAGACTTGACTGCCGCCGCTGAGCGTTGTCACGGCTCGGTTGAGCGACTTTACGACGCTAAAAGGCTGGGCGTTAACCGGCAGAAAGCAGAAGAGACAATCGCGAATTAACTCACGCTCCAGGCTTTCTTCCCACTCTTCGATATGAAAAGGTATGCCGAGACGCGCTATCATTTCCAACCGATCGACAGTGAGAGCGCGTCGATTTGTCAAAATGGAAAGACTAGGTTCGAACCCGAACTCGCGGCAAGATCGAAGAGCCGCTGCGAAAGCATGAAGATCCTGCACGCCGACGGGGAAATGCGGATTATCCCCCATCCCGAACCAGCCGATTTTGACCACACGCGTTCGCAATGTCCGCTCAACATTCGCTTCGGCAGCGGAAAGGATTGCATCAGCGTCAAAGCTGTCGAAGGGATCGTTGATCAGATGACTGGGCAGACCTGGCGCCAGACGATTCATCAGTGATTGCATTCGCGGTGTCGAGCAAACACCAAATGTCAGAGAGGGAGCGATCGCACGCAGCCAGTTGCGCAAATGGACGAAGCGGGGATTCGTCGCCTGACTGAAGTAATCATCGAAAACATCGATCCCTACCTGCGCCCCTTTGCGCTGCATCATGCCAGCAAGAACGACGCTACGAACATCATGGCATTTGCAAAACAGATATACATCGCCGTCGAAGCTGTGCGGTTCCTGCAAATCGCCTATTGAAACGATAAGGATTTCGTGTCCGCGCCTCTCCAATTTTGGTATCAATCGGTTGTAGCGTATCCGAACCCCGGCGCTTGCCAGATTGTCCTCGCCTGACACGACCAGGGTGATCTTCATCAACGCAACTCCTGCACGAATGTTACGTTCTTAAGCAACTCTTCCCAATTGCCTGGTTCGACGAAATTAATGCCAAGAGGATCAAGTTCCTCGGGATTGAGCCTGCTTCCAGTCGCCGTCGCTCTCACCCCTGTCGTGCAGAGATGGCGCCAACCGTCTCGAAGGGCAGCGAGAGCGAATTGCACCGGAAAATGCCGTCCGACGAAGAGGTAACGCTCGTCGCTCGCGTATTCGAGCAAAATCTCGCGGCGCACAAGCATGCAGGCGAAATCATTGGCGATTACTGGATAGGTAGCGCTGGGCAGCGCAGAGAATACGTCTGGCTGCCCGAGAACGAGACGCGGCGCGGCCGCGAGGGATACAGCGACTGGGAAATAGCCGGCGGCTTCTGTCTGCAACAGGGATCCTCCCTTTTGCATCTGTATCTCCCTGAGAACCCCACACCCCGCAGACGCAACTTTATCCTGCGCCAGCAATATCGAAAGGGTTTCGAGCGTTCGCTGATCGTGCAAAATTGTAGAACTGTCGAGGAGAAGCACGCTGTCGCCCGAGGCTCGTTTCATCCCCGCGGCAATGTCAATCGCCGGATTGCCGCTTGCCGTGACCGTTAGGAACCGGCCGGGAAACTGGCCCTTCAGTTCGCCGCTGCAAGGCAGTCTTTCGTCCGCCGAAATCGCAATAAAATCGACGATATCGGACGAGGCTTGCCGAGCTACCGCCATCACCGCATTGCGAGAACTTTCCTGTTCAGCACCGAACAGCAGCACGGTGATCTGAGACGATGAGCGAGAGCCACCGGATGTCCGCAAGATAGGGCCGGCTGCATCCGGTGCTCTCGGAGTTAGCTGTGCTGCGACACTTGGGCTGGCAGGAAGAGGAAACTGAATTGCAAGCGGAAGTCGCGCCTGCCCTCCCGCGAGAGAGTTGCGCTGGCTCGCCGGCGCTTCGAGCGTTGGGTAGCTCACAGGACCGGCGGCAGGTTGCAACTCAAGCAGCGTTGGCAGGCAGTTGGGTACGGAGACAAGCCATTTGGCTCGGCCCGTCACACGGTCCGCAACGATATAAGGCCCGATCAGGCTTTCGCCGCCCGCCGGTCGGTTCAACCTTCTGCTTACCAAGGCCGACAAGGTCGGCAATGCGTCAGCCGGCAAATTCAGCACCGCGCCATGGGATCGCTCTCGGCGTCGTTTGATCAAAGGCTCGCGAATTCCCTCCTGTGAAGCCAGGGCGGATGCCAAATAGGTGCCACCATCGGTCTCACCAGTTGTGCTCTCGACACGGACGCCAAACAGGGCAAGGAGCCATTCTCGCACATGCGCCGAAAATATGTGCTCGGTGCCCAGCGCGTCATCGACCCTGTATAGAACAGAAGCAATCACCTCGGAGGGGGCGTCTACACGCGCATCCCAGCCAAAAAGCTCACGCAGCAAGCCGTCGGACAGCGCGCAGAAATCTTCGAACAGGTTGCGGCGTTCGGACAGAGCCTGAAGTTCGCCATTGTGGGCACCACCTCGAGCCAATGACGGAAATGGCAGAAGACCCAATTCGATCAACACTCCGTCGGGCGTGGTGGCCGCCAAAAGAACGGGGGAAAATGCGTTGCCGAGGGCAAGATCAATGAATGACGGATCCGAGCCAACAACCCCTTCGCCGACCAGCCGAACCCTTGTCGGATCAGAGAGATCGGCCTGGAAAGCCCGGATCACGATTGCCTTTGGTGCAGAGCTGCCGACTTGTTCGTTGGCGCCAGCACGGATTCGCATAGTACCATCGGCTGGACACCAGATATCGGATATGGCCGTCGCGCCGCTGCGAAGCACCTGGCTCAGCCCTCGATAGGCAGCAACGTCAAACGCCGCCTCGATGGGACTTTCACGACCGTTATCGGCCGATCGCAGCCGTACAAAAGCAGTCTCGATGTGCAACAGCCGCATGAACGCGTAAAGCGGCTCCATTTTCAGCTGAATCTGATCGTGAGGCATCCGGGCAAGAAAAGCATTCCCCAGGACAAGGCATTTCTCTCCTGTGGCGGGCACGATATCCCGGTGGCGCGCCCATTTGATCCTTTTGACCGGCGGCTCGCTGACAGCGACCAAGGGGTCGGCATCGCCGTCCCAAGCCGACAATTTACGAGATGGCGGCGTGAAATCCATCAGTGCAAGCGGTTTCAACCCAGCAGCACGACCTTTCGTCAGATAGTGCAGAAGCGGATTGTCAGACGAACCGACAAAGCCCGGCTTCTGGTCGACATAGAATTCCGGATCGAAATAAACGCTTGGTCTGCGTCTCTCCGTCACCCCGTGACGCAGATAATGCAAAGCAGGATCCAGCCCCGCTCGACCCACATCGCTATACTGTGTCATATACCAGGCAGCATCGAACAACGGCGTGGATCTAAGCAGGGCCAACGCCTCTTCATCTTCGTTGCTGAGCATTTCCGACGCACTTTTGCGCTGCTCGTGGCGCAATGCTTTTGCCGTCCGGTTCGGCTTGTGCAGCATCCGTACCGGCTCCCGCCCCTCGGCGGCGCCCCAGAGCAGATAGTGATAAAACGGATTGACCTGCGCGGCTGCAACATCAGGATATTCCTCCAGGTAGCCTATGGAGCTGAAATTCGGCCCGGGGCTGACTATCTCGGTCATCTCGCTCGCAACGAGGTACTTGATCGGATTGGTGCCGTCCGAGACCAATTTCGGATATTCGCTCCTGAACCATTCGGCATCATAGAACGGGCTTTTCGCAACCCTGGTGACGAGCTTTTGCAGATCGCGCCAGCCATCGTCGTTGAAGAGCACCTCCCGCCAGTCATCACCACCGAATATTTGAAAAAACTCCTCAAACGAGGTGGCGCGACGACCTTCGTCTTTTCCAACCGTCAAGTAATGCAGCAGCGGGTTCAGGTTGGCCCTGGCCACGTCCAAATTAAAGGCAAAATAGCCAGCCGAATGAAAGGTCAAACTCGTGGGCCGCCCCTCGTGACCACCCACATCGAGATAGTGGTCTACAGGATCAGGACCTACGTCGTCGGCATCGTCGTTTGCGAGCAAATACCACTTTGAGTCGAAAAGATCGGAACCGGAAATCAACGCATACCCGTCCGTCAGCACCTGAACTGCATTTCTCTCGATTTCAGATTCATTACTACTATTTTTCCTTATTATCTTCACGAGCGGCGAAATACTCGCCTCTTTATTGTCGGACGCTATAATTTTTCCAGCTTTTTTCTTTGAACGCTTGGCCATCGTGGGTTGCTTTTTTGGAGGGCGCGATGCTCTTGTCATATCAAACCTGCATAACAAGGCGGGTACTGGAAAGCAATCGGGCGACGTAGAAATTTGATCCCGCGTACGCGATGATTGAAAGGAAACCGACCGCAGATCGGCTGAAACCGGCTCTTGGAACATGTCGAAATTGACCCATGAAACCTGCCTCGTTTCCCACCGGCATATCCGGCGAAATATTGATCCGATCGGCCAACAACCAAAGAAAATCGCGCCGTGGCGGCGTGAAAAGAAATGCGTCCGCGAGAAACGTGCATTTGCCGAACTCATCAAGGATGTGATCGGCCGCGGTCGCGACATATGAGCAGCCCAGCCGATGGCAAATCTGCAAAACATACTTGCAAGCAAGCGGCTGTCTTAATATGCAGGTCCGACATCAGATCGGGTTGGGCGCCAGCCGGAGAAATTGGATGCCTTGTCAAGCGATAGAACTATCGAAAATAGTCGCTATTGTCCCAACTCGTCTTGGTGATGCACGCGCCATTTTTCCGGGGTCTTGAAGGACATGTGGTTGCGCCGCGATGTGAAAAAGGATGCGATCCTGCGCGACAAGGACACGCATCAGCCCAAGCTTGCGGACTTGCCGTCGGCATTCCGCTATGTGCCTTCCATGGAGAAAGCCTGACATGCGCATTATGGTCACCGGCGGTGCCGGCTTCATCGGGTCGGCGCTGGTTCGCCATCTCGTGCGCGACGTGGGCGCCGAAGTGCTCAATGTCGACAAGCTCACCTATGCCGGCAACCTTGCGTCCCTGACAGCAATCGAAAACGCGCCGAACTACCGCTTCCTCAAGGCCGACATCTGCGACCGGGTGAAGATGACCGAGGCGATCGACACATTCCGGCCGGACCGGATCATGCATCTGGCCGCCGAGAGCCATGTCGACCGCTCGATCAGCGGCGCAGGCGAATTCGTCGAAACCAATGTCATCGGCACATTCAATCTGCTCGAAGCCGCTCGCCACTACTGGGGCGGCCTGCCAGAGGCGGAGAAGCAGGCGTTCCGCTTCCTGCATGTCTCCACCGACGAGGTCTATGGCTCGCTCGGCGACGACGGGCTGTTCCACGAGCTTACGCCCTATGATCCGTCCTCACCCTATTCCGCGTCGAAGGCCGCGAGCGATCATCTGGCGATCGCCTGGCAACGGACCTATGGCCTGCCGGTGATCGTATCGAACTGCTCCAACAATTACGGTCCCTTCCATTTTCCTGAAAAGCTGATTCCACTGACCATCCTCAATGCGTTCGAAGGCAAGGCTCTGCCGGTCTATGGGCGCGGCGCCAATATCCGAGACTGGCTCTATGTCGAGGACCATGCGCGCGCACTCGACCTGATTGCCTCCCGAGGCCGGCTGGGGGAAAAATATAATGTTGGCGGCCGCAACGAGCGCCGCAATATCGATGTCGTGCTGCGGATCTGTGAATTGCTCGACGAGTTCAAGCCAAAAGCCCGGCCGCATGCAGAGCTCGTCAGCTACGTCACCGATCGCCCGGGTCACGACGCACGCTATGCGATCGACGCCACCAAGCTCGAATCCGAGCTCGGCTGGAAGGCGCGCGAAGACTTCGATAGCGGCATCAAGAGCACGGTGCGTTGGTATCTCGACAATGAATGGTGGTGGCGGCCATTGCGCGACAGCGTCTATTCCGGCGAACGCCTTGGCGTGTTGAAGCGAAGCTGAGCCTGTGTAAAGATCCAAGGAGCAGCCGTTTGACTTTGAGCCCAGTTCGAACGTTCTTTTGCAGATCCGATATCTTGCGATGCGCCCTGTGCCCATTCGAATGGAAGCGGTCAGCCCCATCGGCGAAGATATGACCCAGCCATGCGAAGCGATGGCGGATTGCCTCCACCACCGAGCGCATATTCCTTCCTTCGCTGCCCCAAGAGGCGCAGCGTCTTAGCTGACTACGAACAAGCCTCCGTAATCGGCCCCAGCAGGTTGCGTTCCAGGACCGCTCCCGCCTGAGCCGGGGCATCCCGATGAAAGTGCCAATAATTATGCTCAAGGACCGGCCACAGCTCGTTATAGAATTCTGCGAGCCGGGCACTGCTTAAAGCATTCAGGCGCCGAACCTGCTCGAACGCCAACTTCATTCTCTCCTTGGCGTCAGCGACATCGTCGTAACTTTCGTCAATAAGCGGCGAGAATGTTTCAAATCCCAGCTCACGCATCCTCCGCAATGCTCCGGAATTGCCAAAATAGACGAACGGAGAAAAGTTCATAAACGACTTGAACGCGATGGGCGTAATGAATAGAAAATCCTGCTCATGAAAATTGGTGTCGACAATGATGCTGAAATACGCGTTATCGTAATGCTCACTCGACTGGCTGCGCCAAGGCAGCGTCCTCTTATACGCCGCGCTCATCTGCGATTCTTCCAGGGAAACGTCTAGCGATATCGGAAGAAGAGCAGCGAAATCGTCGGCATACTTTATCGTTTCGTCATATTCCGGGTAGTGACGCAGGCCCTGTTTCAAACGCTCCAGATTGAACTCTCTGCCGCCCTGATTATAGGCAAGAAACGATATCAGACCGTCGTCGAAGTAACCCTGAGCAAACAGCCACAGCAAAATATAGAATCTGTGTGGGCGCAATCGACCGTTGAAGCTGACAAATTTCTTGCTCCTCGATGAACGAGCGCTTGATGCAGACTGCGCCCGTTTTTCGATTCTTTCCCGCGTGTCATTCGTCATCTGGTTCAAACCGACCATCAGCCAATAGCAACTGTCAAAATCGACAATGTGAGGCCGGTCTTTCAAGGCTGACAAATATTTTCTCTCGAAGAGACCGTGAGCACGCAGATTGTTATTCAGAACAACGACGCGGTTCGGATTTATGCTCTCCCTTTCTATACCCCTCAAAAGGCCCGCAGCTATGTCACCTCTGCAATCAAGCGCTTCGACAGCAGAGTCCAATAACAATACCCCGTTTCGCTTTTCTACTTCAGCCCATACTTGTTTGTCGAACGCTTCGTAGACGTAATTATTATTGGCGGATTTGGAAAGCGCCAAGTCCTTGTCGAGACGATATTGGTTGTTCAGGTTCAAAGCATATATAGGCTTGCTTGAACCAGCGTCGAGTTTGCCTGGATCGCGCGTCGTGCTCGTCAACAACTCGAGCTTATTCCAGGCAAACAGGTTCAGGAAATGTTCCGGCATCGCCCATTTCGGTTGAGAGGGATCCGGAACAACGATCGTATAAGTATTTTTCATTTCCAAGGCCTTAGTCGAGTATTTTTTCGCAGTCATCACACCAGGCGGACAGCAAGCTCATTTCTTTGGCATCTACAAAGCCAAGTTCAATTAGTCTTTCATAGCATTTTACCAAATCGGCCAACATAGAATTGCGCTTTCCGCCGAGCTTGAGATTTTGCAACGCTGAAACCAGCTCTTTACTGCGTTTATATCCATCCACTTCATCTGAGAAGTCGCGCATTAAGTCATGATCATTTCTATCCTGATACACGGTGGAATGGTGAAAGAGAATACCAAGTCCATTCTCGAACAAGATACGCTGCGTGACAAAACTTCGCCAAATGTCAGTCATTCTGAATGAGCAATAAAATGGAAGATACATCAGAGGAAATGCTTCCCGCCACCAAGTTGTATTTTGGCTATTGAAGGGGCACCAAGCATTATTTGCTATCGCGACGGGTTCGTTGCGGTCAAAATCTATGGGTAGGTCGAATAACAACCGATAGATAGCATCGACGTCGGGATTACGATCGGCAAGTCCCTGATGAACAGGGCAAATGATCTCTGTTTCGGGTAATTTGTCGAACGGCGGGGGGGATTGTCGGACCAGATCCAGCGGAAAACCCCTCGGCCAGATAAACTTCGGAGTAAAGTAAGAGTATAAATTTACCCACCCGTCAGTAGAGCAGGTGCGTACCGACTGCTTCGGACTTCTGGGCGCCCAGATCCCGTCCAGCGGTGCGTTATCATCGTCTGTTTCCAGAATTTCAGTGGCGCCACCTGCAAAAGCCAGCAGATAGCCAATATTCTTACGTGCGTAGTGTCCTGTAGGGCAAATTTCCGAGTATCTATACGGGAGCTTTTTCTGAGCATCTATGCTATAAAAATCGACGTGTTCCAGCTCGTATGAGTCTGGCGATTTCTTATCTCCAATTATAACGAATTTGTAATTGTTTTCGTTTGCCCCCGTGCTGAATTTCTTCATTGGCAACGTTGGGCCATTGATAGATGTTACAACGAGATATTTCATGCTCTTTATGCCTCTTGCCGCGCCTGCTGTCACAAATGCGCGAGTTGGGGTCTCTCTGGGACGTATGAACGGTTGAATAACGGAAGCGTCTTTTACACGGTCTAGGCAACACGTCCAGTGAGAGAAAGCCTTACAACGAGTTTTCAGCATCAAGTTCGTGAGGCGCTGGAATCGGCGTTGATAACTGCGCGTGCATTCTTTATCGCGGCGGCCGGAGTTTGTTTGCGCCGCCTGCGGCGCCGGTTTCGGATTCGATCCCACGACGGTGTCGTCGCCACAACCTTTCCGTCCTGCTGGACAGCCACTGATGAACCGTTGGAGACCGGTAGCGACCCCGGCGTCGAAAGTCGGCGAAACGATTCAAAGGGCCAAGTATCCTGACACGCCATTCACCATCGCTGGCGTCGAACATGAGAAGCTCGGCGCCCATCCTTCTGCTCAGCACATCCGCGAGATAATCGCATCAACACATGTCTCCGAAAGTGGACACCGATTCGAGATAAAGACAGCGCAAACCGAGACCTAAAGCACCGGGAGCAAATCCCGGAGATTTGCGACGCGCTTTGGCCAGAAGCTTTGGATGGTGAGCGCGGTTAAGGATGCGCGATGACATGCCGACGCGACGCCTTTCAGCAGCAACCTTCATTCAAATGATGAAGTCAATCCCTGTCAACTCGCTCTTGGTGACACCCGTCAGCACCACATCATCCACCGTTCCGTAGTTGTTAGCCAGATGCAGAACCGTGGAGCCCCCCGATTCCGTCGCTGCGTCAAACATAGCCTTGAAGTCTTGGATGAAATAAGCCGAAATATCGAGAAAATCGTGGTGGCCAAGGAGGTTTCCGGCGCTGAAATCGGTGATCGTCGTCTGGCCGCTGCCGAGCGTCAGCACGAAGACATCGTTACCGCCATTGCCGGAGAGCAGGTTGTAGACGTGGCTGGCACTGCCCCTTGCAGTGCCTGTGACCAACGTGTCGTCGCCGGAGCCGCCGAAGATGAAATTCTGCAATGTTGCGCCGCCCGATGCAATGCCACCCGAGGCGAAATTCGCACCCTCACCCATCTGCATCAGGTTATAGACGAAAGCGCCCTGCCCGGTGGCGTTGCCGCCATAGGCGGTATCGTTGCCTGAGCCGGCGGCGATCAGATTCTGCACGGTCGCCAGGCTGCCGGCATTGCCGCCATGGAAAATATTGTCGCCTTCGAAATCATTGAGCATGTTGCCGGTGAAATGCAGGCTGCCCGGGCTGTCGCCGCCGACAAGACTGTCATCGCCGGCGCCGCCATTGGCAAAGCCACCGGCGGAGGAAAGCGTGACCGTGTCATTACCGTCAAGCCCGTTCAGCGTCTGCATGTGATCCGTGCTTGTGCCGGTGACGATCTCGTCATCAGACGTCCCGTTGAGCACGGGATCACTGCCGGTGACGACCGAGATCGTCTTGAAATCAAGCGTCCCGCTCGCCAGCCCGGCAAAGCCATTGCCCAAAAAATCGCTCAATGCCCCGGCGGAAATTGTCACATGGTAGGTCGTTCCGGCATGCAGATCGGCGGTGGGGTTGATGGACAGCGTCGAGCCGATCACCTGGACCTGGCTCGTATCGGTCACGTCTATGACCCTGGTATCGCCGGCGCCGTCGCTGATGGTGATCGTTCCCGCGCCGAGCTTGATCAGTTCATTGAAGGAGAGGTCGATATTGCTGTCGAGCGCCACATGGGTCATGTCATCGAACGGCGTGGAAAAGACGAGCACCGGCGGCGTGGTGTCAGGCGGCGGAGCCTGCCAGGATTCAACCACGAGCGGGTCGCCATCGCGGCCATGCTCATAGAACAGCTCGATTCCGTTCGAGGAAATCGAATAGACCCCCGCTGTGGTCTCGAACACAATTCCGGCGCCGTCTATGCCGAATTTGCTGCCATGGAAATAGCCCTGGCTGTCACTGATGAAAATCGTATTGTCGAACGGACCGATGCCGGCCTCGAATTGCAACCTACCACTGCTGCCATAAATGTCGATGATCGGGTTACCGTCGAACTTGCCGCTGAGGCCCTCGATCGCATATCCGGCGGCAAACACACCGGGGCTGATCTCGACATTCGTGACATAGTCGCTGGTCGTAATCGTTATGTAGGAACCACCCGCGAAATCATAGTCGTAGGTACGAGACATCGCAAACTCCTAACCGCCGGGCTAGCCGTGAATCAGGTCACGATCTCCGGCCTTCAGTTCGTTGCACGCGTGAAACCGTCCATAGAAACCTTCCGCTGGACCTATATCGTCTTCGATGTAGTTTTGCAACTCAACCGGCTGAATGGTTCCGACATGTGTTTGCCGACGTGGAAGCCAATTGTCCGTCATCATTCACACGGCAGAACGAGTTTGCGGGACTGGTGCGTTCCCGCAAAAGCTCCTTTGCAGTTTGGGTCCAGGTGCACTGACAACCGATCATGTTTTCCTGACTTCGTTGGCAAGATCAGTCAGCAGGCCGGCGGCAACCGTTATACGCGCCAAATTCGGATCGCCGCTATCGCTGAGCCCCGAAAGCTCTTCGACAATCCGGTTGATGCGCACCCGGTCTTCGGCGTGCCAGGCCTGGACTGGTCGTTTCTCCTTGCTATGATGGGCAAGCGCGGCAATGGCAATGTCGCGGCGTGAACTGGCGATCTGGTCAATGCTGCGCGCCAGCGCCAGATTTTCGTAGTGGTCCGGCGTGACGATCCTGCCGCCGGCAGCCAGAAGGTTTTCGACCCGGAACGTCTGCGACACGGCGAAATAGCATTCTGCTGCGCGCGTCAGCGATGCACCGGTACGGTCGGCGATCTGCATGATCTCCGGTGCCAGCGCCAGGCTCGATAGGCCGGCAATTTCCTGCGCCAGTTTCTCCGGCACGCCGGCTTCCTGATATTCGCTCCGGAGTGCGGCGACTTCCGACGACTGCTGGCCGGCCAGAAGCGGCTTGAGCTGTTTGAAGGCGGCCTGGATCCGGCTGATCACGTCCGCCACGTCACCCTTGACCATGGTCGTCTTGAGCAGAAGGCGCGTCAGGACCGTGAAGACGAACCCGATCTCCTCATAGATGCGGTTCTGCATCTGGCCGGAGATCTTGTTGTCCAGTGCGTCCACCTCGCCCCAGAGGCGCGCCAGATCGAAACCGTCGCGGGCCACGATCGCGGCACGCACCACGTCCGGTGCGGCTGCCGCAGTCGCATCCATCATCTTGATGACGAAAGCGGGACCGCCGCGGTTGATCGCTTCGTTGGCAAGAACGGTGGCGATGATTTCCCGCCGCAGCCGATGGCTGGCAATGTCGGCGGCGTTGGATTTCTGCATTTTCGCTGGGAAATATTGGGCCAGCGTCGTAGCGAAATAGGCATCGTCCGGCAAAGGACTTGCCACCAGCGCATCGAAGAGCACGATCTTCGCATAGGACAGAAGGACGCCGATTTCCGCGCGGGTCAGCGGCTTTCCAGCAGTATAGCGCTCGGCAAGGGCCGCCTCGTCAGGCAGCATCTCGACCTTGCGGTTCAACTGCTTCGTGCCCTCCAGCACGGTCATCAGCCGCGCTAGTTCCAACCCGTTGGCCGTACCCTTCCTCTCCGTCAGCGAAATCGCCAGAGACTGCAGATAGTTGTTGCGCAGCACGAGTGCGGCCACTTCGTCGGTCATCACCGGCAGAAGCTGGTCGCGCTTGGCCCGCGTCAGCCGCCCGTCATGCATGGCAGCAGCCAGCGCGATCTTGATGTTGACCTCGACGTCGGAGGTATTGACGCCGGCGGAATTGTCGATGGCGTCGGAATTGCAGCGTCCGCCTTTCAGCCCATAGGCGATGCGCCCCCGCTGAGTGACGCCGAGATTGGCGCCCTCGCCGATGACCTTGGCGCGCACCTCGTCAGCGGAGATGCGGATGGGATCATTGGCACGGTCGCCGACATCGGTGTCGGTTTCCGACACCGATTTGACATAGGTGCCGATGCCGCCGAACCAGAGCAGGTCCACCTGGCTTCTGAGGATCGTACTCATGATCTCGAACGGCGTCGCAACCGTCTTGTCCATGCCGATCGCGGCTGCCGCTTCCGGCGTCAGGGTGACGGATTTGGACGCGCGGGAAATGATCATCGCCCCCTTCGACAGGATTTTCTTGTCGAAATCCTGCCAGCTGGAACGGGCGAGATTGAACAGCCGCTGCCGCTCGGCAAGGGTCTTTGCCATATCCGGATCCGGATCGATGAAGATGTCGCGATGGTCGAAGGCAGCGATGAGCCGGATTTTCGGAGACAGCAGCATGCCGTTGCCGAAGACGTCGCCGGACATGTCGCCGACGCCGGCCACGGTGAAGGGCGTGGTCTGGATGTCGATATCCATCTCGCGGAAATGGCGTTTGACCGTTTCCCAGGCGCCGCGGGCGGTGATGCCCATCTTCTTGTGATCGTAGCCGGCGGAGCCGCCGGATGCGAAGGCATCGTCCAGCCAGAAACCGGCTTCCTGCGCCAGCGCATTGGCGGTGTCGGAAAAGGTTGCGGTTCCCTTGTCGGCGGCAACGACAAAATAGGGATCGTCGTCATCGTGGCGCACCGTATCCTTTGGCGGAACGATATCGGCACCGGCAATATTGTCGGTGATCGACAGCAGCGTGCGGATATAGGTCTTGTAGGCCTCGCGGCCGGCATTGAAGATCTCGTCGCGGCTGCCACCAACCGGCAGCTTCTTGGGATAGAAGCCGCCTTTGGCGCCGACCGGCACGATGACGGCATTCTTGACCTGTTGGGCCTTCACCAGCCCCAACACTTCCGTGCGATAATCCTCGGCGCGATCCGACCAGCGCAGACCGCCGCGCGCCACCTTGCCGAAGCGCAGATGCACGCCTTCGACCTCGACGCCAAAAACGAAGATTTCGCGGAATGGCCGCGGCGCCGGCAGGCCGTCGACCAGCTTCGGATCAAGCTTGAAAGCCAGCATTGCCTTCGGCGAGCCGTCCGGATTGCGCTGGAAGTAATTGGTGCGCAGCGTCGCATCGATGACGTTGACATAGCGGCGCAAGATGCGGTCGTCGTCCAGGCTCGGCACGCCGGAGAGCGCCGTTTCGACCTTCGCATGCAGATCGGCGAGCTTCTTGGCGCTTGCCTTCTCTGCCAGTGCGATATCGTGTGCATCATGGAAAAGACGAAACAGGTTTGCGGCAATGTCGGGATATTTGTCCAGCGTCGTGGCAATATAGTCCTGCGAATAGGCGATGCCGGCCTGGCGCAGGTAGCGCGCATAGGCTCGGAGTACATTGGCTTGGCGCGCCGAAAGTCCCGCGGACAGGATCAGCCGGTTGAAGCTGTCGTTGTCGATTTCGCCCTTGAAGGCCGCGACGAAAGCCTCTTCCAATGCCGCACCGTATCGCTCCAGATCGACTGTGCCGCCACGGGCCTCGACCCGCATATCATGCAGCACGACAAGCTTCGCAGCGCCACCGGCGGCCGGAGCCGCGATGTCGAATGTCCGCTCGCTGACGGCATTGAAGCCGAGATTTTCCAGAAGCGGCACGCGGCGCGACAGTGCCAGTTGGCCGCCGGCGTGAAAAATCTTCAGCGACAGGACCGCTCCGTGATCCTCCTGGCGATCGTAGAACTTGATGCGGATCGGTTCGCCCTTGGCGCAGGCAAGGATATCCGGCAGATCAAGCACCGTTTCTTCCGGCGTGAACGTGTCCTGGAAAGCGTTGTCGACATTGATCCTGCCTGCCTCATGGCCTGCCAGAGCCTCGAAACGATCGACCCAGCGCGCGGTAATGCGGCGGATCGTGTCTTCGAGTTCGGACTGGAGAACACGCGGCGTCTTGCCGCCGGAACGGCCGATAATGAAATGCACCCGTGCGACGCCGCCTTCCGGAAAAGCCGGATAGTAGGCGGAAACACGCCCGTCATAGGCAGTCTTGAGATAGGTGCCGATCTTCTCACGGACGTTGGAGTCATATTCCTCACGCGGCACGTAGACGAGAACCGAGACGAAGCGATCGAAACGGTCGATGCGCGGCAGCACCCGCACACGCGGCCGGTCGGCCAGTTCGTTGATCTGCTCGGCGAAGCTCGCGAGCAAGCTCCTGTCGATCTGGAAAAGGTCGTCGCGCGGATAGGAGTCGAGCGTGTTGCCCAGCATACGGCCCGAATGGCTCATCGGGTCGAAGCCGAAATGCGTTTTGACCCAGTTGATCTTGGAGCGCAGCAGCGGAATCTCATCAGGCGTGGACGTATAGGCGGTCGAGGTGAAAAGGCCGACGATGCGCAGTTCGCCGGTAACGTTGCCCTTGTCATCGAACCGTTTGACGCCGACGTAATCCATGTAGCCACGGCGATGCACGACTGATTTGACATTCGCCTTGGTCACGATCAGGAAATCGGGGCCATCGAGGAAAGCCAGGATTTGTGGTGTCGTCGTCACCGCATCCTTGCCCGTGCGCAAAACGCGTACGTCCGGATCCGACAGGATGCCGAGGCCGGCACCCTTGTCGCGCTCGACTTTGGCGTCCGATCCCTTGCCGGAATAGACATATTCCCGCATGCCGAGGAAAGTGAAGTTGCCGTCGCGCAACCATTTCAGGAAGGCAACCGCCTCGTCGCGATCGGCCTTTTTGCCGCCGGCGCGATAGGCTGACAGGTCCTCGATCGCCGTATCCACCTTGGCAAGCATCGGCTTCCAATCGGAGACGGTCAGCCGCACCTGCTCCAGCACCAATGTCAGGCGCTTCGTCAGATCGGCCGATTGCAGTTCCGTCAGTGGCGCGAGGTGGATTTGCATATGGCTGACGCGACTTGCCGGCGCCCCGGGATGATCGGCCGAGTAAAGTTCGGGAGACTTGCCCGCCTCGATGACCAGGATGGGATGAACCGCCATATAGAGGTCGCGATAGCTGCTGGTGATCTCGCCCATGACGGATTCATAGAGGAAAGGCATATTGTGATCGGTCACGGACAGCACCGATACCGTAACGCCGCCGGGCTCGAGATTGGCGACCGGCGCGACGCTGATCTGCGGCACCTTGCCATCCCATTTGGCAAGTTCCTGGGCAGAATGCAGGGTTGAGTGTGCCAGCATGTCCGGGCTATAGCGTTTCAGATCGTCGTCGCTGGCTCGATTGAAAAGAATTTCCGGATCGAGAAACGGAGCGCCAGCGGCCACGGCAATTTTCCGCGCCAGATCGAATTGCTTATGCCTTTTGGGATCGATTTTTTCAGCCATTGGTCGTTCCTCCACTTAACGTCTTGTTGTTATTTTAACTGCACCGGCCGCAGCCTCTTCCATGATGAAAGGGAAGAGCTTGCGCTGCATGGTCTTTCTGCTGCGATGCTGAGCTACCGCTTTCGCACGGACTTGCGTCCAAGCATCCTTCCATATTCGGATAAACCGGCCCCGCACCTCCCTGCGGGAAACCCTCAGTTGATGTTATGATCGGAGTGCTTGATGTTGCAAGTCCCGCAGTGAATGCGGTTTTGCGAATTGATCACAAATGCGTCCTGGCCATGCGTTTCGCGTCTCGATGATCTCGCAGTGATGGGTGAGCCGATCGGGCGAGCGCGGTTGAACCGCGCCGGAGAGCATCACCGCCGAGATTTCAATCTGGACCCATGGTGGCGACGTCGATCACAATGGAAAAGGTCTTAACCTATTGCGACGACAAATTCCCGCGGCGAAAGCCGAGTGGACGACGATTTCGGCCACGGCGGAAACAGACAGGCCTATTCGATTCCCTTAATTTGAAAGGCTGGCATTGACGTATGGGCGCCAGCCGCCCAGATGGGTGATTTCCTCGGCGTCCCTCACCGCATGCGCTTCACAGAGAAAGCCCGAAACCGACGAGCCATCATCCAGCTTGATCTTGCCGATGCCGAGCGGCGCCGGAATTTTCTGCACGAAGCGGCCGAACGCGTGCGGCGGCAGAGCCCAGACTTCTACCGCCAGTCCCGATCCTATGAAACCAGGCTCAAAAATCAGGCCTGGTTTCGGCGGCGTAGTGTCGGGCAGGACGAACAGCCGGTAGCCGGCAGCAGTCTTGCAAGCCTTGACCAGTCGCCCGCCGGGGCCGGTCAGTTCATGGTTCAGCGGCATGCCAGTCAAATGCGCACCGACCACGACCACGGGCACAAAGCCGTCATCGAGCGCCGGAACCCGGCTGATTTCGGGGAGAGTAGCGGTGCGATCAACGCCCATACCAGCCGCGAGCGTCCGGTGCATGGCATCGGCGAAGGGAGCAAGTGCATCATCGGTGAAAGCCGGGCCGATCAGAGTAACGCCGGCCGGCAGATGGCCCTCGGCATCGAAGCCGGCAGGAATGGCGATTGCGGCGCAATCGAGCAGGTTGACGAAATTGGTGTAGCGGCCGAAATGGCCGTTGCGGACGATCGGATCGGCCAGCATGTCCTCGACCGTATAGGTGGTGGGAGAGGTCGGCAGCATCAGGATATCGACCTTCTCCCACTCGACCTTGGTCTTCTGGCGCATCGCTTCGAGCTTGTATTTGCCCTCGAAGGCGGCCACGGCGTCATAGGCCTTGGCGCCTTCGATGATCTTGCGCACGGTCGGATCGAAATCCCCGGCATTGGTGGCGATGAAATCCTTCACTGCGGCGAGACGCTCCGCCACCCAGGGGCCATTGTAAAGCAGTTCGGCCGCCTGGCGGAACGGTGCGTAGTCGAAGGGCACGATTGTTGCACCCAAAGACCGGGCGCGTTCAATCGCTGCATCATAGAGCGCTTCGACATCCTTGTTGCCGAAGAATTCGCGCTCGGGACCGTCAAGCACGCCGATCCTCAAGCCTGATGCGGGCAGGCTCGCGGGAACGGCCTTGCGCGAAAAGGGATCAGCGGCGTCATAGCCTTCCATCACCTTGCGGATCACAACACCATCGCCCACGGTCGCGGCGAAGACGGTGACGACATCGACGCTGCGGCAGGCCGGCACGACGCCGACATTGGGCACGAGACCCGGCGTCGGCTTGATGCCGACGAGATTGTTGAAGGCGGCCGGCACGCGGCCGGAGCCGGCCGTATCGGTGCCGAGCGCGAAGGTGGCTAGACCGGAAGCGACCGTCACTGCCGAGCCCGAGCTCGACCCGCCCGACACATAGGCCGGATCGAACACCGAGCGCGGTGCGCCGTAGGGAGAGCGGGTGCCGTTCAGCCCGGTGGCAAACTGGTCGAGATTGGTCTTGCCGATGACGATGGCGCCGGCCGCCTTCAGGCGGGCAACCACGGTCGCATCCTTCTCCGGCTGGAAGGCATAGGCAGGGCAGGCCGCCGTCGTCGGCAGGCCGGCGACGTCGATATTGTCCTTGACCGCGAAGGGTATGCCCCAGAGCGGCAGGCTGTTGGGTTCCGGCGCGCGTGCCAGCAATTCCTTTGCCGCCGCACGAAGTGCGTCATCGGGCGTGGGGGTGATGAACACTGCCGGGTCCTTGCTGGCGGCACGGCGGGCAATCACCTCCTCGATGACATCGAGCGGTGTCGCGCCGGCTTGATAGGCGGCGCGAAGGCTGGAAAGATCGAGAATAGTGGGCAGCATGTCAGCATTCCTCCAGGACGACGATGACGTCGCCAGCTCTAATGTTTCGGCCGGGGCCGGCGCGCAATTCGCGCACCCGGCCTGCGGCGTGGGCAGTGACGTTGATTTCCATTTTCATCGATTCGATGATTGCCAGTGTATCGCCCGGCGCCACTGTGGCACCCGGTTCGACCATAATTTTCCAGATATTGCCGGGGACCGAACTTGCCGCTCCGAAGCAACCGGCCGGGACATCGCCGTCGAGGCTTTGACCGGCGCCTTCATCGGCGACGAAACTGTCGAGCCCTGCCTCCTTCCAGCGCTGGCGTTCAGCTTCGAAGGCCGCCTGCTGGCTGGTCTTGAAACGAGCAATAGACTGGGCATTGTCGCTGAGCGTTTTTTCATAAGCAGCGTAGGAGAATTCTGTTTCCTCGATCTTCACTGGGTAGCCGCCATGCGGGAAGGCGGCGCGGGCCTCCATCAGTTCCTGGTGGCTGACGGGGAAGAAGCGGATCTGGTCGAAGAAATCGAGCAGCCAGGGCTTGCCCTTGGCGAATTCGGGCGTCTGGCGCCAGGTGTTCCAGACCTGGATGGTACGGCCGAAGAGCTGGTAGCCGCCCGGCCCCTCCATGCCGTAGATGCACATATAGGCGCCGCCGATGCCGACAGCGTTTTCCGGCGTCCAGGTGCGGGCCGGATTGTATTTCGTCGTCACCAGCCGATGCCGGGGATCGATCGGGGTCGCCACCGGCGCACCGAGATAGACGTCGCCAAGACCGAGCACGAGATAGCTGGCATCGAAGATGATGTCGCGCACGGCCTGCTCGTCGGCGAGCCCATTGATGCGGCGGATGAACTCGATATTCGACGGGCACCAGGGCGCGTTGGGGCGCACCAGTTCCTGATATTTGCGCATTGCCAGCTGTGCTTCGGGATCGTTCCATGACAGCGGCAGATGCACGACGCGGCTCGGCACTTTGACGTCATGCGCCGAAGGCAGCGTGGTCTCGATCTCGGCCAGCAGGCCGAGCAGCCGGCGCCGCGTCAGCGCCGTGCCGTCATAATGGATCTGCAGCGAGCGGATGCCGGGCGTCAGGTCGATGAGACCAGGCAGTCTTGCCTGCAGCACCGCTTGCATCAGGAGGTGCACGCGCAGCCGAAGTGCGATGTCGAGGCTCATCGGGCCGTATTCGACCAGCAGATTGTCCTCGCCCTGCCGGCGATAGACGACGGAGACGGGCCCATCGTCATGACGCCCGACGATCGCCGAGCCGGTGTCGATGGGATTGCGGATCGCCGGCCCGGCAATCGGGTCTTCCGCAGGCTTGACCGGTCGGAAGCGGATCGTGTCGCCCGGCTTGAACTGGCCCATTTTCCATTGCTCGTCGCGGGCGATCACCGCCGGGCAGACGAAGCCGCCAAGGCTCGGGCCGTCCGGGCCGAGGATGATCGGCATGTCGCCGGTGAAGTCGATCGCACCGATCGCATAGGCATTGTCATGCAGGTTGGAGGGATGCAGCCCCGCTTCGCCACCGTCGCTGCGCGCCCATTTCGGCGCCGGGCCGATCAGCCGCACGCCGGTGCGGGCGCTGTTGAAATGCACTTCGTAATCGGTCGAGAACAGCGTCTCGATATCGCTCTCTGCAAAGAAATCCGGGGCGCCATGTGGGCCATAGATGATGCCGACATCCCACTGCCGCGTCAGGTTGGCAGGTTCGCTCGCCGGCTGTGCCGGTTCGCTTGGTTTCTGGCGAGCAAGATGCAGCACATGGCCGGTCTTGAGCGTGCCGGTGGCATTGCCGCCGAAGCGGCCGAGATCGAAGGTGGCGCGCGAGCCGAGCACGACGGGGGCGGCAAACCCGCCGGCGACCGCGAGGTAGGCGCGCTGCCCGGGTCCGTTGATCGGACCAATCGTCAATGTCTGGCCGGCGCGAATGGAGATCGGCCTGTTGTGCGGCAGCCTCTCGCCATCGCAAGTCATCGGCATTTCCGCGCCGGCGAGTGCCACAACGCTGTCGGCGAAGAAGCGGAGCATCGGTCCGGCGACCGTCAGCTCCAAGGCTGTCGTCGTATCGCCATTACCGACCAGCCGGTTGGCGTGCCGGAAGGACCGTTCGTCCATCGGACCGCTCGGCGGCACGCCGACATGCCAGAGGCCCAAACGGCCCGGCAGTTCCTGCAGGCTCGATTGCGCGCCCGGCGCCAGCACCTCGATGATATCGGGGGTGAAGGCGAAATCGCGCAGTGCAGTGGTCGCTACCTTACCGCTGGCCAGTAGGTCGGAGGCGGCGATTGCACGCAGGTAATCGAGATTGGTTTCGATGCCGGCAATCGAGGTTTCGGTCAGTGCGGTTTGCAGCTTGGCAATCGCTGCGGACCGGTTCTCGGCGGCAACGATCACCTTGGCCAGCATCGGATCGTAGAAGGGCGTTACCTCCGTGCCGGTTTCGATCCAGCCGTCGACGCGTGCGCTTTCGGGGAAAGCAACTTCGGTCAGCAGGCCGGCGCTGGGGCGGAAATCGGCATGCGGCATCTCGGCATAGACACGTGCCTCGATCGCTGCTCCCTTGGGCACGAGATCGACCGCCGCCGCAAGCACGTCCTCGCCGGCCGCCTGGCGGACCATCCACTCGACCAGATCGATGCCGAACACCGCCTCGGTTACCGGATGCTCGACCTGCAGCCGGGTGTTGACCTCGAGGAAGTAGAATTCCTCACGCACGGGATCATAGATGAATTCCACCGTGCCGGCGGATTCATAGGAAACCGATTTGCCGAGATCGACCGCCGCCTTGTGCAGGCGTGCGCGCACAGCATCCGAAAGGCCGGGCGCTGGCGTTTCCTCAATGACCTTCTGGTTTCGACGTTGCAGCGAGCAGTCTCGTTCGCCAAGCGCGATCACCGCACCCTTGCCATCGCCGAAGATCTGCACCTCGACATGCCGGGCTGCGGCGACGAAGCGCTCGATATAGACGCGCGCATCGCCAAAGCTTGCCCGCGCCGTGCGCTGCACGCTTTCGAACGAGGCTTTCAGCGCGGCCGGATCGGCGCAAAGCTGCATGCCGATGCCGCCGCCGCCGGCTGTGCTCTTGAGCATTACCGGATAGCCGATGGTCTCGGCCGCCGCCAAGGCCTCTTCGGCACTTTGCAGCAGGCCGGTGCCGGGCAGCAGCGGCACGCCGCTCTCCCTGGCCAGTTCCCGAGCAGTATGCTTCAGGCCGAAGGCCGAGAGATGCTCCGGTCGCGGGCCGATGAAGGCAATTCCTTCGCCGGCAAGGCGTTCGGCGAAACCGATATTTTCCGAGAGAAAGCCATAGCCGGGATGCACCGCCTCGGCACCGGTCGCCTTGCAGGCGGCGATGACGGCGTCGACATTCAAGTAGCTCTCGCTCGCCGGTGCAGGGCCGAGGCGAATGGCTTCATCCGCGCTCAGGGCCGCTTTGGCAAAACGGTCGGCGTCGGAATAGACGGCAACGGAAGCGATGCCCATTTTCCTGAGCGTTCGGATGACGCGGACGGCGATTTCGCCGCGATTGGCAATGAGGACTTTCTTGAACATCTCAGCCCTCGGCATTCCAGATCAGCACCCGGATCGGCGTCGGGTCGAAGCCGTTGCAGGGATTGTTGACCTGCGGGCAATTGGAGATGACGCAGAGCACATCCATTTCGGCGACCAGCTCGACATAATCGCCGGATGCGGAAATGCCGTCGACGATGGTCATCTTGCCATCCGGGCTGATCGGCACGTTCATGAAGAAATTGATGTTGGGCACGATGTCGCGCTTGCTCATGCCGTGCCTGGAAACTTCGAGCACGAAATTGTCGCGGCAGGCATGCAGGTATTTCACGCCGTGGCCGAAGCGCACCGTATTGCTCTCGCAGGAGCAGGCGCCGGCGGAGGTGTCGTGCCGGCCGCAGCTGTCGGCGGTCATGGTCAGCATCACCCGGCCTTCATTGGAGATGATTTTGGTGCCGATGCCGACATAKGCGCCGGCCTGGGCCCGCATCGTGTCCTGGTTGGAATAGCGTTCGGCGAAATCGTCGGCGCGGTAGAACAACGTGTCGATCGCCTGCTGGCCGTAACTGTCCTCGATGCGGATCGTCTGGCCCTTGCGGACCACGCCCGACCAGGGGGCTTCGGCGGGGATGAAGTGATCCTCGACAGCGTTTTCGAGGCTGCGAGAGGGGGAGGTCTGGACGAAATCACTCATGGTTCTCTCCCTCAGGCCAGCATCATCGCATTGTTCTCGAAGCCTCTGATGGCTTCGGCGGTTGCCGTCCGGCAGAGGTCGTCGGCGACCGGCAATGCTGGGCGGAAGCGGGTGACGATCACCGGCTTCGGCTGATAGAACGGATCGGGATCGAGGGGATGCGGGCAATTGGAAAGACCGACCAGCATGTCCATCTCGGCGCGTAATTCGGCATAGTCGCCGCTATTGGAACGTTTGCCGCGCCAGGCGAAGTGGCCCTCATCGTCGACGCTGACGGGAGCAAAGAGGTTGAGCACGCCGGGAATGTCGCGCCGGTCGAGCCCGAGCTTGCCGGCCACGAGAATGAGATTGTCGCGAGTGTTGCGGGTTTTGGTGCCGGGATATTTCACGGCATTCGACGCGGCGGTCGAACCGCCCATCAGGCAGTCATGCGCCCCGCAACTGTCCTCGACCAGCGAGAACATCACCCGGCCCATATCGGAAAAGATCACTCTTCCCTTGCCGAGCGCCGTCGTCCACTGCACCTTGACCGTATCGACCAGGTTGATCCGCTCGCTGGTGTCATCGGTGTTCCAGGCGATCAGCGCCACGGTCGAATTGCCCTCGGCCTGATCGATGCGGATCGCTTCGCCGCGCAGCAATTTCGTCGACCAGTACCAGCCGCCGGGAACGGTCTCCTGATGGATGACCGTCTCGGCCGCGATCGGCGGCGCCGGCAGCGGACTGGCGGCGGGTAGCGCCTTGGGCGCGAATTCCAGACCCTTTCTCTGGTGTTCCTCGTAGCGCGCGCGGTTGGCGGCGATTTCCTCGGGCGAACGTCGGATATGCATCATCACTTTTCTCCTGATGGTGCCGGGCCGTCCCGGTATTGCCCCAGGGAGACGACCGGGTCGTCCCGGTCGGGGCTGTAGATCGAAGCCTGGCCGGCAAGCCGTGGCGGCCAGATGGAAATGTCCTTGGTGATGGTGGCGCCGTAGCGCTCCTTCTCTTCCGGCCGATCGCGCGGCCGCTCGAAGGCGACGACGCGGCTCGCCAGCGTGAAGGCTTCGCGCATGTCATGCGTGACCATCACCACCGTCATCTGCGTCTCGTTCCAGAGCCGCTTCATCAGCTTGTGGATCTCGGCGCGGATGCCGGGGTCGAGCGCGCCGAACGGTTCGTCGAGCAACAGAACCTTGGGCTTCATGATCAGCGCCTGCGCCAGCGCCAGCCGCTGCTGCATGCCGCCCGAAAGCTGGGCCGGATATTTTTTCTCGGCGCCGGCAAGACCCACTTCGGCGATCATCTGGCGGGCTTGCTCTTCGGCGCTTCGGCGGGCAGCGCCGAAAAGCTTTGCCTTGTAGCGCGCGGCAGAGAGCTCCAGCCCCAGCAGCACGTTGCCGAGCACGGTGAGATGCGGAAACACCGAGTAGCGCTGGAAGACCACGCCGCGATCCGGCCCGGGCTCGCCCGGCAGCGCCAAGCCATCGAGCAGGATCGTTCCCCTGGTCGGCTGCTCCTGGCCGAGCAGCAGGCGCAGGAAGGTCGACTTGCCGCAGCCGGACGGCCCGACCAGGGCGACGAAGGCGCGCGAGGCGACCGTCAGCGACACCCGCTCCAGCACGATCTGGTCGCCATATTCCTTCCAGAGATTGTCGATCACCAGCTCGCTCATGCCTGCTTCTCCAGTTCCGACCAGGGGAAGACGGCAATACGCAGGCGGTCGAGCAGGAAGTTCATCACCACGGCCAGCAGCGTGATCCAGACGACATAGGGAAAGATCACATCCATCGCCAGATAGCGGCGGACGAGGAAGATGCGGTAGCCAAGCCCCGATTCCGAGGAGATGGCTTCCGCCGCGATCAGGAACAGCCAGGCCGGACCGAGCTGCAATTTCAGGCAGGTGATCAGCCGCGGCAGGATCTGCGGCAGCACGACGCGCAGCGCAATCTGCCAGGAGGTTGCGCCTAGCGTTTCGGCCTTGACGGTCTGCTCGCGCGGCAATTCGAGCGCCTTCAGCGCCAGGTCGCGGACCATGGTCGGCGCGACGCCGATGACGATCAGCGCGATCTTCGACGTCTCGCCCAAGCCCATGATGATGAACAGGATCGGCAGCAGCGCCAGCGGCGGCACCATGGAGATGACGGCGACGAACGGCGCCAGCAGCGACCGGATATAGGGCAGGACACCGATCGCCATGCCGATGACGAGCGCGATCGCCGTCGAAATACCCAAGCCCGCGACCAACCGGATCAGGCTCGCACCCGTATCCGACCAGAGCAGATAGTCGCCGGTGCGCTGGTCGGCGACGAAGGCCATGCGGTTGATGGCGTCGGCGAAGCCGGCAAGGTTCGGCAAGAGCTTGTCATTGGCATTGACGGCCAGCCGATCGGCCGAGCCGATCGCATAGGCGATCAGCACGGCGATGAAGGGCACCAGCAGCAGGGCAAGCTGTGCACCGCGGCCCGGCCTAGCATTGATCCAGCGCATGTCTATCGCTCCGAAAACGATGAAATCTCAGAGCTTTCCGTCGGCTGCCGCCTTCATATAGGTGGTGGTGAACCTGAGCTTGACGTTGCCCTTGTCGCCGAGGATCGTGCCGTCGGGCATTTCGATACCGATTACATCGGCGGAGGCTGCGCCATTGCCGAGCAGGCCCTTGGAGAACAGGAAGTTGCGGACCGAATCCATGGTTTTCGGCAAAGCCGGGGAACTGGTGAAGGCGAGCGCATCGGCCGGCTTGTCGAACAGTTTCGTGGCCGCGACCTGGGCATCGAAACCTTTGAGGTCGGTGCCGGAGGCCTTGCCCATGGCGTCGCGGGCCGCCTTGGCCTCGGCGGTGTCGGCCTTCATATAGGCGGCGGTCTCATACCAGATGCCGGCCAGTGCCTTGCCGAAATCGGGATTGTCCTTCAGCGTCGCGGTATTGGCGGCCATCAGGTCGATGATCTCGCCAGGAATCTGCGAGCTGTCGAACACTTTCTTCGCTGTGGGATCTTCGAGAATGGTCGAGACCAGCGGGTTCCAGGTGACAACGGCCGTCACGTCTGCCGTCTTATAGGCGGCGACCATGTCGGCATCGGATGTGTTGATCACCTTGACGTCGCGCTCGCTCATCTTGAGGCTCTCGAGCGCCCGGGCAAGCAGATAGTCCGAGACGGAGAACTGGACCAGGTTGACGTTCTGGCCCTTGATGTCGGCGAGCGTGCCCTTGTTCTTGAGGATCACCGCGTCATTGCCGTTGGAGAAATCGCCGACGATGACGGCGGTCGTATCGACACCGCCGGCCGCCGGAATGGAGAGCCCGTCCATGTTGGTCAGCGTCACCGCATCGAACCCGCCGGCCGTGAACTGGTTCATCGATTCGACATAGTCGTTGAACTGGGTGACATCGATCTTGATGCCATATTTGTCGGCCCATTTCTTGACGATGCCATGGTCGGCGGCGTAGCCCCAGGGCATCCAGCCGACATAGATCGACCAGGCGACCTTGAATTCCTTCTTCGGCGCGGCATCGCCGGCCGACAGGCCGCCCGCGACGAGTGCTGCAGCCAGAGTGGTGATGGACAGGATTTTCGACAGCGTCTGCATTCAATTCCCCTTTTGCTTGTTCTCAAAAAGGGATCGGCATAGACCATCGCGCCGCCAATCCCTTGGCCAACGAGGTCTCCCGGGCTTTTCTCCCGCCGTGCATCCGGTGGGATGTCTCCCACACCGGTGGTAGCTCTCGGACCAGCACGCTCGCAGGAGCGCCGGAACCCTAGCCACCAACTCTGCATACAACGGAGCAAGGGGCGTGCCACTTCCCTAAGCCTTTGATCTTGTTGTGGTTAAGTGAAATAGATCGAGTTTATGGTGAAGACGCACATGCATTTGCACGAAAAATAGGCGTTGCCGGCCTGAGCGATAGGCAAAGCTCGATGCGGGGTCACGTGCGTTGTGTGGGAGCTGAGTACGATGAGAAAATCATTTTTGGCGAGGCAGGTGGAAGCCGATGCATGGAAGCGCAGCGCCTGGAGCCAAATACCGGAAACCGATCAGCCGCGGGCAAAGTCGTTCCAGGCATCCTCGACAAGCGTGATGTGGGCGCGCATGAATTTGGCTGCGTCACCACGGTTACCCTGCAGGATCGCCTCCACCACCCGTCCATGCTCCGCATGCGAGCGGGCGAGGCGCCCAAGGGTGGAGAATTGTGCACGGCGGAAAGGCTGCAGGCGCTGGCGCGTCTGGCGCGTCACGTCTTCGAGATAGCCGTTGTGAGAACCCTGATAGATGGCATTGTGGAACATCTCGTTGAAACGGATATAGCTCTGGCGATCACCGGCGGAGACGATGGCCGACATGTCTGCGTGGAGGCGGTCCAGCGCGTAGCGTTCGGCGACGGTCATCCGCTCGGCACAGAACTCGGCGCACAAGGATTCGAGATAAGCCATCAATTCAAACATCCCAGTCAGGGCTGGGGCATCGGGTTTGGCGACGATCGTGCGGCTATGCGGCTTTTGCTGCACCAGCCCGCTGGCCACAAGTTGCTTGAGCGCCTCGCGAATGGGCGTGCGTGACACCGAGAATTCCGACGCCAGTTGCGACTCGTCGAGCACCGATCCCGGAGAAAGATCACCGCCAATGATCCTGTCGGCGAGCTCCCGCCTGATCTCCTCCGCCGATGTGCGTGGCAATTTCTCTAGCACTGGCCCGTCCATCAGCTTGCCGACCGCAAAAGTCAGGCATCCATCATGCTCACATGCGCAGCGGCCACCTTCCAGCCAGTCGCCGTTCGGATCCAGACCTGTGTCTGGCGACCGACCTTGCCCGGTATGTCCTCGCGCAGGAACATGGTCTGGGCCGTCGCGCAGTCGCTGCCGTAGCTGGTGATCACGGTACGGTCAAGCTTGCGCTCGAACGGCGCCTGGCTTGCGCGGAAGGCAAGGATCTCCGTATAGCCATGCTGGACGTCGTTGACCCCATAGCGCACTGTCTCTGCATGATCGAGGAACATGCGCGCCAAAGTCTCGTTGTCATTGGCGAGAAGGGCGGCTTCATAGGCGGCAAAGATAGCCTCGACTTCCGCCAGCACGGCCGGATCATTGATGGTCATCGGTTGCCCTTCGCTTCATCCACTGTCGCTCATCAGACATCGGCCATCTCCACCGTCACGGCCTCCTTCAGTGCGGCAAGCGGCGTCACCCAACCGACAATGCCGCCCTGTGCCACGATCATTTCGATCGCGGCCGCTTTGAATGCGGGGAAATAGCTCTCCGTCGCATCCTCGATCAGCAGGCATTCATAGCCGCGATCATTGGCCTCACGCATGGAGGTCTGGACGCAGACCTCCGTCGTCACGCCGGCAAAGACCAGATGGGTTATGCCGCGGCTGGCCAGCGTCTCGTGCAGGCCGGTGTCCCAGAACATGCCCTTGCCGGGTTTGTCGACGACGATTTCGCCGGCAAGCGGTGCAAGAGCGTCGACGATCTGGTTGCCCGGCTCGCCGCTCACCAGAAGGCGTCCCATGGCTCCGGTCTCACCGATCTTTAGAGACGGGTTGCCGCGGCGGATTTTCGATGGCGGGCAATCGGACAGGTCGGGTCTGTGGGCCTCGCGCGTATGGACGATCGGCCAGCCCTGCGCACGGAAAAGTGCGATCAGGCCGACCGTCGCCGGGATGATGGCTTCGAGGCGACCGACATCGTTGCCGAGACTGTCACCGAAGCCGCCTTTCTCGATGAAATCGCGCTGCATATCGATCACGACCAGCGCCGTATGCTCTGGGTCGAGCGGATAGGGATAGGGCCGTGCGGCAACCTCAATCATGTCATTTCCTCTGCTTGCACATGTCGTCGTCCCAAAGCCGCTTCCCGCTTCTCGGCGACATGCCTAATGCCCCGCCATGTGCTGCCCGATGATATTTCGATCGGTCTGTTCGATCGGCGAGACATAGGTGATCGTGCCGCCGGACATCACCGCGACGCGATCCGCCAGTTCCAGGATCTCGTCGAGGTCCTCGGAGACCAAAAGCACGGCCGCGCCGCGATTGCGTGCCTCCATGATCTGCGAGCGGATATCGGCGACGGAGGCGAAATCGAGCCCGAAGCAGGGATTGGCGACGATCAGCACGTCGACATCGCCCGAAAGTTCGCGTGCGAGGATGGCGCGCTGTACATTGCCGCCCGACAGCGACTCGATCGGCGCGTCCGGCGACGTGGTCTTGACGTTGTAGCGCGAGATCAGTTCCTCGGCCTTTTTCTTCATCGGGCCGGGACGCATCCACCAGCCCAGGCTCGAAATCGGCGGCTTGTCGAATGTCCGGAAGGCGATGTTTTCGGCGACGCTCATGCGCGGCACCGCGGCATTCTTCAGGGGCTCTTCCGGCAGGCCGAACACTTTGAAGCGGTCGAAATTGCCGCGGGTCGGGGTAAAATCCTTGCCGTTGATGAAGATCTGGCCTTGCGACAACAGCCGCTGGCCGGAGAGCGCCTCGACCAGCGCCGACTGCCCGTTGCCGGAGACGCCGGCAATGCCGACGATTTCGCCGGACTTGACCTTGAGGTTGATCGCGTGGATCGCCGGCAAGCCGATCTCGTCTTCGGCGAACAGGCCGGCGAGGTCAAGCACGTCGTGCCGATTCTTCTGTGGTGCGCGTATCGCCCGATCCTTGACCTCGGTGTCGCCGATCATCATCCGGCTCATCTCTTCAACCGTCGCCGTTCGGGCGTCGCCATCGCCGGTCAATCGGCCGCGGCGAAGCACGGTGAAGCGGTCGCAAAACGACTTCACCTCGCGGAACTTGTGGGAGATCATCAGCACGGTGATTTCGCCGCGCTCGGTCATGCCGCGCAACAGGCCGAGCATTTCGTCGGCCTCACCCGGCGTCAATACCGATGTCGGCTCGTCAAGGATCATGAAGCGCTGGTCGAGATAAAGCAGTTTCAGGATTTCGAGCTTCTGCTTCTCGCCCGCCGACAGAGACGAGACCTGGGTGTCGAGCGGCACGCGAAACGGCATGGTTTGCATGAATGCGTCGAGCGCCTTGCGCTCCTTCGCCCAATCGATGACGCTGGGCACGTCAGCGCGAGAGATCACCAGATTCTCGGCCGCCGTCAGGCAGGGCACGAGGGTGAAATGCTGGTAGACCATGCCGATGCCGTTGGCGAGCGCGTCACGCGGGCTCTTGATCGAGATCTGCTTGCCATCGAGCAGGACCTGGCCTTTGTCGGCGGAGTAAAAACCCATGATCGATTTGACCAGCGTCGATTTTCCCGCGCCGTTCTCGCCGAGCAGCGCGTGGAAGGAGCCGGCCTCGACGCGTAGCGATACATCGGCGAGAGCTGTGAAATGGCCGAACGTCTTGGTCATGCCGAGCGCTTCAAGCGACGGCGCACGCCTGGTCCTTTCCGTCATGACTTGCCCTCCGGCAACACGGCGATGAAATCGGCCGAATTGGAGACGGCGCCGAAGACGCCGCCCTGCATCTTGATCATGTCGATGGCGGCAAGGTGATTGGATTCCTTGGTCGCCGCGCAGCAGTCTTCCAGAAGCAGGCATTCATAGCCGCGGTCATTGGCGTCGCGCATCGTTGTGTGGACGCAGACATCCGTCGTGACCCCGGTGAAGACGATGTTGCGGATCGTCCGCATCGACAGCACGAGGTCGAAATCCGTGGCGAGGAAGGTGCCTTTGCCGGGCTTGTCGATGATCGCTTCGCCCGGCGCCGGTTGCAGTTCGGGGATGATCTCCCAGCCCGGCTCGCCGCGCACCAGGATGCGGCCGCACGGCCCCTGGTCGCCGATGCCGGCGCCGATGCGCTGCGAGCGCCAGCGCTTGTTGGCCGGCAGGTCGGAGAGGTCTGGCTTATGGCCCTCGCGGGTGTGGATGATGAAATAGCCCTTCGCTCGCATGGCCTTCAGCACGTTCTGGATCGGGCCGATCGGTTTGCGGGTCAGCGATATGTCGTAGCCCATCGAGTCGACGTAACCGCCCGGTGCGCAGAAATCGGTCTGCATGTCGATGACGACGAGGGCGGTGTTGTGCGGTCCCCAGTCGCCGTCGAACGGCCAGGGATAGGGATCGGCGGCGAGTGTCGTGCCGCCCGTAACCATTGCTGCTTCGATACGTTCGTCCATGCTTGCCATGTGCCTGATCTCATTTGTTGACGGAGAGTTCGCCCGGCACTTCGCGTGCCGCCGACTTCGACTGGGCCGAGGCGATCATGATGAAAAGCGTGAGGATATAGGGCGCTGCATTGAAGAAATAATAGCCCTGGGAAATGCCGATCGACTGCAGCGACGGGCCGAGGGCACCGGCGGCGCCGAAGAGAAGCGCCGCAAGCAGGCAACGCAGCGGCCCCCAACGGGCGAAGATCACCAGCGCCACGGCCATCAGGCCCTGGCCGGATGACAAGCCCTGATTCCAGGCGCCGGGATAATAGAGCGACAGGAAGGCGCCGCCGATGCCGGCCATGAAGCCGCCGATCGAGGTGGCGATGAAGCGGACGAGATCGACCGACACGCCCATGGCCTTGGCGGCCGGGGCGCTGTCGCCGGTCATGCGCACGATCAGGCCCCATTTGGTGTTTCTGAGGCCCCACCAGAGCAGGATTCCCAGCGCAATGCCGAGGAAGAACAGCGGATTGACCTGCAGCGCCTCGGCGAGACGCGAGTCGCCCGTCCATTCGCCGAGCGGGATTGCCTGCAGATGCGGTGCGGTCGGCTGGATGTAAGGCTTGCCGAAGAAGAAGGCGAGGCCGGTGCCAAAACTCATGATGGCGATGCCGATCGCCATGTCGTTGACCTTGGGCAGCTTGCAGATATAGCCGTGGATGGCGCCGAGCGCCATGCCGGCGAGGCCGCCGACAAGCACGCCGAACCAAGGGCTGCCGGTCTGGTAGGCGCCGGCATAGGCGACCATGGCACCGAGCACGAGCGAACCTTCGAGGCCGAGATTCACCCGGCCGGATTTCTCCGTCAGGCATTCGCCGAGCGCCACGAACATGAAGGGGGTGGAGACCCGGATCGCACCGCCGAGCATGGCGATCAGTGCAGTGACGAGCATCGATTCCTGCATCAGCGTGTCTCCCCGGATTTCGGTTGAAAGAAGGGAATGCGGCCGTAGAACGTATCGCTGGTCAACAGCACGACGAAAATCAGGCCTTGCAACACCAGCACCGTGGCGTCGGGCAGGCCCATGCGCCGCTGGATGACGCCGCCGGCCGCGGCCAGCGCGCCGAACAGCACCGCGACCGGAATGACCGCAAGCGGCACTTGCCGGGCGAGGAAAGCAACAAGGATGCCGGTGAAACCGTAGCCCGCCACCAGCGAGGCATTGGCCTGTCCATGGATCGCCGCGACCTCAAAGAAGCCGGCGAGCCCGGCGCAGGCGCCGGCAATGGCGCAACAGGAGACCAGCAGGAAGCCGACCGGCAGGCCCTGCGCTTGTGCAGCACGCGGATTGCCGCCGGTCATGCGGGCGGCAAAGCCGAAGGTGGTGCGGGTCATGAGGAAATGCAGGAGAATTGCAACGATGATGCCGACAAGCAGGCCCCAATGCACCTCGGTGCCCGGCATCGAGCCGATGCGATAGGCATCGCCGATCGGCATGGTCGACGGCTTGTTCGCCGACGAAGGATCGCGCAGTGCGCCTTCGACGAAGAAGTTCATGATGGCGATGGCGATGTAGGAGAGCAGCAACGAGGCGATCGTTTCGTTGACGCCGCGATAGTGCCTGAGCCAGCCTGTCAGGCCCAGCCAGAAGGCGCCCGCCGCCATGCCGAAAATCGCCATGACCGGCAGGGTGATGAACGGCCAGACCTGGTGGGTGACCAGCGGTATGGCGATGGCCGCTGACGCGAAGCCGCCGAGCACCAATGCCCCTTCGCCGCCGATCATGGTCAGACCGATGCGGGCGGGGATGGCGAAGGCAAGGCCGGTGAGGATCAAAGGCGCTGCACGCTGCAGCGTGTTCTGGAAGGAGAAGCTGGAGCCGAAGCCGCCGACCCAGATCAATTTGTAGAAGATGATCGGCGACTTGCCGAGCAGCAGAAGGAAGAGCGCGAACAGCACGGCGGAAACCAGCAACGCGGCCACCGGAATGATGATCGCCTCGGCGAATTTCAATCCCGTTACGGATTGGCTGCGGCGCATCATCCCCGCCGTTGTGGCATCGACAGTCATTGTCATGATCCTCTCCTGTCAGCGCTGTCGGAGTTCAATGGGCTTTTTAAGCGGCTGACGGCAGCCGGATGAGAGGCAGACACGGATGCCGACCCCTCAGTCAGCCGTCATCAAAAATCAGGTAATCGACCCCTGGACGCCCTCCAGCAGCCAGTTCATGCCGTCGAGATAGGGATCGTAATTGCCATAGGCCTTGTCGACCACGACCTTGCCCTTGTTGTCCTTGAGCGTGCCCTTGTAGATCGAGTCACCCTTGACCAGGCCGGCGATCGCGGCATCTGCCGCCTTCTTGGCCGCATCGGTGGCGCCGGCGCCGTAGGGGGTTGAGCGCAGCATGTCCTTGTCGTAGCCGCCGACGAGGAAATTCGGCAGTTCCTTACCGCCGGCGATATCAGCGGCATAGGATTTGTAAATCGTCTCCCATTTGTATTCGGCGCCGGTGATGAAGCCCTTGGGTGCGAGGCTTGCCTGCGAGGCATTGTGACCGCAGGTCTTGACGCCGCGGCCTTCGGCGGTCTGGATCACCACTTTCGGGCTGTCGACATGACAGGTGACGACTTCGCAGCCGGCATCGACCAGGGCGTTGGTGGCTTCCGCCTCGCGCACCGGCAGCGACCAGTCGCCGGTGAAGATTACATGCACGGTGGCGGCCGGATTGACGCTGCGGGCGCCAAGCAGCACCGAGTTGATATTGGAGAGCACCGAGGGGATCGGCTTGGCGGCGACGAAGCCGATCTTGCCCGTCTTCGACGACAGGCCGGCGGCGACGCCGTTCACATAATGCGCCTGGTTGAGATAGGGGAAGTAGGAGCCGGCATTCTTCGGATCCGTGTCCTTGTTCCACAGCGGCGCGGCATGGCGGAACTGCACATCCGGATATTTCTTGGCTATGTCGAGCACGAAGGGCTTATAATAGCCGAAGGACGTGGCGAGGATGAGGTTGGCGCCGTCGATGTTGATCATCGATTCCATCGACTTGGAAACGGCATCGGTTTCCGGCACGTTTTCTTCCTCGACGACCGTGACGCCGGAGACCTCCTTAAGCGCCTTGGCGGCGACGGCATGCGCCTGGTTCCAGCCGAAATCGTCACGTGGGCCGACATAGACGATGCCGAGAATGACATTCGTGTCGGCGCGGGCGATGGAGAGCGGCAGGGTGGAGGCGGCGATACCGGCAAGACCGGTTTTCAGCAGTGAGCGGCGGGAAATTTCAAATGACGACATGACAAGCTCCCTCGATAGGGGCGCGGAGGCGCGCCTTGAGGAGAGAGGAGCAAATTGCATGCCAGGACTTTTGCGGAGGAAAACTCTCGGCAACCGATTGATATGGTGAAGATATTTTCTTTTCTCTGGATTCTGCGAACGCAGCAATTGCGCGCTGCTGCGCAACTAAATTAATCATCTAAAAGTATTAGCATATTTTTTATGCAAATTTTCCGTATTGCATACAATGGGAAAAGTTCGCCAGATTTATGGAACAGTCGGATGAATAGCGTTCTCCGCGCATTGAGCATTGATTGCGCGCCGTCGCCGAGGATTTCTCCGGCATCATCCGCATGATCAGGCAGGAGGTCTCTGGCGGCACCTGCTGAAATGACGCGATCATGGGTACAAGACCTCCGGTTCGCCGCGCCGAAGGCATAGGGTCTCTGACGCGGCGGCGGGTTGGCGGCTGCGCTATGGCGAGGTCGATGAATGCGAAGAGCCGGACAAGCCTCTGACCGACGCGTCAATCGTCGATCCGGAAACCGACTTTCATGACCACCTGATAATGCGCGACTTCGCCATTCTCGATATGGCCCCTGATCTGCTCCACTTCAAACCATTCGAGATTTCTCATGGTTTTCGAGGCCCGAGAGATCGCGCCGTCAATCGCCTCGGTCACCGAGGTCTTGGAACTGCCGATAAGCTCCACTTTCTTATAGACATGATCGCTCATAGTAATCCTCCCAAGCTAAGGTTTGGTTGAAGACAATGTCCGTTCGTAGCGTTCGAGATTTGGGCGAAGAAATACGCAAAAGCTCGACGACAGCAACTGGCTGAGATAATTCAGCCGCTGCTCCCTGCGATCTACGTTCCGTCAGCAGATCGACATTGTCAAACGTTGGCTTCTTTTTGAGGCCGCTGACTTTCCTGCGCGAAAACAACTACGACGAGATGCAAGGCGACTATTTCAGCAAACCGGTCTCCGCTTTGGAATTCGGGGCGCCCATCGGCATCGGCAACGCAAGTACGGCTGCTAATGCTCGATGCGTGGGGTCCCGTGCGCCTTGACGATCGCGTCGGCCTCCTTGCCGTAGAGTTCTTCGAAATGATCGAAGCTCTTTGAGAAATAGCCGATGCCTTGCGTCGCCGAACGCAGTGAGCGTGCCAGTTCATCCAGTGCGCCGCCCGGAACCAGGGCGCGGAAAATATCCCATCCCCTGGCGGTCTCGTCCCGGTCGAAGCCGAGAACCTGACCCTTGAGCGCCGAGACGATCTGCACGAGCCCGCCCGAATAGACCGAGGGGACATGGATCTCGCTGCGGAAGATCGGCTGCATCAAAACGGTCGATGCCTCGGAAAGCGCCTGCCTGACGCCCATTTTCGAAGCTGTCCGGAAGGCATGTTCAGAACTGTCGACCGCGTGGTGCTGACCGTCCGAAAGCGTCACGCCGACATCGATGACCTCGAAGCCCAGCGGCCCCTTGTCCATCGCTTCGCGCGCGCCCGCTTCGACGGCGGGAATATAGTTGCGCGGCACGACGCCGCCCTTGACGACTTCGTTGAAGCTGAAGCCTTCGCCGCGCGCATTGGGGCGCACGGTGAGCTTGACGTCGGCAAATTGGCCGGCGCCGCCAGTCTGCTTGCGGTGACGGTAGTGAACGTCGGAGGGTTTCGAGATCGTCTCGCGGTAAATGGGATTGGGTGTGCGGTCCGAGACGGCGATGTGGAAGACATCGGACAGGATTTTGCAGAGATCGCGCAGATGCATAGGTCCTTGAGCGGAAACCAGAAGTGCTCCGGTGCCTTCCTCCTGCGCGACTTTCAGGCCGCGGTCCGCGTCGGAGAGCTTTGCCAGCGTCTCCGGCAATTTGGTCTCATCACGCTCGGTTGCCGGCACCAGGATCCGTTCCAGCATCGGTGTCGGCGGCTCGATCCAATCAGGCGCGGCGGCCACGGCGTCGACCATCAGCAGAGCTGGGACAGGCAGGTGGTCGGACTTGACCGTGGCGAAGATATCTCCCGCCGCCGGGGTGAGAGGCGCATTGGCACGGCCGTTTGCCGGGTCCTGCACGACGCCGAGATTGGCGCCGCCAAGCGGTACCCCCTGGCGCAGCCCGCCGCCGAAGGCGCGGACGAGAACGGTCTTGCCGACATTCTGGCGATAATAAGCGTGGAAGCTCACGGCTGCCAGCTTGGCTGCATCCATCCCGCTCGCCGCGGCCAAACGCTGCCGCAGTGCGTCGGCTTGTGGTGCTTCATGGCGTAGCGCCTTCATCAGCCGCATCATGCCGTTGCCATGGCTCGCCGAGCCGATCAGCACCGGAATGACCCTGTTTTCCCTGAGAACCCGTGTGGAAATAGCATAGAGTTCGTTGCTGGTCGGCTCGCGATCCTCGATCAGTTCTTCGAGAAGGTGGTCGTCGAATTCGGAGAGATGTTCCAGCAGTTCGGCGCGCGCTTCATGCTCGCGCTCGAGGGCACCGTCAGGAATCGCGATCAGGGCCGAGGGCTGGCCTTCGCGATAACGCCACGCCCGTTCCGAGATCAGATCGCAACTGCCGACGATCTTCTCGCCTTCCCGGATCGGCACCTGCCGCAGCAAAAGACTATGATTGGCATAGTCCTGGAGGGCGGCGATGACGTCCCTGAGCCGTCCGCGCGGTTCATCCATCCTGTTGACGAAGATGATGCAGGGCGTGCCGGACGCTTCGATGATCTTGAGATAGGGCGCTGAGAGCACGGCCTGGTCGGGAGCGGGCGAGACGCAGAGGATACAGGCGTCGCTGGCGAGCAATGCATGCTGCACATGCGCCAGCGCTTCATTCGGTCCCGGTGCGTCCAACGCGCACCACTCCTCGCTTCCGAAGGTGAATTCCGTGAGGTTCAGTCCGTAAGGAGAGACGGATTTTTTCGGTGCTCCCTCAAGGGAGCCCAATTTCTCCACGACGGTCGATTTTCCGGTTTGCGACGGTCCAAGTACGGTAAAGCAGCGCATCAGGCGTTCCTCCAACTACCATAAGCACGTTTTCCACCGCGACAGGATGCCTTGAACCGCGCCCGGACGCCAGAGGGGTGGCTTCTCAATAACACGGTCTCGCGCTTGGCAGGCCAACTGAGCGACAGAAAGCTCGCGAGCGTCTATCGGGCAGCACACAGATTGGTGGCAGTGTTTCGCAAGGAATACACCCATGCTGAACATAGACGCACCACTGGCCGTCTCGTGTTGCGAGAAAGATTGAGATTTGAACGATGCTGCTGCCGCTCCTGTTTCACCAGGGTCTATGCCCGGCAGTCGCCAAAGCACTGAACTCCTGGCCCGTTGACAATGGAAAATTTCATGACATGCTATTGAACAGGATTAAACAGGTTCATTGCATAGGTATGAAATGGCACGGCGCGCTGATCTGAAAACCCCATTGAAACCAGGCGCGCCGAAGCCTGAGCAGATCGCCTCGGTGCTGGAGCAGGAAATCCGCTCCGGCGTGCTCGCCTTCGGGGAGCGGCTGCAGAGCGAGAACAAACTGGTCCAGCGCTTCGCCGTCAGCCGCAACACACTTCGCAAGGGCCTCGAAGAGCTGAACAGCCGTGGTCTGATAACGACAAAAGTCGGTATCGGCTCCTTCGTCACCTTCAATGGCCAAACGATTTATGACGTCATGGGCTGGTCCAAGGCGCTGGCGGATGTCGGCGCCGACACCGAGACGCGGGTACTGCGGATCGAAATGATGCGAGACGCCGCGCTCGCCGAACAGCTCAAGATCAGTGACGACGCCTTCATTGCCATCGATCGCCTTCGCCTTTTGTCAAAGGATCAGAAACCGATTTCGATTGAACGCAGCCGGGTGCCGTTCCTGCCTGAACTCGAAGATGTGCCGCTCAAGGGCCTGCGCTCCGGCTCCCTGACCCAGACACTGCACACGGTGGGACTCCTCCCCGATCATGGCGAAGAATGGGCCGATATCGAGATGCTGGGCGAGACCGACGCGGAACTGCTCGGCTGTTCACCCGGCAGTGCTTTCCTTCGCACGCGACGCCTCACCCGAGAGGCCGACGGAAGACCGATCGAATTCGTGACCAGCCTGCTCAACCCCGCCTATTTCGCGCTTCACTTGGAATTTTGACGATGACGGCAGGGGAGGAGATCGCATTCAAGAGGGCTTTGGGCGCATTGATCGGCGGCGCGCTGGGCGACGCGATGGGCATGCCCACCCAGCTTCTGTCGCCAGCCGAGATCAAGGCAGATTATGACTTCGTCGATCATTTCGTCGACCCTTCGCCTGACCATCCGGTGTCGCAAGGTCTCAAGGCAGGCACCATCACCGACGATACGGAACAGACACTGTTGCTGGCCACCGTCCTGCTCAGTTCTGGCCACGGCTTCGACCATCATGCCTGGGTAAATGCCCTGATCGCCTGGGAGGAGGACATTAAGGCCCGGGGCGGCTACGACCTGCTCGGCCCGTCGACCAAGCGGGCGATTGATGCGATCAATGCCGGCACGCCGCCCGAGGAGGCAGGCCGCAATGGCGAGACCAACGGCGCGGCGATGAGGATCGCACCGGTCGGCATCCTCGTGCCACCGGGTAATGCGCTGATTGCGCGGGTCGCCGAGACTTGCCGCGCCACCCACAACACGACCATCGCGATCTCGTCCGCCGCGGCCGTCGCGGCCGTGATCAGCCACGGCATCGATGGCGCGGACTGGCGCGCGGCGATCAGCCATGCGGTCGCAGCAGCGCGCGCCGGCGAAAAGCAAGGCCATTGGGTGCCGGGTGGTACAGTCGCAGCGCGCATTGAATGGGCGCTCGACATGGTCGAGGACTGCTCAGTCGAGGAAGGCATTTCGCGGGTCTTCGACCGCCTCGGCACCAGCGTCATCTCACAGGAATCCGTGCCTGCAGCCTTTGCCGTGCTGAAGCTCGCCCAGGGCGATGCATGGAAAGCGGCTGTCATCGCCGCCAATCTCGGTGGCGACACTGACACGATCGGCGCCATTGCCGGTTCAATGGCCGGCGCCTGCGCCGGTTATGAGAGCCTGCCGATGGACAAAGTCGACGGCCTGGTCGGCATCGATCTCGATGCGGTGAAACAGCTGGCGCAGGCGTTGGTCCGCGCCCGTCTGGCCGGGCAAGGCGCCCCGGCATGACTGATCCTCGCCTCATCCATATCGGCAGTTCCGTGGTGGATTTCATCTACCGCATCGAAAGCCTGCCGGCGCCAGGGGACGATCTTACCGCATCCTCGTTCTCGGCGCTGCCGGGCGGCGGCTTCAACATGATGGTGGCGGCGCGCCGCAGCGGCATGCGCACGGCCTATGCCGGCAAGATCGGCGACGGACCGTTCGGCACGATGATCGCGGACGCACTGGCGGCCGAGGGCATCGAGCAGCTGCAGCCGGTCAGCTCCGGCATCGACAGCGGCACATGCGTGGTTTTCGTTACCGAGGCCGATGGCGAGCGCACATTCGTCTCGCGACCAGGCGCCGAGGGGATAATCACACCGGATGATTTTGTCTACATGATGCCCGCGTCGGGCGACTGGGTTTTCACGTCAGGCTACACGCTCGCCTATCCAGGCAGCCGGGACAGCCAGGCGCTTTTCATCGAGACCTTGCCCGATCATGCGACCTTCACCTTCGACCCGACCGGCATCGTCGGCGAGATTCCGCCCGAACTGCTGCAGCGGGTGCTCCGCCGGACGGATTGGCTGAGCCTTAACCGGAGCGAAGCGGCCGCGATCGTCGGGTCCGGCGAAGATAAGGAAATGGCCAGGCGGCTGTTCGAGCTCCACTGCCGGCAAGCCAGGGGTATCGTGCTGCGCGCTGGCGCAGCCGGCGCGCTGCTGGCGCTGCGCGACCAGGACCCGGTCTTCGTACCGGCCTTCAAGGTTGAGACGGTCGACACGAACGGCGCCGGCGACACTCATGATGGCGCCTTCGTCGCAGCGCTCAGCCGGGGGCTTAGCCCGCTTGATGCGCTTGTCTATGCCAATGCGGCGGCGGCGATTTCGACGACCCGCCACGGCGGCCCGACCGCGCCCGATGCCGACGCGATCAACGAATTCCTGAAACGTGCCCGGGAAGAGAAATCCGCATCAGCGGAGACAAAGGGAACATTGGCACTCTAGAAGAGAGGAATGGCTATGAACAAGACGAGCATGATTGCGAATACCATGGCCGCGGCGGCGATGACGGCCTTCATGGCCGGTTCAGCCATCGCCGCAGACCTGCATGTCCTGAACTGGAAGGGCTACGGCACCGATGAGCCTTGGGCGGTCGCTGCCTTCGAAAAGGCGACCGGCAACCACGTCATCAACGACTTCTTCAATTCCGAACAGGAAATGCTCACCAAGCTCAGGACCAATCCTGGTCTCTATGATGTCGTGATGATCAATGCCGCCTTTAACGATCAGGCCTTCAGCGAGGGCCTGATCCAGGCGGTCGACACGTCGAAGATCGCCAACTATGCCGATATCGGCACGGAAAAGGCGAAGTCGCCAATGCTCAACCATCAGGGCAAGGTCTATGGCGTGCCGTGGGTCTGGGGCGTAACCGCCATCGCTGTCAACGACAAGTCCTTTCCGACGCTGCCGACCTCGATCAACGTGATGTGGGACCCGGCGCATAAGGGCCGGGTGATCTTGCGCGACGACGCGGTAGAAGCCATCCAGTTCGGCGCCATTGCCACCGGCCAGGACATCAACGACATCAAGAACATGGATGCAGTGAAGGCCAAGCTCACCTCGCTCATGCCGCAGATCCGCACTTTCTGGAGCGCCGAGAACGACTGGAACCAGATGGTCGCGGCCAACCAGATCGATGTCGGCACCTACTGGAGCGGCTCGGCCAACCGCGCGAAGAAGAACTTCAAATTGCCCGTCAGCCTCGTCATTCCGGAGGAAGGCTGCGTCGGCTGGCTAGACGCCTTGTCGATCCCGAAGGACTCCAAGAACGTGGAGGGCGCCCAGGCCTTCATCAACTACATGACCGATCCCTCTTTCTACACTGAATGGGTCGCCAAGGTCGGCGCACCGGTTTCGGCCAACGACAAGGCGGTTGCAGCCCTTCCGGCAGACGCCTTCAACAGGGTGGTGATGGGCGATCCCAAGGTGGCTTCGCGCATCAAGTTCCAGGCGCCGATCACCGATGCCCAGCGCGAGAAATATCTGGCGCTTTGGCAAGAGATAAAGGTCAACGCGAAGTGACCTGACAGGACGACGGCGGGAGGGCAAACATGACGGATTTGGCAAGTGATCCAGCAGGGTCGGGATTGAGACGGGCGGTCCCGCTCCTCCTCCCCGCCTATGTCTGGCTCATCCTGGCGATCTTCCTGCCGCTGTCGGCCATGGTGTTTTTCAGCTTCATGAGCGGCATGCCGCTGAACGGCCGCGACTGGTCGTTCACGCTGGCCAACTACCGGGCCTTCTTCAGCAGCGATATCTATATAACGCTGCTCATCGCGTCGCTCAGGCTCGGGCTCGAAGTGACCTTCTGGTGCCTCGTGATCGGTTTTCCGGCCGCTTATGTACTGGCCAAGGTACTGCGGGGACGGAGCCGCGAGGCCGTGTTCCTGCTGGTCATCCTGCCCTTTTGGAGCAACGGCCTCGTGCGCATCTTCTCCTGGGCGATGGTGTTGCGCGAGGGCGGCATTCTCGACACCCTGCTCAATGCCATCCTGCCCTTCAAGATCAATATCGATCTGATGTATTCCTATCCGGCGGTGATCATCGGGCTTGTGCATTCCTACGTGCCCTACGTCGTGCTGACCTGCTATCTCAGCTTGCAGGCGATCGACGACAGCCTGATCGAGGCGGCGCGCTCGCTCGGCGCATCGCGTTTCACCGTGCTGCACCGGCTGATCCTGCCGCTTTCGCTTCCGGGCATCGTCGCCGGCGCGGTGCTGATCTTCGTGCCGGTAGTCGGTTCGTTCATGGAGCCACGCATCCTCGGTGGCCGCACCGGCACCTTCTACGGCACCGTCATCGAGGACCAGTTTGTCGCCGTGTTCAACTGGCCGCTGGGTGCCGCCCTTTCCTTCATCCTGCTCGCGGTCGTGCTGGCAATCCTCGCCGCCGCCTCGCCCATCATGCGGAGGGCGCAATGAACCCGGTAACACGTATGCTCAACGGCTTTGGCAGGCTCTATGTCGGGCTGCTGCTGCTTTTCCTCTACCTGCCGATCATCATCATGGCGCTGATGTCGTTCAACGCCTCGCCCTTCTACATGCTGCCGATCGAGTGGTCGACGGTCTGGTATCAGGCCTTCTTCGCCAACGAGCAGCTGATCGCGGCGACGTGGAACAGCCTGTTCATCGCCATCATCACCACGGTGATTTCAGCGATCCTCGGCACTGCCGCATCGCTTGCGCTCTATCGCTATGATTTTCCAGGAAAATCTCTGTTGCAGGCGGCGCTGCTGCCGCCGATCGCCATTCCCTGGCTGATCACCGGCACGGCAATGCTGATCTTCTTCTTCGGCGTCGGCATAGGCCGCGGCCTGCACGCCATCGTCCTCGGCCATGTAGCGCTGGCGCTGCCTTACGTGATCATCGTCGTCAATGCGCGGCTGAAGACGCTCGCGCCGGAACTAGAGGAGGCGGCACGCTCTCTCGGCGCCAATCAATGGCAGGTGACCCGGCGGGTGACACTGCCGTGGATCGCGCCCGGCGTCATCGCCGGCGCGCTCTTTGCCTTTGCCGTCTCGTTTGACCAGTTCGTCGTCTCCTATTTCCTTGCGACGCCCGGCCAGTCGACGCTGCCGGTGGAGATCTATGCGGCGATCCGCAAGGGCTTCACTCCCGAGATCAACGCAGTCTCGACCATCATCATCGTGGTGTCGATGGCGATCATGCTGCTCACCGCGCGCTTCTATAAATTCGGGGGAGAACAATAATGGCCAGCGTCGAGGTGAAAAATCTCTCTCGCAGCTTCGGCATCCACAAGGCGCTGGACAACATCTCCGTGCGTTTCGACGATGGTGGCTTCTATGCGCTGCTCGGCCCTTCGGGCTCCGGCAAGACGACGCTGCTCCGGATGATCGCCGGCTTCGATTTCCCCAATAGCGGCCATATCGAGATGGACGGCGAGAGCGTGGAGCGTGTGCCGCTGGAAAAACGCCAGATCGGCATGATGTTCCAGAATTATGCGCTGTTTCCCAACATGACCGTGACCGACAACATCGCCTTCGGGCTCGAAGTGCGCAGCCTGCCGAAGACCGAGATCCGGGACAAAGTCAGGGCAGCGCTCGACCTCGTCAAACTCAGTACACTTGGAGACCGCAAGCCGCACCAGCTCTCGGGCGGCCAGCGCCAGCGCGTGGCCCTCGCCCGCGCCTTTGTCATCAATCCGCGCGTGCTGCTTCTCGATGAGCCGCTTGGTGCACTGGACAAGGCACTGCGCGTCGACATGCAGGCCGAACTCAAGCGCATCCAGCGCGAGATCGGCATCACCACCATCTTCGTCACCCACGACCAGGAAGAAGCGCTGACGATGGCCGACCGCATCGGCATCCTCAGGGATGGGCGGCTGGTTGAAGAGGGCGAACCTGAGGCGATCTACAATCGCCCGCAGACCCTGTTTGCCGCGACGTTCCTGGGTGATGCGAACATTCTTTCCGGCACGTGGGCGGGCGATGCGATGGTCATGTCTGACGGAACGAGGATCCTGGTATCCGGCGCAGAGAACCGCAAACCGGGCGAGGCGATGCAGAGCGCCGTTCGCCCGGAGCGCATGCATCTTATGCAGCAAACAGCGCCATCATCCGAAAACGGGCTCACCGGCCGCGTGATCAGGAAGATGTTCTCGGGGGTCAATTCCACATTCCATATCGAGGCGCTGGATCGCGAAATCCGCGTCGTCGTGCCGAGCTCGGGCGACACCCGTTTTGATGCCGGCGATCAGGTCACGGTGACCTGGTCGGCGAATAGCACCTTTTCAGTTACCTGAAGCGCACGCGGGACGATATTGCAGTGTGAGTCGAGCAAGCCAGTCGTCGACGACCTGTTCGACGCTTTCTTCAAATCGAACCATCGCAACCTCGACATCGCGCTGGGCCATTTCGGGTTGGATCACGCCGACTTTGATCGGCGATCAACCTGACCCGCTTTCGGATAACGCGTTCACGTCGAAAATCGCGGCATCGTCCTGCCGCTCTCGCCGTCCCTCACAGGAGGCATGGCGAGTTTCGTCATCGCCATGCCCAACCGCGGAAACTCGATCTCGGCGATCAGGGCTGAACGAAGACAAGGTTCTCCCCTGAGCGGCACGACCGGCCTGGATGTCCAGAGTTCGTGGAGTTGGCGCTTGAGATCAGCGGCGGCCTTCAGCCGAATCCTGTCCCGACCGACCTGACATAGTCCATTTCGATGCCGCATAGGATAGAAGGCGGCCTTGGCCCATGCCCTCGGCCTGCAGCTTCATCCGTTCGAGAGACGTCTCAAGCGTTCACCGTGTTCCCCGGAGTAGCCCAAGGCGGGGGCGATCCTGTTGCGGAAATCGCTGAGGATCTGGATATATTCGTCCTCCTCGAATTCATAAGGCAGATCGAGGCGCAGCTCGTCGACTTCGGCAAGCACGGGATCGTTGCTGAGCGCTTCGATGATCTCCTCCGATGAACCGACGAGATCGACAGGAAAGAGTGTCCGTCGGTCGCCATTGGGCTGGAGGGTGCGCGGGAAACGCGCCGCCTTATAGGCCGCGTATTTTTCCCCGCGCGCCTTGTCGGCGCCGTCGGTCGGCACGATGACGCGTCCGACCTCGACCGGCCGCCCCTCTCCGCCGCTCTTTCGGTATAGGCGAAGCTGGTTGAGCTGCGCTTCGTGGAAATCGTCGGTGCCCTCGCCCGTTGTCACATTGCTCAGAAGCAGGTTGAAGCCGTTGCGGCCCGCCCATTCCGCCGATCTCAGTGAGCCGCCGCCATACCATAGCCGGTCCGCCAGCCCCCTGGCATGAGGTTGGAGCCGCGGCTGCTGGCGGCCGAATGGCGTATCGATGAAACTGTCCTCGCCGCCGATAGGGCGGCTCGCGAGGTTTTCCTTGAGTTTGAGGACACGATCATGCGTGAAGTCGATCGACGAAGGGTCCCCGTCATGCACGCGATCGCCGATGAGCTGATAATGCGGCGGCTTGCCGGTGCTCAGCCCCGCCTTCAGCCGGCCGCGCGACAGCACATCCACGGTCGCAAGGTCCTCGGCCAAGCGGAACGGGCTCTCATATCCCAGGGGAATCACGGCGACACCGAGATCGATCGCCTCAGTCCGCTGGCTGGCCGCCGCCAGAAACACGGCAGCGGACGATATGCCATGCTCCAGATGCCGCTGGCGAACCCAGGCGGTATCAAAGCCCAGCGTCTMGCCGAATTCGATCAGCTTGAGCGTTTTCTCGATACCGTCCCCGGGATTGTCGTCCGAATAGTTGCCCGGGGTCAGAAATCCGATTTTCCGCAGCGAAAGGCCACCTGTCGCCATTGTCATTCACCTTTTGTCAGCGTTCAAAATTTCGGCAAGCCGGGCGGATTGACCTTGGAAGCCTCCACCGATTCCGGCAACAGGTTCCAACGTGCGAGCGTCGCCTTGTATTTGCCGCTGGCGATCAGGCCGTTGATGGCAATCGAGATCGGCTTTGCCAGGCCGGAATCCTTGCGCGTGACGACGCCGACATCGGCGGTCAGCGGCCAGCCGGCATTCACCGTTCCCACCAGCCTTTTCTTTCCGAGCGTTGCCGCCTGGTAGGCCTGAACGGCATTCGGATCGAACTTGGCATCGGCGCGTCCCGATTCCAGTGCGATATCGGCCTGCGCCTCGTCGTCGAAATAGAGGAGCTCCGCCGGCTTCAGGCCCCTGGCTTTGTTCTGCCTGTCCCATTCGAGCAGGATCCGCTCCTGGATGGTTCCCGAGGAGGTGATGATGCGCAGGCCGGCAATATCCTTCGGTTCCTTGATCGATCTGATCGGGCTCGACGTCTTCACGTAAAAGCCGTGCAGGCCCTGGCGATAGGTCGAGAAGTCGAATTTCAGCTTGCGTTCCTCGGTGACGCCGACATTGGAAATCACCGCGTCATATTTGCCGGAGGCGACGCCGAGCGGCCAATCCGGCCAGGCGACCGGCACGAGCTTGTATTTCAGGCCAAGGCTGTCGGCGATCAGCTGGCCGACATCGGGGTCAGCTCCGACGACGGTGCGAGCATCAGTGGCATAGGTGGCGATCGGCGGCAGAAATGCCGACACCGCGACGCTCAGCGTACCATCCTCGGCAAAGTGAAAGTTCTTCGGCAGGGCGGCTATCGCCTCCTGATTGCGCTCCGCGTGCAGCCGGTGCGGCTGCTCGGGGCTGAGGTCGAACTCTTCTGCCAGCGCCGGCGTGGCGACGAGAAGACTGACGGCCAGGCAAAGCGCCGCGAGCGGCCGGGCTTGGGAAAACAAGGACATGCAAACCTCTCAATTGGGGATCGGGAGGCGGCAGCGCCGCCTCCCTGGACGACGTTGGCGATCAGGAACCGCTCTTCGGCAGACCCGGAGGATTGGTGCGGGATTCAGTGATGGCTTCCGCCTCAAGATTCCAGTGCTTGAGGACTTCCTGATATTTGCCGTTCTTGATCAGGTCGTTGATGGCGATGGTCACGGCTTTGGCAAGGCCTGCATCCTTGCGCGTGGTCACGGCGATCTCGGCGGTCAGCGGCCAGCCGCCATTGACGACGCCCACCAGCTTGGTCTGACCCTTGACGGCGGCTTCATAGGCAAGGGTCGCATTCGGGTTGAATTCCACATCGGCGCGGCCCGATTGGATGGCCAGATTGGCGGCCGCATGGTCATCGTAATACTGCGTTTCGATGGGAGCGAGGCCGGCCGCCTTGTTCTGGCGGTCCCATTCGAGGATGATCTTTTCCTGGTTGGTGCCCGAGCCGGTGATCACCTTGAGGCCCGCGACATCCTTCGGCGCCTTGATCGCAGTGATCTTGCTGTCGGCCTTGACATAGAAACCAAGCACGTCCTGCCGGTAGGTGGAGAAATCGAACTTCTCCTTGCGCTCCTCGGTGACGGTGACGTTGCTGATCACCGCATCATATTTTCCCGAAGCGACGCCGAGCGGCCAGTCCGCCCAGGCGACAGGTACAATCTCCAGCTCGAGGCCGAGAGAATCCGCCACCAGTTGCGCAAGGTCCGGATCGGCGCCGACCACGGTCTTGGCATCGGAAGCATAGGTTCCGATCGGCGGCTCCCAGGGCGAAATGGCGACCGTGAACTTGCCGGGCTGGGCGAATTTGAATTCGGACGCGATTGCCGCGATCGCAGCCGGGTCCTTCTCGGCACGGACGCGCTTGCTGGTATCCGGGCTGAGATCGAATTTTTCGGCGGCATGCGCGGCACCGATGCCAAGGGCGGCAAAGGCGATGATCGCAGCGGAACGATACTTATTTTTAATTGACATTTCCGATTTCCTTTTCTCAGGGTTGCAGCAGAGATTGTATGTCAGCCTTCGTCACGTTCGGTTCAGAGAACCTTGGCGAGGAATTCCTGTGTGCGGGGGTGGGCATCGCCGCTGAAAATATGCTGCGGCGTGCCGCTGTCGACGACGCGGCCGGCCTCCATGAAGATGATGCGGTCGGCCACTTCGCGGGCGAAGCCCACTTCATGGGTGACGATGACGAGCGTCGTTCCCGTGCGGGCGAGATCCTTGATGACATCGAGCACTTCCCCGACCAGTTCCGGATCGAGCGCCGATGTCGGCTCATCGAACAATATGACCTTCGGCTTCAGCGCCAGTGCCCGGGCAATCGCCACGCGCTGCTGCTGCCCGCCCGACAATTGCCGCGGATAGGCATGCACCTTGTCGGACAGCCCGACCCGCGCCAGCAGATCGAGCGACAGCGCCACGGCCTCGTCGCGCGGCAGCTTGCGCACCTGGACCGGCGCCTCGATCAGGTTTTCGAGCACGGTGAGATGCGGAAAGAGGTTGAAGTTCTGGAACACCATGCCGATATCGGCGCGCCGCTCGAGAATGTCGTGCTCCTTGAGCTCGAACAGCGTATTGCCCTTGCGACGATAGCCGACCAGTTGGCCGTCAACCGACACGAAGCCCTGATCGACGCGTTCGAGATGGTTGATGGTGCGCAGCAAGGTGGATTTGCCGGAACCCGACGGCCCGAGGATGGCGGTGACGCTGCCCGGCGCAAGACGGAGATCCACGGTATCCAGCACTTTGAGCGGACCGAAACTCTTGCTGACGCGCTCGACATGGATGGCGGCGCCCGGCCGGAGGTGGAACGTGTCGGTGCGCTTGGCGGAAGCAATCGCACTGATCCTGTTCTGCCGCTCGACCTGACGGCGCGCGAAATAGGCCTGGAAGGGCAGCCTTGGCGGATTGCGGAGGGCGCCGCGGGCGAAATAGCGCTCGATATAATACTGCATGACCGACAGCACGGTCATGATGACGAGGTACCAGACGGTCGCCACCATCAGCAGCGGAATGACCTCGAGATTACGGCGATAGATCACCTGCACGGTGTAGAACAGCTCGGGTAGCGCGAGCACGTAGACGATGGACGTGGCCTTGGCGAGGCCGATGACTTCATTGAAACCGGTGGGAAGGATCGACCGCATGGCCTGCGGCAGCACGATCCGGAGCGCCTGCCGGAAACGCGGCAGGCCCAGGGCCGCTGCGGCCTCGAGCTGCCCCTGCTCGACGGAAAGAATGCCGCCGCGCACGACTTCGGCAAAGAAGGCCGACTGGTTGAGCGTCAGCCCCAGGAAAGCGGCCGCGAACGGCGTGAGCAAGTCAACCATCGGATAGGCGACAAGGACTTGCCCGGACAGTGGATTGGAAATCGAAATGGTTTCGTAGAGATAGCCGAGATTGTTGAGCACGAGCAGCAGCACGATCATCGGGATCGAGCGCAGCAGTCAAACATAACCCCAGGACAGACCGGCCAGCAGCGGCGAGCGGGAAACCCGGGCAAGCGCCAAGGCCACGCCGAGTAGCGAGCCGGCTATGGTCGCAAGCAGGGTCAACAGCAAGGTCCGGCCGAGGCCGGCAAGCACCGGTTCGGCGAAAAACCACTGCGCAAACACGTTCCAGCCCCAGCGTGGATTGGTAAAGGTCGAGTAGAGAACGAGCCCGATGACGACAGCCGAAAAGACGGTCCCGATCGTCCGCGCCGGATAGCGCGCCGGAACCACTTTGAGCCTGGAGTAATCGCTGACGTCGCCGTCAAGAACGTGTTGGTTGGAATAGTCGGTTGCCAAGGTCATCGCCGTTCTCCCCCCGAAGTCATGCATGTGTCGGATGATGCGGCGGCACGGCGTGAACCGCCGGCGACGGCATGTCCGGATCGCTGGCCAGATGGCTGATGTCCTTCTCGAACGGCAGGGTCTTGTGCACTTCGGGATCGACCGTGCGATCGAAGAGCGCCGTATAGCCATAGCCGAGATAGAGGCCGACGGCTTCGGGCTGGCGGAAGCCCGTCGTCAGATAGACGCGGCTATAGCCCTGCCTGGCGGCCTGCACTTCCAGCTTGACGAGAACCTTGCGCGCCAGTCCCTGGCGGCGCAGGTCGGATCGCGTCCAGATCCGTTTGAACTCGGCGGTACGCTCGTCATAGTGCTTGAATGCTCCGCCGCCGATTGTCTCGCCATTGCGGAAGAGAAGCAGAAAATTGCCGTAGGGCGGCGCGAATGCCTCGGCCGGATAGCGGTTCAATTCCTCCGCAGCACCGCCGGCGCTGAAGAAATCGCCGTACCGGCCGTCATATTCGCGGATCAGGTCGTCGATAAGCGGCTTGGCGCGCGGATCCAGCGGGCTGGTGAAGATGAAGATGTCGCTCATGGTTTTGCTCCAGGCTATCTATCCGAGAAATGTCTCCGCCAGCCGCACCCAGTAGCGGGCGGCGGGAAGCAGGATGTCGTCATTGAAATCGTAGCGGGCGCTGTGCAGCGGTGCGGTGTCGCCGTTGCCGACGAACAGGTAGCAGCCCGGCCGCTCCGCCAACATGAAGGCGAAGTCCTCGCTTGCCGTGCGCGGTTTGAAGTCGGGCTCGATCTCAGCCGGACCGAAGGCCTTGCGGGCGACGTCCTCGGCAAAGCGCGTCTCGGCCTCGTGGTTGACGAGCACGGGAAAGCCGAGCCGATAATCCACCGCCGCCGTCGCGCCGAAACTGTCGGCCTGGGCGCGGACGAGCGCCGGTATCCTCTCCTGCAACACATGCCTTACGGACTCGCTGAAAGCCCGCATGGTCAGCTTCAGGTCGACGCTTTCCGGAATGACGTTGGACGCGTGCCCGCCGTGAATGGAACCGACTGTGACCACCGCCATCTCGCGTGGATCGACGTTCCGCGATACCACGCTCTGCAGAGCCATGATCAGCGAGGCGGAGGCGAGAACCGGATCGACGCCGCGATGCGGTTCGGCGCCATGCCCGCCCTTGCCGAGGATGCGGATATTGGCCTGATCGACCGACGCCATGGCAGGCCCTGCGACGAAGCCGAACTGACCGGTCGCCACGCCCGGCCAATTGTGCAGGCCGAACACCGCGTCGACGGGAAACTTGTCGAACAATCCCTCGTCCAGCATGCGGCGCGCGCCGGCGCCGATCTCCTCGGCCGGCTGGAAGATCAGCGTCAGCGTGCCGTCGAAATCGCCGCGCGCTGCCAGCGCATGGGCGGCAGACAAGAGAATTGCCGTGTGACCGTCATGCCCGCAGGCATGCATGACGCCCTTTTTGCTGCTCGCATAGGCAAGCCCCGTCTCCTCCTCGATCGGGAGAGCATCCATATCGGCACGAATGCCGAGACGGCGGGTGCCGCGTCCCTTCGTCAGGGTCGCAACGACCCCGGTTCCGCCGATCCCGATGCTGACCGTGTAGCCCCATTCGGTCAGAAGAGCGGTGACGATGCCGCTCGTCCGGCGCTCCTGGAAAGCAAGTTCGGGGTTGAGGTGGATATCGCGCCTGAGATCGACGAACTGCGCGATGTGGTCGGCGACATGACGTTCGGCGGGTGACGGCGGCCTTTTCGGATCAAGCATAGGATGCTCCCGGGAACACGCGCCTCAGGCGCGTGCCGCCCTTTCCTGCCCCGCCGTGCCGGTTTCGGCGTAGCGGCTTTGCTTGAAGGGCAGACCGAGATGCGCCCGCAACGTGCTGCCCTCGAGCTCCTGGTCGAAGTAGCCGCGTGCCGTGAGGACCGGCAGGACATGCTCGACGAAGTCATCGAGACCTTCGCCCAGCACGGGGAAGCCGAGGATGAAGCCGTCGGCCGCATCCTCTTCGATCCAGCGGATGAGCTCGTCCGCCACATGCTCCGGCGTGCCGATGAAGTCGGTGCGCGGCGTCGTGACATCGAGCGCGATCTCGCGCAGGGTAAGACCCTTTTCGCGGGCGATGCGTTTGATACGATCGGTGGTGGCGCGAAAACTGTTCTTGCCGATATCGCCAAGTTCCGGAAATGGCGCGTCGAGCGGATAGGTCCGAAAATCGTGGTGGTCGAAGAAACGGCCGAGATAGAGCAGCGCCTCCTCGATGGTGACGAGATTGCGGATGACGTCGAACTTGGCATCGGCCTCTTCCTGCGTCCGGCCGATGACCGGACCTATGCCGGGGAAGATCTTGACATCATCGGCGCTACGGCCCTGGGCCACCGCGCTCTGCTTGACCTGCCGATAGAAGATCTTGCCTTCCTCGATCGTGCCGCCGCCGGTGAAGACGGCGTCGGCATGCTTGCCCGCCAGCCTGATGCCCGAGTCGGAAGACCCCGCCTGGAAGACCAGCGGCTGGCCCTGCTGCGAGCGGCCGGCATTGAGCGGCCCTTCGACCCGGAAGAAGCGGCCCTTGTGGTTGAGCGTATGAAGCTTGTCGCGGTCGAAGAAGCGGCCGGTCTCTCGATCGCGGACAAAGGCGTCGTCGTCCCAGGAATCCCAAAGGCCCTTGACGACGTCGATATATTCCTCGGCGATCTCGTAGCGCAGGCTGTGTTCGAGATGTTCGCGGCTATAGTTGCGCGCGGTGCCTTCGAGCGGCGTCGTCACCGCATTCCAGCCGCCGCGGCCGCCGCTGATCTGGTCGAGCGAGGCGAACTGGCGGGCGAGCGTGAAAGGATCGCTGTAGGACGTCGAGACCGTTCCCACCAGGCCGATCTTCGAGGTCGAGGCTGCAAGCGCCGAGAGGATGGAGATCGGCTCGAACCGGTTGAGGAAATGCGGAATGGATTTGTCGTTGATATAGAGCCCGTCCGCGACGAAGGCGAAGGCGATGCCGGCAGCTTCCGCCTGGCGCGCCTTGTCGACGAAGAAGCCGAAATTGATGCTGGCATCGACCGGCACACTCTCATGCCGCCAGGCATTCATATGTCCGCCGGGGCCCTGCAGCATGATACCGAAATTGATCTTGCGTTGTGTCATTGGAGTTCTCCCTTCACGCTGCTCAGGCGGCAAGCGCGACGCCCTGCTTGGCAATCAGTTCGATGGAGGCGAGGCGGTCGAGCGCATTGACGGCGGGCGTCTCGATGACGAATTCCTCGACACCGAATTCGCGATGCAGCGCATCCAGCCGGGCGCGCACGTCGTCCGACGACCCGGAGATGATGTCGGGCGTCTTTTCTTCGGTGCGGAACGTGTCGAAGCCAGATTGGCGCGCGAATTCGGCCGCCTGCTCTTCGGTCGTCACATTGACCGACTGGCCATCCGGCAGAAACACTTTGACGATGCGGAAAGCGTTGACCCGGCTCTTCGCGGCTTCCGCGGTTTCGGCTGCGAGGGCAGCAAGCGCAAGCAGAGGCGCCCGTCCGGTCAGCCGGCGATATGTCGCGAAGGTCTCACGGAGATTGACAACATCGCCGTTCATATGGCCGGCAAACACCAGCTGCCAGCCGTAGCGGGCCGCAAGCTCGGCGCTCTCGACACTGGCGCCGAGCAGGAATTTTTCCGCCGGAACCGGCGGCGTCGGCTGGGCAAGCGGTTCAGGCTGAGTCTTGCCTGACGGCAAGGCCAGGAATTTGGTCAGATCGGCGATCTGCGCCTCGAAGCTGGCCTTGCGCGAAGGATCGAAATAGGCCTGCAGCGCTTTGGTTGCGGCGGGAAAGCCACCCGGCGCCTTGCCGATGCCGAGATCGACCCGCCCGGGCGCCAGGCTCGCGAGCAGATTGAAGTTTTCGGCGACTTTGTAGGGGCTGTAATGCCGGAGCATGACGCCGCCGGAGCCAACCCGGATTTTGCTGGTCCTGGCGAGGATATAGGCGATCAAAACCTCCGGCGCCGAACTGGCAAGCACAGGGACGTTGTGATGTTCGGCCAGCCAGAAACGGTGATAGCCGAGCTCCTCCGCGCGCCGCGCATAAGTGATGGTGGCGATCAAAGCGTCGCTCGCATTCAACCCTGGCGCAACCGGGGATTTATCAAGCAAACTCAGTTTGTATGGCATCCGACACTCCCGCGTTCTCATATACATATTATCTATCGATTTTATGTACAAAAGGAACAGATTTGCGCGGAACGTGCAAGATGGAAAATAAGCGTGCCGGCAATATCAACCGGGGCGAGAAAACGATTTAGCTCTATCCAGCTGTTTCAAAAAGATTTTCTTGAATTGAACAGATGGAATCTCTAGGCAGCAGACAGCTTCCCCGCGAGAAATTCGAGGGGACAGCCCCACGGCTCGCACGCAATGATTCTTAGGCTGCGGGACCTGAAAGTGGCTTGATTTGGGTAAAGTCGATCGGGCGACCTGGTTGCAAACCTGGAAGACGACCTGCGCTTGAGGGGCATGTTCGGCTCACCGCACTCCTACCGGAAGATGCTGTTCATGACGAACCGATATCGCTCGGGGCGGACATAGAAGGTCGAGCGTTCCGCTGGCGTGCCGTCGGTGAACCACGACGTGCGCTCCATCACGAGCAGCGCTGCCCCTTTCGAAACGTCGAGGATTGCCTCGAGTTCAGGATCGGCAGTTTGCGCACCGATCATCACCTGCGCGCGCTCGACATCGAGCCCGAAAAACGCGGCGACGATCGCGTAGGCCGGGCGCGCTTCGATTTCCTCGCGCGACAAAGCCGCTAACCTCGCCGGCAGAAAAGTTCGCCCCAGAGCGATCGGTTCGCTGTCCACGAGATGAAGACGATCGAGAGCAAGGCAAGTCTCCCACCCGACGCCAAAGGCTACGGCGATCCTGTCGGGTGTTTTCACCTTGTCGAGAGAAAGGATCTTCATACTGGCGTTCAAGCCCTGCAGAATGAGGGATTCGTGGAAGCTTCGGAGCGTGTCGAGCTCATGCCGAACTTCCTTGCCGGCGACATAGGTGCCCTTGCCCTTGCGCCGCTCGATCAACCCATTTCTTGCAAGCTCGTCCAATGCCAGCCGAACGGTTACCCGGCTGACCGCGAACCGCGCCCCGATCTCCGCTTCTGACGGCAGCCTGCCGGAGGGCTCGAATCGGCCGCTCAGAATTTCATCGCGCAACGTGCCGGCGATCTGTCGGTAGAGCGAGGTGGCATTGTCCCTGACGATTGGCATTCGATGATTTCAATAGCGAGGATTTCAGTGGTCGGGCCGTTCATACCGGGGATTTTTGCCGCTGTCGATGCGGGCGCTTGCCATACTTGTATTAAAATGTATTATTCATCATGTCTTTGTCTATGGAATTAGTCGTCTATGCAGGCCATTACTCCTTTGCGCTCAACACCCGTCCTCTCGGCGGATGCCGTCAGCTTTGCCTACAACAATGGCCGCGACGTGTTCAGGAACTTTTCGCTGAAGGTGAAACGGGGCGAATTCCTTGCCTTGCTCGGGCCGTCCGGCTGCGGCAAGTCCACAATGCTCAATCTGCTCTCCGGCTTCCTCAAGCCGACATCGGGGACGATCTCCATCAATGGCCAGCCGGTCTTCCCGGAAATGCCGGCGCTTGGCTATGTCTTCCAGACCGCCAACCTCTTTCCCTGGCTGTCTGTCGAGGACAATGTGCGCTTCGGGCTCAAAATGGCCGGCAAGACAAGCGTAGCCGAACAGCGCCAGAAGGCCCTGCACTATCTCTCGCTCGTCGGGCTGGAGAAGAATGCCGCCGATCTCCCGCATCAATTGTCGGGTGGCATGCGCCAGAGGGTCGCGCTTGCCCGCACGCTGGCGCTCGAGCCCGATATTCTCCTGATGGATGAGCCGTTCGCGGCACTCGACGCCATCACCCGCATCCACATGAACGAGGAACTGCTGCGGCTCTGGTCGGAACTCGGCCAGACCATCGTCTTCATCACCCACGACATCGACGAGGCCATCTTCCTCGCCGATCGCGTCGTCGTTCTCGGCCTGCCGCCGGACGGTATCGATAGCGAATTCCCAATCGATCTGCCGCGCCCGCGAGACCGCAACAAAGTCCGCAGTTCGCCACGCTTTGCCGATTACGGCGATCAGCTCATGCGCCGGATCGGCGCCATCACCCAGACCGGAAGGCCCGCCCGCCTCGAACAATCAGGAGCACGTCAGCATGCAAACCTTTAAGACGATCCAGAAAGCCATCCTTGCCGCGACACTGGCCTTGCTGGCCGCCGCGCCGGCTCTGGCGGCGGGCTCGCCGCCGCTCCGCATCGGCTGGGTCTCAGCCATGGCCAATGCGCCCGTCCTGATCGCAGAGAAGAAGGGCTATTTCAAAGAAGAGGGATTGACCGTCGAGCTCAAGCAATTCGGCGACGGGCCGGTCATCCAGCAGGCCGTGGCCTCGGGCGATGTCGACATTGCCTATGTCGGCGCTCCACCGGTCTACCAATGGTTCGCACGCGGGCTCGACAGCGTTATTCTCGCCAAGGTCAATTACGGCCAGGCAGCACTCGTCGCCAAGGCATCCGGCCCGATCCGCAGCCTTGCCGACTTCAGGGGGCAACGGCTGGCCGGCGTCAATCGCGGCAGCGGCATGGATGTGCTGTTGCGTGGCTTTGTGCTCAAGGACGTCGCCAAGCTCGATCCGGATAAGGATCTGCAGCTTTCCAACATGCCGGTCGCCAACATGAACGCGGCGCTCGACACCGGCGTGGTCGACGCCGTCTTCGAATGGGAGCCCTTCGTCAGCCAGTCGGTGCTGCGCGGCACCGGACGGGTGGTCTTCGATGTCAACGAGGCCCTGCCGCACTATCCCTGGTACGTGATTGCGTCGACCCGCAAGGTCGCCAGCGAGCGGCCGGACGATATCGTCAAGTTGCTGCGCGCCCATCACAAGGCAATCGCTTTCCTGCACGATCACCCTGCAGAAGCCGACCGTATCATCGCCGAGGCTTTCAAGCTCGGAGCCGTGCAGTCAGCGGACGGCAAGACGGTGCCCGCCGAGCAAATCGTGGCGGAGGCGCGCAAGCGACTCGGCTGGTCCGATGCGATCGAAGATACCGATCGCGCCTTCATCCAGCGTCTCATGGACTATTCCCTGGCACTCGGCTTTCTCTCCAAGCCTTTGAAGGCCGAAGACGTCATCGACACGCGCCTTTGGGCTCGGGCAACCGGCGCACAGAACTGAGCAGGTTGATATGTCGGGATTAGTCACTTGGCCAAGACCCTCCTGGAGCTGGGCTTCGCTTCCGGCTCTCGGGCTCGTCTGGTGCCTGGCCGCCAGCCAGGTGCCATCCTATGTCCTGCCGCAACCTTGGGACGTAGCAATCGAGGCCGGCCACTGGATCGGTTCGGGAGATCTCTGGTGGCAATTGTATGCGAGCCTGCTGCGGGAGATCGGCGGCTTTGCGGCGGCAACGATCGTCGCTTTGGCCATCGGCACAGGTGCGGCGCTTTCATCCGGGTTCCGCGCCTTCATAGGACCGCTCAACAGCCTGTTCATGGCGATACCGCCAATCGCCTGGGCGCCGCTGTCGATGATCTTCTTTGGCCTGGGCTATCTGTCGATCGCCGTGGTGATCTTCATCGCCGCCGTATTTCCCATGGCTACGACGATCCAGGAAGGCGTGCTCACCATCCAGGGCGGAGAAATACGCGCGGCCAGGACATTGGGCGCCAACAGGCTTCAGCTTCTGCGCCATGTCTATCTCCCGGCCTCCCTTCCCTTCGTCACGACCGCGCTCCGGATCGGCTTTTCGCAGGCGTGGCGGGCGTTGGTCGCCGCCGAGATGATCGGCGCCTCCCAGGGCATCGGTTGGATGGTGGCAACGGGTGGCCAGACGGGAAATTCCAGCGAAGTGCTTCTCGGCGTATCGCTGATTGGACTGATCGCCTGGCTCATGGAAAGCCTGGTGTTCCGACGTATCGAGCGCCGCTACGAAAGCTGGCGCGGACAATAAGAGGTCATTGCAATGTTGACGAATTCGAACCGCCGGCCGGCGGCTGGGCAGACTGTTGCGCCTGATGGCCTCTATGATCACATCAAATCCCTGCCGTTCCTCGGCCGGCTGACCTGCGACCGCAAGATATTGACGGCAGGCGAATGGACCGAGCTGACCCTGATCTATGAAATCGGTGCAGTCGGGCTCGCCGATGGCGGCTGGCTCAAGCTCGCCTTCAAATTCTATTCCGATTGGGCTCTGTTCCAGACGTCCGATCCGGCCGCTGCCAACTATGTCTCCGCAGAATATCACGCTGGCGCTCTATTTCCTGGCCAGAGCTCATCGACAGTGCGCGCATTAAAGGTGCGCTTCGATCAAAAGGGCCATGAGCGCCCCTTCCAGAAGGCCGTCATCATCGACGTCGTCGACGGCTATCTCAATACCGGCGACCGCATCGTCATCCGGCTCGGCGACCGCCGGCAGGGCGGAGCGGGCACGCGTGTGCAGACTTTCGTCGAGAAATCCTTCCGCTTCCGCATGTTCATCGACCCGCTCGGCAGTTCGAAATTCGCCGAAGTCCCCGGCGATTGCATGCTTGAGATCGTGCCCGGCGCGCCGCACGCGGTCAGCCTGATTGCACCGCGCCTCAGCGAACCGAATGCGTCCATCCGGGTTCTTGCCCGCGTCGACGATATCTGGGGCAATACCTGCCGCGACCGGCAGATCGATGGACAGCTCGTTCTGACCGGCCCCGATGCTTCCGCCGGGACGGAACCCCTGGCATTCGCCTCCAATGGCTGGACGATGGCGCAATTGCCCTTGTCGCTCGCACAAAACGGCGAATGGCAGCTGCAGGCAAAGGTGCATGGCGTTCCGGTCGAGCCGGCAACGGCCTTTGTTCAGGTCGAGCCGTCCACCGACGGCTATCGTCCCTATTACGCCGATCTCCATGTCCATTCAGAGGACACCGTCGGCACCAACGATACTTATTACAATCTGAGCTACGGCCGCGACATCGCCGGCCTCGACATCGTCGGCTATACGGTCAACGACTTCAACATCACCGAAGCCAAATGGAACGAGGCCGTCGCCCTGATCGGTGAATTGAACGAGCCCGGCCGGTTCGTCTGCTATCCCGGCACCGAATGGTGCGGCAATTCCGCCGCCGGCGGCGACCGCAACGTCATCTTCCTGCGTGACGGCAAACCCCGCTTCCCGTTCGACGATGAGGGCCACAGCGTGCGTTCCTTCGAATGGAACGAATTCACTGCCGGCGCGATCCGCCCGGGCGTCTGGCCGGTCGATGACCTCTGGACAGCCTATGCCGACGATCCGGAGGGGCATCTGATGATCCCGCATGTCGGTGGTCGGCGCTGCATTTTCGACTGGCATCATCCCGAACTGGAACGCCTGACGGAAATCACCTCGGCCTGGGGCCAGTTTCATTGGAACTATGTCGACGCGCTTCGCCGCGGCCATCGGCTGGGCGCCTCCGCCGCCAGCGACGAACACCAGGGCCGCTGCGGTGGCGGCGCACCGGCCACGGCCGTGTTCGGCTCGCGCGGCGGCCTGACCGGTGTATTCGCAGAATCCTTGGACCGGGCTTCGGTCGGCACGGCACTCCGCGCCCGGCGCACATTCGCCACCACGGGCGAGCGCAGCTTTGCCAGCCTGCGGCTTGGTGAACACTGGATGGGAGAGGTCGCTGAAGTTGATCCCGATCAGCCGCTTGTCTACCGCCTGCTGGGCGACAAGGGATGGGAAGAGATCAGCCTCTATGATGCGGATCGCCGACTCTGGACGCGGAACCTGCATCAGGAAGCAGGCTTCTCCAACCGGCGCCTGCGTCTCCGGTTCGGGGGCGCGCGCATCAAAGACCGTTATCGCGCCGCCTATTGGCAGGGGGAGATCGAAGTAACCGGCGCCGCCTTGCTCGGCCATCGCGGCATCGGTTTCGATCACCCCGAACAATGCGCCTGGCGCAAGGATGCGACGACGATCGGCTTCCAATCCGCGACCCATGGCGATGTTGATGGCGTCGAACTTTCAATCTCCGATCTTGCCGGTGCGCGGATCGCGGTGCATGCCAATCTCTACGGCTATGTGAAAGTCGGCGACCCGCTCGACCCGCCGCCGCATATCGACCTGCCGGCGGCCCATCTCGCCGTGTTGGGAGACGAATTGCTTTCCAAAGGCGAGATCGTGCTCGATCTGCCCGGCGTGGAGCTTCGACTTACCCTGGACTGCATCACGGAAAGTGCTCTGCCGCGCGACGCAAGCGGCGCCATCGACATTTCAACGCTAGGTCTTGAAGAAGGGCGCGAGCATCCGCTGTTCATCACCGCCCGGCAGGTCGATCAGTCGCGTATCTGGACGTCACCGCTCTTCCTGAGAACATAGGCATGTCATCAGAAAGACGCCACAAGGCCCGTCGCCACTGACTTCGCATCCATCTTCTTAGGCGCCATCCTTCGCCTCCAGTTCGAGGCCATGGGCGGCGCCGAGCAGCCAGTAGCGCTCGGCGTCGATGAACTTGGCGACGATTTCGTCCTTCGGTCGAATTGCGAGGTGACGAGATAGAGGCTGGCAGTCGGCACGCTGGCGCCGAGTTCGACCAGCAGCGCCGCAAACCGTGGTTCGATGCGAGCGAATGGTCGAGCGCGCCGCCGATGAAGACGGGGATCGCCACGGCACCCTTGAGCCCACCCCCGTATCGTAGCGGTCGAGAAAGGCCTTGAGCAGGCCGAGATAGCTCGCCATGTCGGAGGGCGTGGCAAAGACGACGAAGCCAGGTTCCACCGCTCTTTTGTTGAGCGCCTTGACGCTCTACGGATCTCGGGAAAACAGGCCGGCCGCGTGCTGCGATAGTTCGACCACCTCGACCTTCAGTAAGGCGACTCCTCTTCGTTCGCACGATCCCGCTCAACCACGAAAAATATTCGTCTGCCAAAAAAGCTCTAGGCAAAGCGTTTTCTATAAATATAGTAGGAAAGGAACGACCTGTCTTTCTCTCGGCGATCTAAGTCATTAGATTGGGATTCCGGATGTTGGTGGGTTCCGACGTGAGCGGAGCGAACGGCGCGAATTGGAAGGGAGCAAGAAGCAAATGGCTTGATAACAACGGAAACAAATCGCCTGGCGCACCCCGTATCGCGAGCGTACCGGAACGACCTCTCGTCCATTCGATGCCGCTGTCGTTCAACAATGTATCGCATCCGTCAGGATTCAGGCCATACGAATCTCCCGCCGATTCTGAAAAGCATTCCCAACCCAAAGCAATCAGATGAAAGAACCCATATCAGATCAGATCCTTTCAGCCGCCAGCGCGCTCTTTTATCGCGAAGGCATCCGTGCCGTCGGCATAGATCGCATCATCGAGGTGGCGAATGTCGCTAAGGCGACGCTCTATCGCCACTTCCCTTCCAAGGATCATCTCGTCGCCGCCTATCTCCAGGATCGCCACGACCGGGTTATTCATTCCCTTCAAGAGGCATTGGAGAGGGAAGAAACCCCGAGAAACCAGCTCAAGCTGATTTTCGAGCGCCTGTACGAGAAAGCCGACAGCCCGGAATTCCGCGGCTGCGCGTTTGCGCTCGCCGTTGCCGAACACGGCGATTCAGAGCGGGTCGTGTCCGTAGCGCGAACGCATAAGAAGATGGTCGGAGACATTTTCCGCGACATCATGTCGAGGGTCGGCGTCAAGACGGACCAGGCCGCGGCGCATCTTGCTTTGCTTTACGAGGGAGCGCTGGCGACGGTGGCGGTGGGACGCGACCCGCAGGCGGTCCTCCTCGCCCGCGATTGTGCACTCTCCGTGTTCGACGCGGCAATCCATTCGACCAAATCTTTCGAGACTGTTTCAGCATGACGAAAACCATCGATTACTTCTTTGGCATAGGCTCGCCCTGGGCCTTCATCGGCCTCGAACCGTTCGTGGCCCTCGCCCGACAGCATGGGGCATCCGTTCGCCCCTATGTGATCCCGCTGATCGAGGACAATGGGGCGATCTATTCACGCAACCGGCCGGAGGCGCGCCGTGCCTATTGGCTGAAGGACCTCACGCGCTGGGCAGCGCTGCGCGGCAAGACGCTGAACTTCCAGAACCGTACCCAACTTTCGGACCCGACGCCGGCGGGCCTCATGGTCATCGCCGCCGTCGATGCGGGCGACGACTGGCTCAAACTGTCTGGTGCCCTGCAGGAGGCCTTCTGGGCGCGTGCCGAAGACATCGGCAATGCCGATGTCCGCCGCGCGATCGCCGATGATGTCGGCTTCGATGGCGCCGCACTGGAGCGAAAAGCCCAGAGCGAGGCCGTGCAATCGATCTGGAAAGCCAATTACGAGATCGCCAGGAGTGCCGGCGTCTTCGGTCTCCCGACGTTCCGCTACGAAGACGAGCTCTATTGGGGACAGGACAGCCTGCCCTTCCTCGAACGCCATCTCAAGGGTGAAAAACTCGTCGCCTGATCCAACGACAGACCGGACTGCATGCGTCGCCCACAGCCCGGTTTGCCGCACCCCAGACCGTTGCTCCGGAGTTTCTCATGTCTCTCCTTCTCGCGAACGCCCTCGTCTCCACCGAATGGCTGGCGGCTCATCTCGCCGATCCCGATCTCGTCATTCTCGACGGTTCCTTCAAGCTGCCGGGGGTAACGCCGATCGCGGCCGAGGATTTTGCTCAGCGTCATATCCCCGGCGCGCGTTTCTTCGATATCGACGCGATTGCCGATCACGAGACGACGTTGCCGCACATGCTGCCATCAGCCGCAGCCTTCGAGCACCATGCCGCCGAACTGGGCATTTCGAATGACAGTCTGGTCGTGGTCTATGACACGCCGGGCCTGATGTCGGCCGGCCGCGTCTGGTGGACCCTGCGCACCTTCGGCCATGACAAGGTCGCGATCCTCGATGGCGGGCTGAAGAAATGGCTGGCCGAGGGCCGTCCGGTGACCGCCGAAATTGCCGTGCCCGTCAACGCACGTTTCCGCGCCACGTTCGACCCGGCCGCGGTACGATCGAAGGCAGAGGTCCTCGCCAATCTGCAAAGCCGCACCGAGCAGGTCATCGACGCACGCTCGGCCGGCCGTTTCACGGCGGAGGAAAAGGAGGCGCGGCCGGGCCTGCGTTCAGGCCATATTCCCGGCAGCCTCAATCTTCCCTTCAATGCCCTCACCGACCCGGCGACTGGTGCGCTTCTCGGCGTGGCGGAGATCCGCAAGGCGTTCGAAACGGCCGGCCTCGATTTCTCGAAGCCGGTCATCGCCAGTTGCGGCTCGGGCGTCACCGCCGCGGCATTGGCTTTCGGACTGCATCTGGCCGGCAAGGATGATGTTGCGATCTATGACGGCGCCTGGACCGAATGGGGCCAGCCGGGCGATACGCCCGTCGATATCGGCACCGGCAAAAGTGCGGATGGCCGATGAGCGCGCTTTCACCCGCTCTTGCCGAGGCGCTTCGCAGCCGCTTCGGCGACCGATTCTCCGCCGCTGAGGCGCTGCGCGAACAGCATGGCCGCGGTGAATCGCATCACACGCCCGAAATCCCCGATGCCGTGGTCTTTGCCGAGAGCACCGAAGAGGTGGCCGAGGTGGTTCGCCTCTGCGCAGCGGAGAACACGCCGGTCATTGCCTATGGCGCCGGCACATCGCTCGAAGGCCATCTGGCGGCGGTGCGTGGTGGCGTCTCCATCGATCTCACGCGCCTGTCCAAGATTCTCCGCGTCAGCGCCGAGGATCTCGATTGCACAGTCCAGGCCGGCGTGACCCGCGAACAGCTCAACACTCACCTGCGGGATATGGGACTGTTCTTTCCCATCGATCCCGGCGCCAATGCTTCGCTGGGTGGCATGGCCTCGACGCGCGCTTCCGGCACCAATGCGGTGCGCTACGGCACCATGCGCGAGAACGTGCTGGCGCTCACCGTAGTGCTTCCGACCGGCAAGATCATCCGCACCGGCGGCCGGGCGCGAAAATCGTCGGCCGGCTATGACCTCACCCGACTATTCGTGGGGTCTGAAGGAACGCTCGGCATCATCACCGAAGTGACGGTCAGGCTTTACGGCATTCCGGAGACGATTTCGGCAGCGCTCTGCTCGTTCGAAACCGTCGAGCAGGCCGTCAATGCGGCGATTGCGGTCGTGCAGCTCGGAATTCCCGTGGCCCGCATGGAATTGATGGATCGCGGCCTGATCGCAGCCGTCAATGCCTATTCCAATCTTTCATTGAAGATTGAGGATACGCTCGCGTTCGAGTTCCACGGCTCTCCTGCCGGTGTGCAGGAACAGGTCGAGATGGTGGCAGCGATCGTCGAGGAGCATGGTGGTAAGGATTTCGAATGGGCCACCACGCCGGAAGAGCGCAACCGGCTGTGGAAGGCGCGCCATAACGCATTTTACGCCGTGGTCTCCCAGCGGCCGAATGCCAAGGGCTGGTCCTCGGATGTCTGCGTGCCGGTCTCCGAGCTCAGTGGCTGTATCGTCAAGACGCGCGAACTCCTCTTGGGTTGCCCCGTTCCGGCGGCTATCCTCGGCCATGTCGGCGACGGCAATTATCACGTCGTCTTTGCCGTCGATCCAGCGAATGCGCAGGAAATCGAAGAGGTCGCGGCCATCAATAAAAAGATGGTGCAATATGCGATCTCGGCTGGCGGCACTTCGACCGGAGAGCATGGCGTCGGCACCGGCAAGATTGCCTATCTCCGCCAGGAGCACGGCGATGCCGTCGACCTTATGGCCGTGATCAAGAACGCCATCGATCCTAGGGGGATCATGAATCCGGGTAAGATCTTGCCCGGCTAGGATTTTGTGTCCGGAAACCGCGCCATGACTATGTTCAAGACCCATAGCTCACATTGGGGAGCGTTCTCCGGCCGCCATCGGGACGGAAAACTGGAGATCCGCGCCCATCCCGACGATCCGAATCCCTCGCCTTTGCTGGGCAACCTGCCTGCGATTGCCGACAGCCCTGTGCGCATCCGGCGGCCGGCGGTCAGGCGCGGCTGGCTTGAAGGAAAGCTCGGCAATGCGCAGAAGCGCGGGGAAGACGACTTTGTGGAAATCGGCTGGCCGCAAGCGCTCGACCTTGTCGCCAATGAACTTCGGCGCGTCTATCGGGACTTTGGACCCCGATCCGTGTTCGGAGGGTCCTATGGCTGGGCCAGCGCCGGACGGTTCCATCATGCGCAAAGCCAGGTTCACCGCTTCCTGAACCTGCTGGGCGGCTATGTGAAATCCGTCAACACCTATAGTTCCGGTGCGGCGATGGTGATCATTCCGCATGTGCTCGGACCCTACGACCATTTCGAGCGCAAGAGCGTTACCTGGGACGCGATCGAGCGGAGCACCCAACTGGTCGTCGCCTTCGGGGGCATGGCGATCAAGAATGCGGATGTGCATGGCGGGGGCAACAGCCAGCATATCGTGCCGGACAGGCTCAAGGGTGCCCGCGCGCGGCGCGCGCTTCGTCCTCGTCAGCCCGTTGCGCGATGATTTCCTCCCAGAGGCAAATGCCGAATGGCTGGCGATCCTGCCCGGCACCGATGTCGCGCTGATGCTCGGGCTGGCGCATGTGCTGGTCAGCGAAGGCTTGCACGATCGCGGTTTTCTCGACCGCTATACAGTCGGCTATGAGCGTTTCGAGGACTATCTCCTCGGCCGATCCGATGGCGTGGAAAAGCGGCCGGAATGGGCATCCGGCATCTGCGGCATCGGCTCCGACGTCATCAAGGATCTGGCGCGAGCCATGGCAGGCTCCCGGACGCTGGTCACCGTCAGCCATTCGCTGCAACGCGCCGACCATGGCGAGCAGCCGGTCTGGATGGGCATCACGCTGGCCGCCATGCTCGGACAGATGGGGCTGGACGGCGGCGGCTATTCGTATTCTCTGGGAGCCTTGGGCAATACCGGCAAACGGCAGCTCGCCGTTCCCCTGCCCACCTTCGGGCAATTCCGGAACTCAGTTTCGGATTTCATTCCTGTCGCACGTATTGCCGATATGCTGCTCAATCCTGGCCAGGCATTCAACTATAACGGCCAAGCGCTCCACTATCCCGATATCCGGCTCGTCTATTGGGCGGGCGGCAATCCGTTTCACCACCACCAGGATCTCAACCGGCTGCGGGCGGCATTCAGGCGGCCCGATACGATCATCGTCCATGAATCAGCCTGGACGTCTTCGGCACGCCACGCCGACATCGTCCTGCCTGCCACGACGACGCTCGAGCGCGACGATATCGGCGCGGCCCAGGGCGACCCGCTGATGATCGCGATGAAGAAGCTGATCGAGCCGGTCGGCGAAGCGCGGGACGATTATGAGATCTTCTCGGCAATAGCGCAGGGTCTTGGCACATTCGAGGCATTCACCGAAAATCGGACAAGCAGGGAATGGCTTGCTCTGCTCTACGAGCCGACGCGCCAGGCGCTCGCGGCAAGCGGGCACGAGGCGCCCGACTTTGAGACATTCTGGGAACGCGGAGAGCTGCTGCTGCCGCTTCAACCCGACGATGGCGGCCCGGCGAGCGCCTTTCGAGAGGACCCGGTCGGAGCCTCGCTGCCAACCCCGTCCGGCAAGATCGAGATCTTTTCGCAGGTGATCGACAGCTTCGGCTATGACGATTGCCGTGGTCATCCGCGATGGTACCCGCCTAGGGCGGAAGCAGCGGCCGATGAAAACGCCTATCCGCTCCATCTGGTCTGCAATCAGCCGTACCAGCGGCTGCACAGTCAACTGGACTACGGCGAGTTCAGCCGCTCGACCAAGATCAAAGGGCGGGAACCCATTCGCATCAACCCGGCCGATGCTGCCGAACGGGGCATCTCGGATGGCGACATTGTCAGGCTGTTCAACGCGCGCGGCGCCTGCCTGGCGGCGGCTATCCTCAGCGAAAGCGTCCGGCGGGGGGTGATGCAGCTCGCCACGGGGGCATGGTTCGAACCGGACGATCCGAGCGCCGGCAAGGCCATGTGCATCCACGGTAACCCGAACATCCTCACCCGCGATATCGGAACTTCCCAGCTGGCGCAGGCCTGCACCGGACAGCTTACCCGGGTCGAGGTCGAGCGGTTCGATGGCGAGCTGCCGCCGGTACGGATTCTCCAGGAAATGCGGTTCGCGGATGATCACCAACCCTCTAGCCAGGGGAGCGAGAGCATGAATGATCCGGCGGCTTCCCAATCGGTCAATCGACCTTAGAGTTGTAGCAAACCGCATTGTCCAGATCCCACCAGCCCGGAAAAGTCGATTCCCCACATCATCCGGGCCTTGAAAATAAAATCTATAAATTTAGTGTAAAAAGAATAACCTGTCTTTCTCTTCCGATTTTCCATGCTAGGGTGTGCATCATGATCCGCTCGGCAACCAAGACAGGACCGCATCATGACCGACTGCAATTTTACGCTTTCTCTTTCACGGCGCCGCCTGCTGGCTGCCACCTCCGCGCTGGCAGCCGCCTCTGTGGTCAGCTCAGTGGGGTTCAGCCCGGTCCTGGCCGCAGACAACCCGGCCGAGGGCGGCGACATCATCTTCCTGATTGATTCGCTGGGCGATACCTGGGTGCCGAACAACAGCGCCATCTCCAGCTTCCAGGGCCATATCTGGGGCCATGTGACCGATAAGCTCATCTATGTCGATGCCGAGGGCAAGGTCAGCCCCTGGATCACCGAGCGCTGGGAACAGAACGACAAGGCGACCGAATTTACGCTTCACCTCAAGCCGGGCGTGACTTTCTCCGACGGAACCCCGCTCGATGCATCGGCGGTGGTCGCCAATCTCGACATCTGGTATGCCGGCCGCAAGAAGGAGGGCATCAACCCGATCGGCTTGTTCCCGAAGACCTATGATCATTCCCAGGCGGTTGATGCGGCCACGGTGAAGGTCTTCTTCAAGAAGCCGACGCTCGGCTTCATCCCGACGCTCGGCTACCATGGCTCGATCCTGATTTCTCCCAAAACCATCGCGCAGCCCGCCACAGACCAGGCGGACCTGAGCAAAACATCCGGCAGCGGTCCCTATGTGGTCGATTCCTGGAAGGACGGCGATTTCGTCAAACTGGTCAAGCGCAAGGACTACAATTGGGGGCCGGCGGCCGTCGGGCATACTGGACCGGCCCATCTCGACACGATCACCTATAAGCTGGTCAACGAGCCCTCACTGCGCGTCGCCGCCGTCCAGTCCGGTCAGGCCGATATCGCCTACAACGCCTCGCCGCAAGAGCTGCAGTCCCTCAAGGAGGCGGGCTTCGTCATCGCGACGCCGCGCTATCTCGGTTTCGTCAACGGTTGGGCAATCAATACCAAGCTCGCGCCCTATGACGACCTGAAAGTACGTCAGGCTCTGCAGGCCGCCATCAATCGCCAGGAGATTATCGACACCGTCTATACACCCGACTGGAAACTGGCGACGTCGCTCATTCAGAGCAACGTGCCTGGCGCGACCGACCATAGCGATCTCTTGGCTTACAACCCCAGCAAGGCGGAAAAACTCCTTGATGAGGCCGRCTGGGTCAAGGGCGCCGACGGCATCCGCGCCAAGGACGGCAAGCCGCTGGAGCTGGCTCTCAACTCCAATCCCTACCTGGCAACGTCGAAATCGGTCGATGAGCTCATCGCCCAGCAGCTCGGCAAGATCGGCTGGAAAGTCAGCATCCGGGCCTACGACGTCGTCACGTTCGGCGAGAAGGTCAAGTATGGCGGCCCGGCCGTGCCGGCCTACGAGGTGACGCGCAGCTTCATCGACGCCGGCACCGTCGCCGGCATCCTGACCAATGCCAATAACGGCGAGAACTGGTTCGCCCTCGATGAGCGGGACAAGACGCTCAACGACCTGCGCGACAAGATTGCCGGCGCGGGCTCCGTCGAAATCCGCAAGCCGCTTCTCGACGAGCTGCAGAAATACGTCCTCGAACAGGGTTACTTCATCCCGCGAACGCAGATCGTCCAGCGCATCTACGTGCAGTCTCCGAACCTCAAGGGCGTGACCTATAACGGCGTCGCCTATGCCAGCTACTACACGGCCACGAAAACCACCGTGTAATGTGAGGAGGGCGACCGGCATGAACAGTGCCTACCGAAGCTACGCCGCAAAGCGTTTCGTCCAGGCGGTCATCGTGATCCTGCTGGCCTATGTCTTCACCTTCGTCGTCGTCAGTATCCTGCCGGGCGACCCGATCACCAACGTCCTCCGCAACCCCCAGAGCGGGTTTACGGAGGACGAGATCAAGGAGATCATCGCCGCCCAGGGCCTGGACAAGCCGGTGCTTGTCCAGCTCTGGTCGTCCCTGTCCAGCTTCCTGACCGGTGACCTCGGCATATCCATGCGATCGCATCGGCCGGTCGCGACATTGATAGGCGAAGTATTGCCCTCGACGCTGGTCCTGGCGGTTTCGGGCCTCCTCGTCGCACTGGTGCTGGCGGTGACGATCTCCTACGGAACCCGGTTCGTCCCCAAGCGCTTCGGCCAGGGCCTGCTACGGGGCTTTCCGTCACTGTTCCTGTCGGTCCCCAATTTCGTGTTGGGCCTGATTTTGATTCACGTCTTCGGCTTCCAGCTCGGCTTCTTCCGGGTGATCGAGCCGGACAGCTTCTGGGCCACCGTTTTCGCGGCAATCACGCTCGGCATCCCGATCTCCGCCCAGATCGCCGAGGTGCTGATTGCCAATCTAGATCATGAATCGGGGCAGGAATATGCTGCCGTCGCGCGTAGTCGCGGGCTGAGCAAGATGCGCCTTTTCACCAGGCATCTGCTCAAGCCATCCTCCCTTCCCGTCGTCACCGTGATCGCGCTGACCATCGGCGAACTGCTCGGCGGCTCACTGATCACCGAGACGGTGTTTGGACGCACGGGCATCGGCAGCCTCGTGCAGCGCTCGGTGAGCAGCCAGGACCTGCCCGTCCTGCAAGCCATCGTCTCGCTGGCGGCCGTGGTTTTTGTGGTCGTCAACCTGATTGCGGACCTGACCTACCCGCTGCTTGATCCGCGCGTGAAGCTTGTCGGCGCACCCGGGCGTACCCCAACCACCGCTGACGAAAGCTCCGCCGGCGTTTCCGGGGCGGTGACGTCATGAGCATGGCTTCCGACTATTTTAACGCCCGCATCACGGCGACCAAAAGACTGACGGCTTTGCGCGTGCCGGTGAGCGTGGCGTTGTCGTTTGCGGTCGTGGCGCTTGTGATCGCCTGGTCCCTGGCGCCGGGCCTATTCACCAGCCATGATCCCATCAACGGCGTGCCGGCGCACAAGCTCATGGCGCCCAGTTTTGCTTACTGGTTCGGAACCGACCATCTGGGGCGCGACCTCTATACCCGCGTCGTCTATGGCACGGCCTCTTCGGTGTCGAGCGCGCTGATTGCCGTTGCCATCGGTGTTGTCGCCGGCGGCATTATCGGCCTCCTGGCTGGATTTCTCGGCGGCCGGGTGGACACCACACTCGCCCGGCTCGTCGACGTCCTGCTGGCGATCCCCAAATTCCTGCTTGCCGTCATCGTCGTCACCGCGATCGGCTTCGCCACCACCAATGCCGCCATCGCAACCGGGGTCTCGGCGGTCGCCGTCTTCGCCCGCGTCATGCGTTCAGAGGTCATCAAGACGCGGGCTGCGACGTTCGTCGAGTCTTCGTACCTTCTGGGCGGCTCGCGTTGGCATATCCTTTGGCGTCACGTCCTGCCGAATGCGTCGCTCTCGGTGCTGCCGCTCGCCGTGCTTTATTTCGGCGATTCGATCCTGGTGATCGCCAGCCTTGCCTTCCTCGGTTACGGCGACCCGCCGCCTGCCTCCGACTGGGGCCTGCTGATCTCGATCGGCAAGGATTATCCCAAATGGCCATGGCTGGTCTACGCACCCGCCTTCGTCACGATCGCCACCGTCCTCTCTGTGAACAGGATCAGCCGATGGTTACGCAAGACAGACTGAGCACGACCCTTTTCCGCGCCGGCACCGCCGGACCGAAGCCGCAGCCACCCGCCAGCCTTCTCCGGGTCGACGGCCTGTCCGTCTCCTATGGGCCGAACGAGGTCGTCAGGAATGTCGGCTTCGAATTGGGCCGTGGCAAAAGCCTCGCACTCATCGGCGAGTCCGGATCGGGCAAGTCGACCATCGCCCGCGCGCTGTTGCGGCTACTGCCGGGCCGCGGGCATGCGGCTGGCCGCGTAGAGTTTGACGGCCAGGAGCTGCTGGCGCTTCCCGAGCGCCGTTTCCGGCCGCTGCGGGGGCGGGCCATCGGCTTTGTTCCGCAGGACCCCGGCAATGCGCTCAACCCGGTGCGGACGATCGGCGCCCAGGCGATGGAAGCCGCTGCACTCCTCGACGAGCCCGACAAGGCGATCCGCAAGGAGCGCATTCTGGAGGCCTTTGCCCAAGTCGGGCTCGACAATCCCCGGCGCGTCTATGACTCCTATCCGCATCAATTGTCCGGCGGCATGCTGCAACGCGTGCTGATCGGGCTTGCCGTTCTCCCCCGTCCGTCGCTGTTGGTCGCCGATGAGCCGACCTCGGCGCTCGACGTCACGATCCAGAAACGCATTCTCGACCTGCTGTCGCGATTGCAGCATGAGCTGGATATCAGCCTGCTGCTTATCACCCACGACCTGGCGATTGCCGCCGAGCGGGCGGATTCGCTGGTCGTGCTGAAGGACGGCGTGGTGCAGGAGGCGGGCAGTACGGCGACCGTCTTTTCCTCGCCCGCCTCTGCCTATGCGAGGAAGCTGCATGCCGACGTTCCGGCCCTGAACCCGGACCGCTATGCCCGCCTGCGCGATCTCGGTTTCCGTTTGCTCGACGCCGGCACGGGCAAGGCTCCGAAGATAGAGGTCAGCGCCATCACCAAGACTTTTGCGGTCGACGGAAGGGCCGTAACGGCCGTCGACGACGTGTCGTTCAGCGTTCCGGCCGGCACCACGCATGCGCTCGTCGGCGAGTCGGGCTCGGGCAAGACGACGACCATCCGGCTGTTGCTCGGGCTGGACCAGCCCGACAGCGGCAAGATCTCGGTGGCGGGAGAACAGCTCACCGGCCGCTCGCAGGGGTCGCTGCGCGCGGTCTGGCGCCAGCTTCAGTTCGTCTACCAGAATCCCTTCACCTCGCTCGACCCGACCTGGAAGATCGAGCAACTGGTGCGCGAGCCGCTCGACCGGTTCGGGATCGGAACCCGCGAAGAGCGGGCCGAGCAGGTCCGCCGGGCGCTCGCCGATGTCGGGCTCGGGGAGCATCTGCTCTCCCGCAAGCCCGAAGCCTTGTCGGGCGGCCAGCGCCAGCGCGTGGCGATTGCCCGGGCGCTGGTCCTCAAGCCCGATGTGATCGTGCTCGACGAACCCACCTCCGCGCTCGATGTCAGCGTCCAGGCCGATATCGTCGAGGTGCTGCTGTCGCTGCAGGCCAATCTCGGCCTGACCTATATCTTCGTGTCCCATGACCTGGCGCTGGTGCGCCAGCTCGCGCACACCGTCTCCGTGATGTATCGCGGACGCGTGGTCGAACAGGGGCGCGTCAGCGACATCTTCGACAACCCGCAGCAGCCCTATACCGTATCGCTGCTGAAATCGATCCCGTCGGGCGCCGCCCCGGTCGCCGGCGTACCAAGGCCGCAACCCCGGCGGACCGTCAATCAGGTACAGATCGCATGAACATGACCGCACCTGCCAGAACCGAGCCCCAGCCGTTCCGTCCGAAAAGGCGGCTCGGCTTCAACACCCGGGTGTCCTTCAACGACGACGCCGGCGCAGCCCAAGGGCTACGCGACGGCATCGAACTGTACAAGGCCGCCGAGCATCTGGGCTACCAGTCGGGCTGGGCCTATCAACGGCATTTCGATCATTACCTGTCTTCGCCGCTGCCCTTCTTCGCCGCGGCCGGCCAGCATGCCAGGCGCATCACGCTTGGGTCAGCGGTCATTCCGATGCGCTACCAGGACCCGATCCTGCTCGCCGAGGCGGCGGGTACGACGGACCTGCTGATCGACGACCGCCTGGAGCTCGCCATCTCGACCGGCGCCAATGCGGCCTTCGACGCCGTCTTCGGCACGGTCGACACCGATGCCCGCACGGAGGCGAAACACCGTCAGGCGCGTTTCCTCGCCGCGATCTCGGGCGAGGTCCTGCATACCGTCACCGAACCGGGTCAGGGTGCGCCGAAGGGCGCCGAACTGCGGGTGACGCCACACAGCCCTACCCTGCGCTCCCGCATCCGGCAGGGCTCGGCCAGCCTTGGCTCAGGGATACAGGCCGCCGAACTCGGGATCGGGCTGATCTCGGGCACCGTCCAGCACGACCACGCGGAAGACGAGAGCTTCGGGCAATACCAGGCCCGCATCATCGAGGCCTATCGCAGCACCTGGCGCAGGATATGGGACAGCGAGCCGCCACCGGTCGTGGTCGCCGCCTCGATCCTGGTTGGCACGACCGCAGAGCTCCGCGAGAAATATGCCGCCTATGACCTTGAGCGCCGCACGCTCGGCATTGCCGCTTCCCGTCCGAAGGGTGCGCTTGCCCCGCCGGCGCAGCCCGCCGGGGCGCAGATTTCGCCGGTCTTCCAGGGCACGCCGGATCAGGTGATCGAGGACATGTTCGCCGATCCGGGCCTGGCGGCAGCCGACGAGGTCGTCCTGTTCCTGCCACCCGCCTTCGGTCTGGCCGAAAACCTGCGCCTGCTGGGCGATCTAACCGAGACCGTTGCGCCCGCACTGGGATGGTCTCCGTCATGGTGAGCGTGCTGCAGAATTGTCAGACACAACCAATTTAGGGGTGGCAATCAAGGATCATTTTCTATAGTTTTGCTAAATAAAGAAAGACCAGTCTTCCTCTCTGCGCTGCCGCGCAGCAATGTCGCAACAAATATACGGCAACCCATAGGAGCCCACGATGACCGCGGAATTCATCAGCGTCAGCTTTCCCAACGCATCGAACGACCTCAACCCAATTCCCGACGCGCCTGTGGATCCCCGCTATCTGGAGCGGTATTCGCGCGCGCTCGACGACTATGGCTTCCATTATACCCTGCTGCCCTATTCCTCGTCATCGTTCGACCCCTTCACGCTCGGCGCCACTGTGCTGGCGCATACGAAGAACCTGAAAATCATCGTCGCGCTGCGGCCGAACACCGTCTATCCGACGGTCGCGGCCAAATCGCTGGCAACGCTTGACCAGCTGAGCGGCGGGCGTGTCGTGGTCCACTTCATTGCCGGCGGCAATGACGAAGAGCAGGCGCGCGAAGGCGATTTCCTCAGTAAGGAGGAGCGCTATGAACGCCAGGAAGAATATATCCGCATCCTGCGCCTGGCCTGGACGTCGAAAGAACCCTTCGATTTCGATGGCAAGCACTATCAGTTCAAGCAGTTCCGCAGCGCGGTGCGCCCCACGCATGGAACCATCCCGATTTCGCTCGGCGGCTCGTCTGATGCCGCCTACCGGATCGGCGGCGCGCTCGGCGATATTTTCGGCCTCTGGGGCGAACCCCTCAAGGAGACGAAGGAACAGATCGACCGGGTCTATGCCGAAGCTGCCAAAGCGGGCCGGACGGATCGCCCGCGCATCTGGGTTACCTTCCGCCCGATCGTGGCCGAGACCGACGAACTGGCATGGCAAAAGGCCCATAAGGTCGTGGACCAGCTGAAGGACAACCGAGAGAAGGGCCTCTCGCGCTCGCCACTTTCAGCAGCGCGCCCTGCCAATGTCGGATCGCAGCGGCTGCTCGACATAGCCGCGCGCGGCGATGTGCATGACCGCGCCCTGTGGTATCCGACGGTCACCGCGACCAACGCCGCCGGCGCCACCACCGCGCTGGTCGGATCGCCGCGCACCATCGCGGACTCGATCCTCGATTACATCGATCTCGGCGCCGATCTCATCTCTATCCGCGGCTATGACAATTTCAACGACGCGGTCGATTACGGCCGCTACATCCTGCCGCTGGTGCGGGAGGGCATTCGCGAGCGGGAAGCGCTCAAGAAATCGGCGGCCGCCTGATCCTCCCGGCTGGACCGCCGACAAGGGAGCGGCGCGGGTCCCGACCACGCCGACACGCTGCTGGAATAATCAGAAGGCTTGAACGACATGCCCTACGACAAAAGCGCGCTCGACGCGGCTCAACAGGTACTTTCGGACAACGCTCCCGAGGCGGATCGCACAGGTCAGTTTCCCTGGGCAGGTATCAATGCCGTTCATGAATATGGCCTGCTCTCAAGCACTGTCGCCACCCGCCACGGCGGCGATGGAGGCACGCTTTACGACGCCGCCGAGATCCTGGCGGCCCTGGGACGGGGCGACCCGTCGGTCGCGCTGATCAGCGCCATGACCATCTTCAGCCATCTTGTCCAGGCGGAGAAAGGCCATTTGCCGGAGGGCCTCTACAATCGCCTGCTGGCGGAAGGCAGGCAGCGGCCGCTCTTGCTCAATGCCGCCCGGGTCGAGCCCGAACTCGGCTCGCCCGCGCGCGGCGGCCTGCCGGCAACCCGCGCCCGTCGCACCGCAAACGGCTGGTCGATCACGGGTCGCAAGCGTTTCGTCACCGGCGCCTACGGCCTGACTCATTTTCTGGTCTGGGCCCATACCGACGAAACGCCGGCCCGGGTCGGAACCTTCGTCGTGCCGAACGGACTGCCCGGCATTCACGTGATCGAGAACTGGAACAGCCTCGGCATGCGCGCCACGGGTTCGCATGACGTCGAATATACGGACGTGGCGATTCCGGCGGAAAACGTGCTGGAACTCGTCGATCCGTCTGTTGCCCAGCAGGACAATCGGGCGCATGCGGCGATGACTTTGGCCTTGACGGCGATCTATCTCGGTGTGGCCGAAGCCGCGCAGGAGGCGTTCATCCGCTTCGCGCATGAACGGGTTCCGACCAATCTGGGCCACCCGATCGCCCGCACGGAGCGCTTCGTCACGCTCTCGGGCGAAATCGACCTCCTCGTCTCCGGTGCCCGGGAGATCATTTTCGACACCCTCAGAACCGGCTTGGGCAATCCGGAAAGACTTGTGCGGGCGCGCCTGACTGCCGGGCGGCAGTTGCGCGATGCGGTCCAGATTGCTGTGCGCGGCCTTGGCAATCCCGGCCTGGGCTCCGACCTGGGGCTCGAACGGCATTTTCGCGACATTCAGGCCGTGCTCGTCCACGCTCCACAGGAGGACACATGCATATCGATGCTCGGCCGCGCCGCCTTCGACCGGTGGAATCGAGAGAAGGCTGCCGTGGTACGGCATCCGGCAGAACTGCAAATCCTGAAGTCCGCGTGAAGCGCTGGCAACCGCCTGCAATCAATCTCGATCCTGGCAGACACATATGACACGCTACATCATCATTGGCGCAGGCGCGGTGGGCGCAAGCCTCGCCGCCGAGTTCGAGACCGCGGATATCCCCTATATTCTGGTGGGACGTGGCGCGCAGATCGCTCACATCGCTCGAAACGGCCTGTCCTATCGCCGCCCGAACGAGACGCGCATCGTTCGGCTCAACGCGATCGACACCGGAACCCCACCGGCGCTCAGGCCAGACGACATCCTCATCCTGACGGTCAAAGCGCAGGATGTCGAAGCCGCCACCGACTTCTGGGCTTGGCGCGACGTCGAAGGCGCAGACCCCGCGGGCCTCGCTGGCCTCGCATCGGAACTGCCGCTGGTGACGCTTCAGAACGGGCTGGCGGCCGAGGATATCGCGCTCCGGCGCTTCGCCCGCGTCTATGCCGCCAGCATCCTCGTCCCCGCGCGATACACCGTGACCGGCGAGGTCGCCGTGGATGCCGCGCCGAATGTCGGCGTCGTCACGCTCGGACGCTACCCTGAAGGCCTCGATGATACGGCAACGGCGATCGTTTCCGACCTGACGAAGGCGGGATACCTCGCCGAAGCCCGCCCGGACATTCGCCGCTGGAAGGCCGCCAAGCTGCAGCACAATGTCGCCAACGCCATCGAGCTTTTCGCCGGCCCACCGGAGGCCCGCGCACAAGCCGCAACCGAGCTGGCGGTCGAAGCGCGACATGTCCTGCTTGCCGCCGGCTACGACCCTGCAGCCCCTTCGGAGCGTGGGATCGACATTTCCGGCTGGCAGGTCAGGCGTAGCGGACCCGGTCCCGGCCAGCAATCGACATGGCAAAGCTTCGTACGCGGCACATCGAGCGAAGTCGACTATCTGAACGGCGAGATCGTGCGTCTCGGGCGGCTTCACGGCGTCGCGACGCCGCTCAATGCCGCCTTTCAGCGGGCAGCGGCGAGGCTTGCGCGCGATGGCGGCAAGCCAGGCTCGCAAGATATTCCCACGGTCGAACAGCCAGCTTGACGACCAACGATCCTGGACGCAGGTTGGCGTGAACATGAGCAGTCATTCCGAATTCCTCTGGTACATCCCCAACGACGTCAAAGCGGGCCATCGCGGAGACGTTGCAGCGGAAGACCATAACAGCCTCGACACCCTGACGGCGCATGCCAGGACCATAGAGGAGCATGGCTGGAAGGGTGCCCTGATCGGCACCGGCTGGGGTCGCCCCGATACATTCACCATCGCGACCGCGCTTCTCGCGCGAACCACCACGTTCGAGCCCTTGATCGCCATCCGTCCCGGCTACTGGAAGCCTGCACACTTTGCCGCTTCTGCCGCCACGCTTGACCAGTTGAGCGGCGGGCGCGTGCGGGTCAACGTTGTGTCCGGCCAGGACGAGCTGGCCGCCTACGGTGACAACGAAGGCGACCAGGCACACCGCTACGCCCGGACGAAGGAGTTCATGCGCCTGATCCGCCGTCTTTGGACCGAGGAGAATGTCACCTTCACCGGCGAGCATTTCCAAGTCGCCGGGTCCACGGTCGCGCCGAGGCTGGAACGCCGCGGCGAGCGGCTGCATCCGAAACTCTATTTCGGCGGCGCCTCGGACGCGGCCGAGCGGGTGGCTGCCACGGAGGCTGACGTCCAGCTTTTCTGGGGCGAACCTCTCGACGGTATCCGGGAGCGGATAGAGCGGTTGAAGACACTCGCCAAGACGCTCGACCGCGACATCGCGCCACTGGAATTTGGCCTCAGGATCACGACCCTGTTGCGGGACACGACGAGCGAGGCCTGGGCGGATGCGGAAGCAAAGGTCGCCAGGATGGCCGAAGGCAAAGCCGGCAGCTGGCAGGACCATCGTCAGTCGGTAGCGGTTGGCCAGCGCCGCCTTCTGGATCTTGCCGCGCGCGGAGACGTGCTGGACGACAATCTCTACACCGCACCGGGGAAGTTCGGTGGCGGCGGCGCGGGCACAACATGGCTGGTCGGTTCAGCCGAAGACGTCGCCCGCTCACTGCGCAAATATCAGGACGCCGGCATCACACATTTCGTGCTGTCCGATACGCCTTACCTTGCGGAGATTGAGCGTCAGGGCGATCGATTGCTGCCACTGATCCGGAACACAAGCATATCGACATGATGGTCATCAAAGCCCCGACATGTCCGGAGTGATCACCAGACTCTGGCTTGTGAAAATTTCGGAAGTGCCGTTGCAATATGAACGCGACATGCATGCCGGCTATTCACCGAATGCCGGGTTGGTGCTGACGCCGATGGAGGTGCGCTCATAAGGGCCTGCTGATCCGCTGGGGCAGCAGCTGCGCTCCCGCTTGGGCGAATGACGGGTAGCCGGGCTCATCGAGGATAATGAAGTCGAGACGGGTGCGATGATCGGCAATGCGTCCCCGCTTGCCGCCGTGTGCCTACACATCCAGCCGATTGACGAGATCGATGACGTTGAAGAACCGACCGCGTATTGCGTTGCGGATAAGTGCCCGGGCCGGACATGATTTGGTCGACTTTACCCGAGACCATACGGGCTCGCGGCGATGGCCGCGCCTTCCTGGAGTCATTGCATGTTCCGCTTGTTCTCCTTTGTCGCTGCCGCCTGCCTCTTCATGCTCTCGGTGCTTGGCGCCGAGGCATTGAGCGCTGAGAAGCAAAGCCTGCCTCAGACGATTCATTTTCCCGGACCGAACGGCCAGGACCTGGTCGGATACTTGTTCCTTCCCCCAAAATTTACCGGCCGCATCCCGGCGATGGTCCTGATGCACGGCCGCGCCGGCCCCTATTCCAGCGCCGCCCACGGGATTTACGATGCAACGACCCTGTCCAAGCGGCACGTGTTCTGGGGCCGCTTCTGGGCGGATCACGGTTATGCAGCACTGCTGGTAGACAGTTTCGGACCGCGCGGTTTTGCCAGCGGCTTTCCAATTCATTCCTATGACGACCGTCCCGAGGCTGTGAACGAGGTTACAGTACGTCCGCTCGATGCCTATGCCGCGCTCGCCTATCTGCGCACCCGGCCCGATATCGACGGACAGCACATCGCCCTTCAGGGCTGGTCCAATGGCGGCAGCGCCACGCTTGCCAGCATGGCCGATGTAACGCTGAAGTCTGTCGGACTGGAGGCGAAGAACGGCTTTCTCGGCGGCATCGCCTTCTATCCGGCCTGCGGCCTGCATGGCGTGTTCGACAATCGCTTCGTGACCTATGCGCCTGTGCGAGTCTTCAGCGGCGACAATGACGAAGAGGTCTCGGCCGCCCATTGCAGGCGGCTCGTCGATGCCGCTCATGCGCTCGGCGCCGATACTGCGATTACGATCTATCCCGGGGCCACCCATGATTTCGACGATCCCGGCAAGAAGCGCCAGAGCGTCGAGGCCAATGCGGATGCCAAAGCCGATGCGGTGCCAAAGGCGTTGGCGTTTGTGCGCGGCCTGTTCGGAACCAGCGCGCCGGCCAACTGAGGCGGCGAAGATAAGACGGTGGCGTCTGGACGGCCGAGGAACAGGGGACGGTCTACACCTCGAAAGCCAACCGAAAAAGATGGTGGCAGAGGGGATCAAGCACATCAGCTTGGAACAAAAGAGCACTGAAATCAATCAGTCGGCGCCCACGCTATTCACGCCCACGCGGAGTTACAGTTCCACGCTTCGCAGGTTTCGATGTGGAAGGGCTCGGCCGGCACCAGCTCGAGCGAAGTGAGCCCTGTGATCTTGTAGGTACGACGTGTGCCGCAGACCGCGCCGCCGTTCGCAAAAACCTCGACGACTCCGCGGTCGAAAAACAGCGTCAGCTGTTCGAGCGTTAGTGGTGCTGAACGGTACCTGATATCACCTGTATCCTCGGCGACCGTTAGTTCGAGTCTGCCCGAGATGTGCGTCAGCCTGAAGCTCTCTCCACCTACGCTCTGCCCGGTGATCTGAATTCCATCCAGATTGCCTGCCAACGATAATTCAATCGGACGATCGGGTTCGCATGCGAATTGATAGGGCGCGGTCTGCGTAAGCGCGCGTGAGCGCAGGCGCTGATAGCCCTCTTCCGGCATCATTGTCAGGTGCGATTGGGCATCGAGGCCGAGGACGCGCGGCAGGGACATTTCGCCGCTGTAAGGCGAACCGGCGGGCTTGCGGAATTCCCAATTGAAGAGCCAGGCAAATGCAATCTGGCGCTCCTTTGCCCGAAAACTCTGCATCGCATAAAAATCCGTACCGAAGTCCAGTTCCTGTAGCTCCTCGGATAGGGGCTTAAAGCGGTCGTCTGCAAAATTGCCGACTTGAGCGTAGAGGAGATTGTGGCGTCCAGTCTCCGGCTCGGTGTAGCCGACGAAACCCATCACAAGCACAAACCGGCCGTCGAGTTCGAAGAAGTCCGGGCACTCGACGCAACGCGCGCCGTGCCGCCGGAAATGTTCGGGGGCGCGATAGAGGACCGACAGGAATTGCCAATCATTGCCGTCCTCGGAACCATATAGCAACACCGCGGGGTCGCCGTCGATCGCGGCTCCAAGCACCATTCGGTATGCTTGGCGTTGGACGTCGTACCAGACCTTGGGATCGCGGAAGTCATGAGCGCTCCCAGGAGCACCGTCGACGAGCACCAAACGGTTGGCGTCGGGGCRAAGCATGTCGTTAGACGGCGCGACCTTCTTCTGCACTTCCTTGTAGTCCTTGAAGAGGTCGTACGCTGGCAGGCGCTCCGTGTAATAGAAGCTTGGAGCGCCATCTTTGTCGACAAAGGCACTGCCGGAGAATGCTCCACCTGTGGCACCGAGCGACCAAAGATTTTGTTCCGGATGCAGGAACACCGGGAGATGGGTCCAACGATAGAGATCGTCACTGACGGCATGACCCCAGTGCATCGGCCCCCATTCGGACTCGACGGTATGGAATTGGTAAAACAGATGATAACGACCATCGATGAAACACAGTCCATTGGGATCGTTCATCCACGCCTGAAACGGTGAGAACCGCAACTGTGGCCGGTTGGGATCGCTTTCGTACCAATCCGGCCAGCCAGCCTTTGGCCGGGCGATGACGCCACCCTCGCGAACTTCCAAGAAAGTTACGCCCTTCTCGGCCACCTGCGCAGGATCGAAACTGTAGAACAGCGGTATTTCGATCGCGTTATCGTCCCATTCCAGCGTCAGCGGGCCGTCGGCATGATGCGTATAGGAATAGAACTGGAAATAGGGCGGCAGCGACGCGATCCGGTAAACGACCCAATCGCCGACACACAGAACGAACGTCTCCTCGCCCTTCTCGACGCCAGCTTCCCCGGGCTTTTGCCGAGCCCAGATTTCGAACCGCGATCCCCGCCCTGCATCCAATTCCACCCTGTTCTTCATTCGCTCCTCCTGTTGCGGACAGCGCCTCGCTAACCGCGCTTGACAAAATGTCGACGTCGATATTTACTGTCGACGTCGACATTTGGCAAGCCCGCAGTTGGAGCACTGCATCACCTGACCGGTCGAGGAGGAGAACATGGCTGATTTACACCTTGAGAGCGTCTCGAAATCCTATGGCGCGGCGACCGTGATCCGCGGCATCGATCTCGAAATCCCGTTCGGCGAATTCGTCGTTTTCGTCGGACCGTCCGGCTGCGGGAAATCCACCCTGCTGCGCATGATCGCCGGGCTTGAACCGATCTCTGGCGGCGTGATCCGCATCGGCGGAACAGTGGCAAACCTTCTTGAGCCCGCCGAGCGCGGCGTCGCGATGGTTTTTCAGTCCTATGCCCTCTATCCGCATATGACGGCCTATAAGAACATGGCCTTTGGTCTGAAGATCGCCGGGCTCGACAGGAACGAGATCGATGAGCGCGTTACCCGTGCCGCCAAAATGCTCCAGATCGAGGAATTGCTGCACCGTATCCCCAAGGATATGTCGGGCGGCCAGCGCCAGCGGGTCGCGATCGGCCGCTCGATCGTGCGCGAACCCCGCCTCTTCCTCTTTGATGAACCGCTGTCCAACCTTGATGCGGCGCTGCGCGTTCAGACGCGCATCGAGATCGCCAAGCTGCATAAGATTGTCGATGCGACGATGATCTACGTGACCCACGATCAGGTCGAGGCGATGACGCTGGCCGATCGGATCGTGGTGCTCAATCAGGGCATGATCGAGCAGGTCGGCTCCCCTCTCGAACTGTACCGCACGCCGGCAAATCTGTTTGTCGCCGGTTTCATCGGCAGCCCGAAGATGAATTTCCTTCCGGTGACCATCCAGCGCGACGGCGAGCAATCGGTGGCGCGCGGTATGCTCGGCGCAGCCACACCGGCACCTGCCGGCACTTCCGGGCCTGCAACATTGGGCGTGCGACCGGAAGGTCTTGTCTTGTGCGAACCGCAACAGGGTTTTCTTCGGGCGCGCCTGCAGTTCGAGGAGCATCTCGGCGAGCATCGCCTGATCTATGCGCAGACGAGCGAGGGCATCGATCTGATCGCCAAGGAGGCCGATGGGCCGGCTCTCGCCGAGGATGCCTTGCTTCACTTCCGGTTTGCGCCAGAGAGCGCTCATTTCTTCGGGCCGGACGGAAATCGTCTCGGTCACTCAACCAAGGGGACCCATTAATGACGACTAGCAATCCAGGACATTCGATGCTTGCCGACCTCGCGCGCGTCAAGGACGCGCGGACAGGCCGCCTCTCCAGCTGGGATCAGGAGGGCAAGAACCAGGACTATTGGCTCATCCCGCCCAACTCGACCGTTCGCCTCGCCGAAATCGAGGGGCCTGGCTGCATCACGCATATTTGGATGACGCAATTCTGCCGTCGCGTGCTCGGCGCGGGTCTGATTGATCCGACTGCAGGCAATTGGGTCGCGCCGGTGTTCGAAATTCACAACGCGCTCGGCCTCAACTGGGAGGTCGCCGATCCGCACTATTATCGCAAGGTATTGCTCAAGATCTATTGGGACGGCCAGGAAATCCCCTCGGTCCTCGTTCCGCTCGGCGACTTCTTCTGCACCGGTCATTCGATGCCAGGCAACTTTTCCTCGCTGCCGATCTCGGTCTCGTGCAAGCCGGAGGAACGCTACCGCTTCGGCGGCAGTGCCGCATTCAACAGTTACTTCCAGATGCCCTTCGGCAAGCGTGCGATTATCGAAATCGAAAACCAGAACGATGTCCCCTATGGCCAGTATTTCTACATCGACTTTGAGCGCTACGAAGCGCCGCTCGCCGACGACATCGCCTATTTCCATGCTTCCTGGCGACGTGAGAACCCGTGTGGTGGTTGGGGCCCCAACCTGCAGACCAACAGTCCCGAAACCAACATTCCCAATCTCGACGGCAAGGAAAACTATGTCATCCTCGAGACCGAGGGGCACGGCCAATATGTCGGCTGCAATCTCTCGGTCGCGCATTTCCAGGGTTCATGGTGGGGTGAAGGCGACGAAATGATCTTCGTCGACGAGGACACCTGGCCGCCGTCGATCCATGGCACCGGCACCGAGGACTATTTCAACCACGCCTGGGGAATGCAGAATAACGCCTTTCTGATGAATGGCTCGGTGATCCATGAAAGCATCGTGCCCGGCTATCAGGTTTCCTATCGTTTCCATCTCACCGATCCCGTCCGGTTCAAGAACCGCATTCGCGTGACGATCGAGCATGGCCATGCCAACCACCTCAGCGACGACTGGGCTTCGACCGCCTATTGGTACCAGACCCTTCCCTCTCCCAAACTCACCATCCTGCCTGTCGAGCAAAGGCTGCCGACGCCCCCGGGCGATCGCGCGCCCGAACGGATGGCACGCGAACGTCTCACCGCCGAGCAAGCTGCACAGATCGACGCCGCCGATCAGCGGTTCCGAACCTATAGCGAACTGCGTGAAGTCGAGATCGAAAAGAAGCTGGAGACGACACGCCGGCGCTCGGCCGCGAATGTTTCAACACGTTGAGTAACAGGCCGTCATCGGCTCTTTGGAGGAGGAGAAAATGAGCATGAACAGACGAGACTTTCTTGCCAGGACAACGGCTCTTGCGACGGGCGCACTGATGCCGGCCATGTTCCCGATCAGGGCGCTGGCCGGTGTTCCGGCCAAGGACACCACTGCGCACCTTTCGACCTATAACTGGGGCAATCCGTCGGAGGCGAAGGCCTATGGCCAAGCCTTCGAACGGTTCCGCAAGGCCTATCCGAACGTCACCGTGCAGGATAACATCGCGCCGATCTCGTCATGGTCTGATTATGCCGACAAGCTGGTGACCCAGATTGCCGGCGGCAATCCCCCCGACATCATCAATATCGCCATCGAGGGCGTACGGCTGGCCGTCGACAAGCAGCTGCTAAGGCCGCTTGACGATCTTATCGCCGCAGACCCGGACGCCACGGCGCTGGTGGACAAGATACCCGCCAAGCTGAAGGACGCCCTGACCGTCAATGGCAAACTCTACGAGATTCCCAATGGCGCACAGACCATGGTCATCCACTACAACACCCGGATCTTCAAGGAGGCGGGCGTCGAGCCGCCCCGCCCGGACTGGACATGGGATGACTTCGTTGCCATTGCCAAGAAGCTGACGACTGGGCAAGGGGACAAGAAGGTCTATGGCTATGGCCTGCCGTGGTTCAATTTCGCGATCCATCCCTGGTACCTGACCAACGGCACTTATCCGGTCACGCCGGATTTCAAGCATTCCAACCTGAACAACCCCAAGGTTCTCGAAGTCGCGAAGTTCATCCATTCGCTGGTCTACGAGCATGGCGTTTCGCCGGACCCGATCGGGCTCAATGTCTATGATCAGTTCGCCGCCGGGCGGTTCGCCATGGTCGGCGCTGGCCGCTGGCCGGTGACCGGCTGGGTCGCAAACGGCTTCACCGATTTCGACATCGTGCCCTGGCCGCGCAAGGAGACCGCGGCAACCGTGTTCGGCTGCGGCGGCTGGGGCATCAGCCCGCAATCCAAAAACCCTGAATTGGCTTTCGAAGCGATCAAGCAGTTGATATCGCTCGAAACCGTGACGGCGCTGATGGAAATCGGCCAGCAAATTCCGATCTACGAGGAAGCGGCGAAGAAGGAGAGTTTCCTGTCGGCACCGAAGAGCGCGCCGGTCTTCTTCGAGGCGTTGAAGACGGCAAAGCCAGTGGCGGCACCGGCTTTCTTCAACACGCTCGATCGCATTCTCGGCCGCACCTTCGATCAGATCATCACCGAGGAACTGTCGCCCGAGGATGCGTTGGCCGCGGCCCATGAGGAGCTCGAAGCCGAGATCCAACGGAGTTGATCATGAGCAAGATCGCAAACGATCAGGCGGCGGGTTGGTTCTCGCCGCAAAACCGCAAGGAGACGATCGCGGGTCTTCTATTCATCGCCCCGGCCTTGATCGGCTTTGCGGTATTCGTCGCAGGGCCGATGGTCGCCACGGTGGTTCTGAGTTTCATGAAATATGATCTGTTCAGCAGTCCACGTTTCGTTGGGCTGGACAATTTCAAAGCGATGGTCGCCGACAGGCGGCTTTGGAAGGTCTTCGGCAATACGGCCTTTTTCGCTGTTTTCGCAGTGGCCGGCAACGTCGGCCTCGGCATCGTGCTTGCGGTTCTGCTCAATCGCAATATGTCGAAGACGGTGCAATATGCCTACCGCGCGGCCTATTTCTTCCCGTCGCTGGTGGGTCTGATCTTCGTTGCCGTCATCTGGCAGTTTCTGTTTCAGCGCGACATCGGCGTCATCAACTACTATCTCGGTCTCGTTGGCATCGCACCCGTGCGTTGGCTCTCGAGCGCGCGCAATGCGGTATGGTCAGTCATCATCCTCGACATCTGGAAGAATGTCGGCTTTGCCATGCTGATCGCGACTGCGGGACTGCAGAGCATATCGAAGGACTACTACGACGCCGCACGCGTGGATGGATCGAGCAGCTTCAGGACCTTCTGGCAGATCACCGTGCCGCTGCTCTCGCCAACCATCCTGTTCCTGGCGACGATGAATACGATCGGTGCCTTCAAAGTCTTCGAGTCTATCGTGGTGCTGACCAATGGCGGGCCGGGCGACGCGTCCCGCAGTCTGGTCATGTACATTTACGAGCAGGGCTTCAAATCCTTCAACATGGGTTACGCCTCGGCAGTTTCACTGCTGCTGGTCGCAGTGACGGTCATCGTTACCGCCATCCAGTTCGGCGCTTCCAAGCGGTGGGCTTTCTATGAATAGACCGATGACCATCTCATGGGACCTGGCTCCTTCTGGTCAGCTGGCCAGTAAACTTTCGCCGGAAACACGTGCGCTGCTTGCAAGGCTGCGTACAATAATGGTCTACGTCGTGCTCGGGCTCGGCGCATTGCTGATGGTGGCACCCTTGCTGTGGATGTTCACCACCAGCTTTCGTCCGGTGTCAGAAGCCTTCTCGCTTCCGCCGCGCTGGCTGCCGGGCTTCAATTCCAGCTTGGAAAGCTATCGCCGGCTGCTAGCCTCCGACGTGCCGATTGGCCGCTTCTTCTGGAACTCGACCGTACTCGCCACATCGGTGACGCTCGGCTATGTCGCAACGACGACCATCGCCGGCTACSCCTTCGCGCGGCTCCGATTTCCATTCAAGAACGCGCTCTTCGTCCTGCTATTGGTCTCCCTGATGGTGCCAATCCAAACCATGTTGGTGCCGCTGTTTCTGCTGATGCGCGGTCTCGGCCTCGTCGACAGCCAATGGTCGATCATCGTTCCCGGCCTCACCGGAGCATTCGCACCCGGCATGTCGGGCGTGTTCGGCATCTTCATGATGCGGCAGTTCTTCCTGACGCTTCCCAAGGAACTGTTCGAGGCGGCACGCGTCGACAATGCCGGACATTTCCGGACATTCTGGGCGATCGCCGTGCCGCTGGCAGGACCGCAGATTGCGGCGCTTTCGGTGATCATCTTCACCATGACGTGGAACGACTATTTCATGCCGCTGGTTTTCCTGAGCTCGGTCGACCAGATGGTGCTGCCCGTCGGCATCATGTCGATCCGTGATCCCGTCGGCAACTCGTCGGCCACTTCGGAAGTGATCGCGGCGGTGTCGCTGTCGATCCTGCCGGTTCTCATCGTCTTTCTAGTCGCACAACGTTGGATCGTCGATTCCTTCGTCCGCGCGGGTGTGAAAGGCTAACAGGGGTATGCGTGAACCGCTGGAGCCCATGGTCGCAGGCGCTGCTAAGATGCTATCTGTGCATCTGAGCAGCGTTTTGCGCGCAGAGACTTGAGGGAACAGAATGGTCAGCATCAAAGACGTTGCCGCACTCGCCGGCGTGTCGGATCGAACGGTATCGCGCGTGGTCAACGGCGAGGCCTTGATCCGACCGAAAACCAAGAAAAAAGTGCAGAAGGCGATCGAGACACTGGGCTACGTCCCGAACCAGGCGGCGCGATTGATGCGCACCAGCCGTTCTAATGTGCTTGGCTTGATCACCGATGTCGTTTCGACGACGCCGTTTTCAACCGACATCGTCCGCGGTATTCAAGATGCGTTGGATGGCACGTCCTATACTTTGCTGACGGTGAACACTTCCGCCAATCCGATAAAGGAGCAGCGTGCCTGGCAGATTTTCCGCGAGCATGGCATTGGCGGTGTATTCTACGTGACGATGTTTCATCGCCACGTACCGCCGGAGACGGAATTTCCGAATACGCCGACCGTCCTGGTAAACTGCAGCGCCCCCGACCAGGCTTTGCCTTCGATCGTGCCAGACGACTATCAAGGCGGTCTCGATGCTGTGCGCCATCTCGTCGAGCAGGGGCACCGAAAGATTGCCTATGTGGTGCTGAATGAACTGATCCTGGCGGCCGACCTTCGCGGCCGCGCATTCTTCGATGGGTTGGCGGCGGCCGGCATCGACGTGCGAAAGGAATGGATCGTCCCCGGGCGCGTGGGTGCCATATTTGCCGACAAGCTTGTGGCCTTCGAGAACGCACGACGCATTCTCAGCAATCCAGACCGACCGACGGCGGTTGTTTGCGGCAATGACGAAATCGCGCTGCAGGTCTATTGCGCCGCCACGGATCTCGGGTTGCGCGTGCCCGATGATGTCTCCATTATCGGATTTGACGATTTCCAAGTCATCACGACGGGCCTCCAGCCGCCCCTGACGACCATGGCATTGCCCTATCGCGATATGGGCGCTCTGGCCGTTCGAATGCTGCTCGACATCATCGCGGGCCAGCCCCCGAAAAAGAAACATGTCGAGTATCGCTGCGATCTTGTCGTTCGCAACTCGGTTTCCGCGCCAAAATAGCTGACGCTCGATCCGCTGACCAGCTCCTGATCCCGGCGGTCCCCAGCAGCGTGCTCCCGCGGCTCAAGCCGATGGCGTCTCCGGCCCCCGGCTTGACGGCGACATCGAAGCCGAGAAGGACCGCATCGCCCAGCAGATGGAACTGTTCAAGGCGGTGAACGCCCCCTGCATCGTCTACGGTGAGACCGCTGGTACAATTCGGGGTGACCGCAATGCGCCGCTGTCGACGAAGCACAAACTCTCCCAAGACGAGGTCCGGGTCTGCGGTCACAAGATGAATCAGTTCGGCGAATAGTACGCGGAACAGAGCATTGGCCGATGCGGTGCCATCGTTGGCACCCGATGATCACATCTTCGACTCACACCAAAATCATGGTCCATCGCCAGAGAACCATGGTGAGGCGATCGCCAGGACTCTGCACCCCGATCAAGTCGCTCACTGAACCGCGCCGGATTTGCCGGAGACCCCAACTCGTGAGAAGTAGGGTCTATGACAAGCAAGACGACGAACAAATTTTCCCCTGAAGTCCGCGCCCGCGCCGTTCGAATGGTGTCGGAACATGAGGCCGAACATTCTTCGCGATGGG